>UQJE01000016.1 GCA_900541345.1 uncultured Blautia sp.
ACCTGCTGTCAAAACTTTAGATGGCGAAATAATTGTTCCACTCCCTTTTAAAATATGTTTTTTTCCATTTATATTCCAAATCGATTCTATATAACAAATAGGACTATATGGTAACTGTTCACTAGCTTCTTTATATACTGGAAAAAGTATATTTTCTCCAACAACACTCCTGTCCTCTGTTTTTAAGTATTTATTTTTAATATATGTATTTTCACTTCTATTTAAAGCTTCTTCCTCTGACATTTCTATTTCTTTTACATATTTCTCTTGTGTACTAATATCGTAAAATACAAATGAATCTGCTGAAACCGAATAAGAAGTTATTAATATTCCCAAACAAATCATATATAGAAATAAGTAAAATCTTTTCTTCATTCACAACACCCCACATTCTAATTAATTCTCACGCTATATTTTCATAAAATTCTATCGGATTCCTAAAGATTGTAGCCATTTCATATGTGTATTCTCAATATGTACACCTATATTAAATGTATTTGAACCTGAACCTGATGCCACATTAATTCCAGCTAATATCTCATCTGAATTTCCCCGTTGCGTACATACGAGGGCAGCTCCGTCCGTTCCCGTACCAGTATCTACATTATATAAAATTTCTCGTCCAGAACATCTCGTTACATATCCTCTGGAACTATACATAATTCCCTCCAATGTAGTGTTACTATTTGTTTCCTCATCATGAAATCCTAACGAAATTCCTGCACCTGGGTATCCTGTTACAGTTACTTGGCGACTCGGTAACGCCATCATATCTGAATCTTTAACATATGCTACAGACATATATCCACAGTCGTTTCCTACACTTTTATCCAAGGTTACTACTCCTATATCACTTTTACGATAGGCATACGTACTGGAATCATTATAGTTTAATTTTGTTAAATCTTCTGGATATGAAAGATGGATTCCTTTTGCTTCTCCATATGTAAGAGTCCCTAAATACTTTCCCGGATATACATAAACTTCATCTGCCGGTCCTCTCGTATAATCATATATGCAATGCCCAGCTGTCAAAACTTGATTCAAACTTACCATAGTTCCAGTTCCCTGTTTTACATAAGTCTTCCCCTCTGCCTTCCATAAAGACTTTATATAACAAATCTTGCTATATTTAAAATCAGATGTAAACGACTTATAAACAGGAAGCATAGAATTTTCCCCAATTACCTTGCGAGATGTATTTCCAACCACAGTCGCCTTTCCCACAAAAGATTTTGTTGGCGGAAATACTTCTCCTTCTTCCGCTTGAATTTCCTGTTCCATTTGTTCTTCTGTTTCCATATCATAATATACAAACGATTCTGCTGATACTGAAACTGTTCCTACTAATAAAATAAAACACAGTAATAAAACTTCAAATTTGAAAGATTTTTTCATAATTGAAACGTCTCCTTTCTTTACACAAATTTATCAAGCTACATTGTTTATTTTTATCCTCCTTTCTTAATTTTTTATATTTCACGTTCATTTATATAAAAATATAATATCATAATCAAAATACAAAATCTATTTATATATTTCACAATTTTTTCACAGAATTTTTAGTAACTTTTTTTTAAAATCATGCGTGATTTTTTCAAAAATGACTCGTGCGGTCAGTTGTTAATATAATAACAAAAAACATCTTTGAAACTTTTTTTGTCTCAAAGATGTTTTTATTATTTTATTAAATTTTATGAAAACAAGTCTGCAAGAATCTGGTCTGCTGTCTTATATTTGTAACCTTCTGGATCGCTAAGTATATTACTGTTCCACCTGAAGTAATTTCCATTTATAAGATAATTACCACTTGATTCATGATAATCATATTTACTTACACCAGGGTATCTTGCCATATACTGTTCTGCAAGTGCAATTGCCTGACTGTTGTATGTTCCCTCCGGTGTCGGTGTACCGGAAATCTGGCAGCCTGCATTTGGCGTAGAATGTACGATCACAAGACTCTTATCAGAGCACTGTCCAAGTACGATCCAGGTATGTCCGTCATTATATCCAATATCTCCCGGTTGGAATTTATAATTGCTCTTTTTAATATCAGCAACCGTCAGAATACTTCCCCAGCCTCTTGAGCGGTAGCTCGGTCCAACATCTCCGGAAACAACCGTGTATCCATATCCCTCGCCGCTTGTACTGTGCATTGCCTGATAAGCCGCCCATCCTACAAATCCGGAGCAGTCAAGTCCTTTTGCACGGTTCGCTGCGCTTAAATCGTTCCAGTTATGATAATCATAATCGCTGTCCTGGCTGTCATACCACTGTTTCCACATAGGACTTACTCCTTTTCTTGTGGCATCTGTCCAGCCTCCGCCCCATACATAAAGAGCCTGTCCTACCGGCTGAAGCGCTCCCGCCAGGTAATTCTTGATGGTTCGTGTTCCTGTCGGCTTCACGGTATTCGGTCCTTCTGTTTTCAGAGTTGCAACGCCGTCTTTGTCAAATATATATGTTTTTCCGCTGATGGTCATTTCTGTGTTTTCCACACGAATTCCGCCATTTTCAGGATTGAGGTAATATTTGGCGCCTGTCTGTTTATTTGTCACCCAACCGGTAACCTTTCTTCCGTCTGTACTCAGGAAATAGTAGGTTTTTCCGTCAATGTCCTTAAATCCGTGAATCATTGCACCGTCTCTGTCTGACTTCAGATCGGAATTAAAATAACATTTCTTTTCGCTGCTGAATGTTTTCCATCCCCGCGCCATTCGCCCGGAAGGATTAAAATATCTGGTGATACTTTTTTTCGTATCTTTCAGCATTACGTCCGCTGACATAATACCTGTCTTTGTATTAAAATAATACTTGTCTTCTCCCAGATACAACCAGCCGGTTCTCATAATTCCCGTGTCCGGATTGAAGTAATATTTCTTTCCGTCCAGAGTACACCACTGTGTCGCCATACGTCCGGAAGAAGTGAAGTATCTTCTGTTTCCGTCTCCATCTTTTCTCCAGCCGGTCGCCATATATAAGCTTTCCGGTGCAGCTTTCTTTAAGTCACCGCTTCCGAAGTAGTAACGGTATCCGTTTATTGTCTGCCAGCCTTTTTTCTGTTCGCCGGTTTTTGTATCAAAATAATATGTTTTTCCTTTTATCTTCTGTAATCCTTTTGCTTTTGCTCCACTATCCAATATGTAATATTGTTTGCCGTCAATTTTCTGCCATCCCTTCTTCGCTGCTGCTTCTACTTGCATCGGCTGGGAAATAGATGTAACTCCTACGGCAGCAACTGCAAGCATAAGGAGTAATCCAAAAACCTTGAACTTCTTACATATTTTCCGCATAGATACCTTCCTTTTCTCTTTTTGCGCCCTTTTATATCGGGTGCTATTTTTTACAATTTTGTTACAAACCTGTAACTCATTATATACGATAAATAACTTCCCGTCAACAGAGTTTTGATATTTTCAGCGTTTTGCCGATAAAAAGCACGTAAAAAAAGATGAAAGCTTTTCTCTTTCATCCTTTTTTTATCCTTATTTAACTGAATAAATCCGCAAGAATCTGATCTGCCGTCATATTCTTATATCCGTCCGGATCGCTGAGGGTATTGCTGTTCCATCTGAAATAATTGCCGTTTACAAAATAGCTTTCAAGTCCTGCACATGTATGGTAATCGTATTTGTAAAATCCATTATATCTTGACATATACTCTCTGGCAAGTGCAACTGCCTGACTGTCGCCATTTCCGCCCGGTGTTGTTGTACCGGAAATCTGGCAGCCTGCATTCGGTGTGGAATGTACGATCACAAGACTCTTATCAGAGCACTGTCCGAGTACGATCCAGGTATGTCCGGCATTGTATCCCACATCACCGGCTTTTAACGTATAATTGCTTTTCTTAATATCCGCAACTGACAATGTAGTACCCCAGCCTCTTGACCGGTAGCTCGGACCAACTTCTCCAGAAACGACTGTGTAGCCTTCTCCTTCTCCTGACTTGCTGTGCATTACCTGATAAGCTGCCCATCCCACAAATCCGGAACAGTCAAATCCTTTTTCTCTCTGATACATGTAGTTTTTATAATTATAACTGCTGTCCTGACTGTCATACCACTGTTTCCAGAGAGGACTTAACCCTTTTCTTGTGGCATCGTTCCAGCCTCCGCCCCATACATAAAGAGCCTGTCCTACCGGCTGAAGCGCGCCTGCCAGATAATTCTTAATAGTTCTCTTTCCTGTAGGCTGTGAAATATCCGGACCGACTGTCTTTATAACTGCAGCGCCTTCCTTGTCAAAAATATAAACAACGCCGTCTATTTCCATCTCTGTATTCTTTACAAGAACACCGCCATTATCCGGGTTCAGATAATATTTCTTTCCAGTGCTCTTCATGGTAAGCCAGCCCTCAACCTTGTCTCCTGTCTTACTGTAAAAATAATATGTCTTTCCATCTATATCATGGAAACCGATAGCCATTGCACCGTCTCTGTCTGACTTAAGATTTGAAATAAAGTAGCACTTTCTGTCGGGGAAGGTTTTCCAGCCCCTTGCCATTCGTCCAGAAGGATTAAAATATCTCACAATATTTTTCTTCGTATCCTTCAGCATTACATCTGACGCCATAATACCTGTTTTGGCATTAAAGTAATACTTGTCGTCTCCCAGGTACAGCCAGCCTTTTTTCATGATTCCCGTACTTTTATCAAAATAATATTTCTTATCTTTCAATGTAAGCCACTGTGTGACCATGCGTCCCTGAGAATTAAAATAGCGTCTGTTGCCATCTCCGTCCTGCCGCCAGCCTACGGCTGCATTCAGCTCCTGCGGCTTACATGTTTTCAGATTACCGATTCCAAAATAATAACGATAGCCGTCTATTGTCTTCCATCCCTTTTGCTGAACGCCTGTCTTTTTATCAAAATAATACACCTTATCATTTAAGACAGTAAGTCCTTTTGCCTTTGAGCCGTTCTGCAAAATATAATACTGTTTCCCATTGATCTTCTGCCAGCCCTTCTTTGCTGCAGCCTCTACCTGCGTGGGATTTGCCACTGCTGTAACGCCAACTGTTACTGCCGCAAGCATAAGAAGCAGACTCCAGATTCTCAACTTTTTCAATACTTTTTTCATGTTCTCCGTCCCCTTTTACTCTGTTTCCGGTTACCTGATTTCCATAGTATTTTACAATTTTATTACAGCCTTATAAAGAAGTATAAACCTGTCCAATTTTTCCGTCAATACCTGGGAGCAAGGAACTGAAAGTCTGTGAAATCTCCACAATTTCCCACAAAGAAATTAGGACAAAACACACAAAGATGTTTTGTCCCTTTTACACACAAATCCGATATTTAATATTTATCCGGTCTGTTCACAGATAAGTTCCTGAGATTACAGAAGATTCTTACGAAGCTCTGCTCCGTCCAAAGCGCTCAAATAAGCAGGCGCTACATCGAATACGGTCTTGCAGCCTTTCTGTCCTTCTTTGTACATGCGGTATGCTGCACGGGCGTATGCCACAATAACGGAAGAAGTAAACTCCGGATTGGAATCCAGTTTCAGACTGTATTCGATCACATGGTTATTTTCATTATCCCAGCCTGTTTTTCCGCTTCTGATGACAAAACCGCCATGCGGAATCCCGCTGTGATCCCGTTTCAGTTCTTCCTCTGTGATAAAATGAACGGTTGTATCATAATCTGCAAAATAGTTCGGCATATTTTTGATTTCTTCTTCGATTTTCTTAAGGTCTGCGCCTTCCTCCGGCACAACAAAGCACTCTCTTGTGTGCTTCTGTCTTGTAGTAAGCTCCGGATTCTCTCCGTTTCTCACGGATTCAAGAGCAGATTCTACAGGAATAGTGTACTGCTTGCCGTCCTTTACGCCTTCCACACGGCGGATTGCATCAGAATGTCCCTGACTTACGCCTTTTCCCCAAAATGTGTAATCTTTTCCATTTGTAAGGATTGCGTTTGCATACATACGGTTCAGGGAAAACATTCCCGGATCCCAGCCTACGGAAATAATTCCAACGTGACCGCTCTCCTGTGCTTTTTCATCTACATTTGCAAAATGCTCCGGGATTCTGGCATGTGTGTCAAAACTGTCCACCACATTAAACCATTTTGCAAGCTCCGGCGTCTGTTCCGGAAGGTCTGTCGCACTTCCTCCGCAGAGGATCATTACATCTATCTCATCTTTCATGGAAGCCGCCTGGTCTGCAGAATAAACTTTTCCACCTTCTGTAAGGATTTTTACAGTAGCAGGATCGCGACGTGTAAATACGCCTGCAAGCTCCATATCCGGGTTATGTTTGATGGCGCACTCTACGCCCCGTCCCAGATTTCCATATCCAAAAATTCCAACACGAATGCTCATACTTAATTCCTCCTGTCCATTTCTTTTAACACTTTAACATAGTAATACGTTCAATTAAGATTGTCAATATTTTTTTAACAGCACACAAAAGTTCCCGGACAGCAGCAATTACATGCAGCCTGGGCAAGGCAGAGGTTCATACAGATATTTCCTGTCCCTCTGGGCATTCCTCCGAACGGACTCTGCTGTTCCTGATACCAGGTTCCGCCTCCCTCCATACGCTGGAGCACCATTCTGTACTGCATATTGTCAGGCTCAAGACGGACAGCCTCCCGAATGTGGTTCAGGGCATTTACATTATTTCCCATTCCCATATTTGCCATTGCAGACAGGTAGTACCACTGCCCGTTTCTCTGGGAAAGGGAGCTTAACACATTCAAAGCTTCCTGATAATGTCCGCTTTGTACATAATTTGCCGCAGCCTGCCTTCTCAACTCCTCTTCGTCCTGATAGGTACTGCTTCTCTGACCTCCGCCGTAGCCTCCAAATCCTCCAAAACCGCCGTAGCTGTTTTCCGCAGAATCGTATCCATACTCACGTTCTTTCATAATCTGCTCATACGCCTGCTGAACCTGCTTGAATTTTTCCTCTGCCTGATCCTTGTTTGGATTGTTGATATTTGCATCTGGGTGGTATTTTCGACTGAGACGACGATATGCTTTTTTTACTTCATCATCTGTTGCACTTCGTGGTACACCTAACACACTATATGGATCTAACATTTCTCTCTTTTCTCCCGTTCTTCCCTTCTTCTTTTACTAATCTCCTCAAATCTGCACCAGACACCGGAATATAGTATATTTCGGAGAATATCTCCGTATTTTATAACAGGAAGTTTCTCAAATTCTTTACAAACTTCTGCAAGCATCATAATCAAAATGCTGCGAACTTCCTCCTCAAACCCTTTCAGCATACACTTTTCAGAAAATGGATTGTAATTTCCATTTTCCGCATCTTTTTCCACATCATCATAAGCATCGAGAAGGTAGATAAATTTTCCAAGATAAAATCCGATTTTACGAAGAGATTTTTCCCACATATCATGGCGTACTGCAAGAATCTCCTCCATAATTTTCCCAAAACAGCCCGCCATTTTATCAAGGTCTTTCTCCCCTTCTTTTTCCCAGGCAGACAGCCGCTCCAGATGCTCTATAATAACCGGAATTTTCTCTTTATATACTTCTTCCAGGTGATTTTCTCTGTTCTGGAGAAGGGCTGCGTATATACGGCGGGATACCTTCTTCTCATCATTCCAGTCATCCATACATTTATAATAGGTAAGAAGAATATTCATATCTGCTCCGTATTCTGTCATTTCATTCTTTCTTACCTGCTGCCTGTGAACAGGGTGAACAGCGCACCTTGTTGTACCCTGTTTTGTGGGCGGCTCGTAAAGCCCGCTTAAAAGCATGACAACAAAGGTCATATCATAGCTTATGGAAATCTGTCCGGAAACTCCGTACTTTCTTTTCAGCTCACGGCATAAGCCACAGTAAAAAGAACGATATACGTCAAAATCCTTAAATTTCATCTCCGGCTTATTTACAATTACATATCCAAACATCTCAGCTCCTCTTTACAAACTTTGTATGACATTTTGGACAATCGATTTCTATTTTTCCCTTTCCTTTTGGAATCCTGATTTTCTGTCCGCAGCCCGGGCAGGTATAAATATGATTTGTTCTGCGTTCTGCCATCAGGCTTTTTTCTTTCTGAAAACGCAGGCGAAGCTTCGCTGTTTTTGCAAGAAACCACTGATTTTCCTCATATCTTTTCTGGATATTTCTGGAAAAAATACGGAAATATGTATAAATAATGGCAGCAAGACCCAGTGTATCAAGAAGCGCTCCCATATTGCTTCTCCCTGCAAAAATAGAAAGCAAAACGCACACGAACGCCGCTCCCATTGTAAATTTCGCCAGGTCATCCACACCGTAGCGTCCCTGCATAAACCGGATAAACTTTTCTTTCATTTCAATTCACTGCTCCTTACTATTCTCTTACAAGTACCTTTTCCACTTCTGCTATGTACATAATATGGTAATCTTTTTCCGGATACCATCTCTCATCGTTTTCTTTCTCGTCAAAACACTGTGGTTTGATGTCGTCATGGTACATTTTTCTGCATACCATAATCATATCTGCTTCTTCAATTCCTGCTGTTCCGTCTGTGAAATACGGAGTCAGACCTGCCTCTTTGATTTTGTTGATTCCCTTTCCACTGACACGTCCACAGTAGCCAAGCTCCTGTCTGTATTTTTCCCCGAGAACAGAAATCGTAAACCTCTCTTCTCTGTCTACAAATTCCTTTGTATAACGCTGCGGGCGGATATACACTGTCACTGTGTTTTTCCCCCACATAACGCCCATTGCGCCCCAGCTTGCTGTCATTGTGTTACATTTTTCTTCATTTCCCGCTGTGATAAGAAGCCATTCCTTTCCGATTTTTGTGAAAGGATTCATTGTCAGCTCTTCTGCTTTTACCTCTTTAAATCCCATTTTGTGTTCCTCCTCTATGTTTCACTGCTTTGTTGTCAAATTTAGGATATATTCTATCACAGTTGAGATGGATTTTCCAGTGATACACAGAAAGTTCATAGGTACAGTTCACGCCGATAACTATATCATTCAATACCGGACGTCAGAAGTGACTCTTGAACTGTACTTATTTACTTAGAATCCGCATCAAACTGTCCCTTTAAAAATAGTTAAAATTGGATATTGAATAGTGTACAGTTTCTATGTATGATAACGGTAACATTTAAGGAAAGGCAGTGAATGATTATGAACAAACAAAATGCTACTATTATGAAACTGGCAGAAACTGCACTTCTTGCAGCCCTCTGCTTTGTATCTTTTACCTTTTTGCAGATTAAAATTCCGGTACCCGGAGGGGATGCTACTTCCCTTCATATCGGCAATGCATTCTGTGTAATAGGCGCTCTTCTTCTGGGCGGCTGGTATGGCGGTCTTGCAGGTGCTATTGGAATGACAATCGCAGATATAATGGACCCTGTTTATATTACTGTTGCACCAAAAACCTTTATACTGAAGCTTTGCATTGGCTTAATTACCGGTCTTGTTGCTCATAAAATTGCAAAAATCAACGAAAGCCACGATAAAAAATATGTATTTAAATGGAGTGTGATTTCCTCTGTTGCAGGCCTTGGCTTTAATGTAATTGCCGATCCTGTTGTGGGATATTTCTACAAAAGGCTGATTCTCGGACAGCCACAGGAAATGGCAGACGTTCTTGCAAAAATGAGCGCTGCTGCAACCCTTGTAAATGCAGTCGTGTCTGTTGTTCTTGTAGCTTTCCTCTACAATGCAGTACGCCCTGCTTTTATTAAAATGCAGCTTATGCAGGTAAAACCAAAACAAATGTGTTAAAGCCCTATCTCCAATCACAATTTACCTTCCTATTCCCCAAAAAGGAGAATGGCGCAGCCGCCATTCTCCTTTTTCACTTCTTTCCATTTATTCTGTTGGATAAGTCTCTTCTGTTCCAGCCGGGATTTCTTCTGTTCCTTCTGTTGTCTGCTCTGCCGGCTGTTCTGTTGCTTCACCATTCTCTGTTGTCTCATCTGTAAAGGTTGTCTCTCCATAAAGATTCTCAAAGAATTTCAGGGTATCATGATAGAGAAGCTCTCTGTCCTCCTGCGCTATATTTGCAAGAATATCGGCTGCCGCTTCTTCCTCTGTTTTTTCCGGCTGCTCAATATTAAAAATTTCTTTGAGCTTTTCATTCATCATATTCAGCTCAACACTGATATACTTTTCCATTCCTGTGGGAATATAAGCACCTGTTCCCTCTGTCAGAATCTGATAATACGTTTCCTCTACTTTCTGAGAAAGAAGCGCACCTGTTTCTGCGTCAATCACTGCAGAAGGAACGAATCCTTCTCCCATTGCTTCCAGAAGAGCATCTGCATCTCCTTCATACTCTCCGGCACAGAACTTTTTCAAAATGTCATACTGTGACTGTGCCTGCTCGCTGAGAGCAGCCTCTCCAGTTTCTGATCCCGGTACATTTTCTCCCTCTGTTCCTTCTTCTTCCGGAATTTCCTCTACAACGCCATCCTCATTCATCTCCGGATCTACCGTAGCCTCCGGATCTTCCTCTGTCATGGATTCTTCTTCCATAGGCTCTTCTGTAGAACTTGTAGGTACATCTTCTCCCAGAATGCTTTCATCTACATCACTGAGAATACTGTCCTGATCCACAACATCTGTTTCGCTTTCTGTTTCCTCAGAAACTTCTCCTGATACATTTTCCTCAACACGTTCCAGTGTTTCCTGCATATCCTCATAATTATAATTCTGCTGGGCAATCTGCTCAAGAAGAGAAACAATTTTATCCATCTCCTCAGAATCTACTGTTACGTTGTTCTGCTGCGCTATATTAAACACAATATTGTAAATTTCATTTGCGTCCTGGACATTATTCTGAATCACTTCTATCTTTGCCTGATTGATTACAGTAGTGGCGTCATTTTTTCCAACCTTGTCCGCAAGATTTCCGGTAACTACCATCTCCTCTGTTGCAATCTCTTTCTTTGTCTCGTCCAGTTTTTCACCGCTCGCAGCCTCATATGCCATCTGAATACCAGTGAGAGCTCCTGTTCCGGATACCTCGAACGGGCAGGCAGCTACCACCTCGCAGTTTTTTACTCCTGATGTAGAAAGTGTCGTTGCAATCATATTTCCGGTAACCCAGTTTAAGTTTGCAGTACGCACACGGATTCCACCGGACTGTGTCGGTTTTACATAAGCACAGCTTACTGTTCTTGTTCCAATCTGTTCAAGAGGAACATAAGAACTTAAATGATCTCTCTCGTCCTGGTTTGTGATTGTTAAAATCTGCACCTCATCTGCACTTGTTTTAAAATACTTCATCATAGTCTGTTTCTGTGCATCTGTTAAATCTGCTCCAAGAGTTACCACCTTCATACCATCTGCCATTGCAGGAACCACACTTCCTGCACTTAAACATGCACTTAAAAGCACTGCCCCCAGTAATTTGCCTTTTCTCATAGATTCTGCTCCTCCTTGTGAAATATCTCCTTGCTGTGTCTCATTATAACACACTTTTGTCTTAATCTGTAATTTACAGTTAAATTTTATATTCTTTTCAGAAATGCTTCTTCCATATCCGTTTTCCCCTATTGTATAAAACTACTCCGATTACAGCCACAGCAAGCTCCGTTGCCGGAAATGCAAGCCAGAGTCCTGTTTCGTCAAATAACACAGAAAGAAGAAATGCCATTGGGATAATCAGGAGAAGTCCTCTCATAAAAGAAATAATATTGGCATATCCGGGTATATCTGTAGAAGTAAAATATACCATCGTCACAATATTAAATCCGGCAAATATACACGCTGTAAAATACAGCTTAATTCCATAGACAGCAATATTCTGAAGCACACTGTTTCCTTCACTGTTAAATATAGCTGTAATTCCGTCTGCCCATATAAAAACTCCTCCATATATTATAATAGAAAGAATTGCTACCGTCCAAAGAGCATACTGATAAATTTTCTGGATTTCTCTTCTTTTTCTTATTCCGTAATACCGACTGATAAGAGGCTGGATTCCCTGAGAAATTCCGTTAAAAACAGAAATTACTACAAGAGAAATATTCGCTACCACTCCATATGCAGCCACACCAGTATTTCCCTGTAAATCCAGCATAATCAGATTAAATACAATAATTACGATTCCAGAAGACAATTCTCCTATGAAAGAGGGAATTCCGCTGGCGAGAATTTTCCCCGGAAATCTATTTCCAAATCCACCTTTTACAAAATGGAAATTATTTTTCTTCTTTATAAAGAAAGGGGCAAGCACACAAAGGCTGATAACAGGCGACAGGCTTGTTGCCACAACTGCACCAAGCATCCCCATATGAAACGGAAAAATAAAAATATAATCCAGAATAATATTAGAAAAGCTTCCTGCCAGCATTGCCGCCATAGATCTTTGTGGTTCTCCATCATTTCGCACAAAGCATAAAGTGACATTATTCAGCACAAATGCAGGAGAGCAGATAAGCAGCACACGAAGGTATGTGCGGCACATTTCAAAAGTTTCTTCTGTTCCTCCTAAAAATCGCGTAATTCCTGAAGAAGCAAAAAGTCCCAGTATAATAAACAGAACCGAAAAACCTGCCGCCATAAAAATCACATTAGAAAAAATCTGATTTCCTTTTTCTGCATGGCCCTGGCTTTTTGCCATAGAGTATCTTGTCGCTCCACCCATTCCAAGCATCATGCCCGTTCCGTGAATCAGACTGTATACAGGAATGGCAAGATTTAAAGCTGCGAGACCGCTGCTTCCAAGTCCCAACGCAACAAAGTATGTATCTGCCAGAATATAACAGGACAGCCCTATCATGCCAAGTACATTCAAGAACGTATATTTTCCATATTGTTTCAAACAGTTTTCTTTCATTGTCCTTTCCTCCCGTTTAACATTTCTATCCTATCAAAGATAAAAGAAAAAGGCAAGGCAGTAACTTTAAACCATAAACTTATCTTATTATTAAATTAAAATTGATTATTTTACATTATGAAGTTTTCAATGTATGATAGCAGAAGACAAAAACACATCACACATTTATTGAAAGAGGAGGTTTCCATTTTGAAAAAAGATCTTACCCCCAAAACCTTATGGACACTTTTCAAGTCCATGTTTGTATTAAGCGCCTGCACTTTTGGCGGCGGCTTCGTTATTGTTTCTCTTATGAAAAAGAAATTTGTGGAGGAACTTCAATGGCTGGAAGAAGATGAAATGCTGGATATTACTGCAATTACCCAGTCATCACCCGGCCCGCTTCCTGTAAATGCCTCTGTTATTATCGGCTACCGTATGAGCGGCATTATCGGTTCTATTGTAGCTGTTCTGGGAACCATTCTTCCCCCTATGGCGATTATCTCTCTTATCTGTGTATTCTACACACAATTTCGGGAAAACCGCTACATTTCCATTGCACTGCAGGTTATGAGAGCCGGTGTCGCCGCCGTTATTCTCGATGTCACATGGAATCTTGCGAAACATGTATGGAACAGCCGCTCTGTATTTTATATACTTCTCATGACTGTATCTTTCATTGCAACATGTTTTATGGGAATTGGAGCTATGTATATTATTCTCACCTGCCTCGCAATAGGCATCGCCGATGCAGTATATGAGGTTATGAAAAAGAAAGGAGACTGGAACAAATGACACTTCTGACAAAACTATTTTTTGCCTTCATGCAGGTAGGACTCTTCTCAGTAGGAGGCGGATATGCAGCTATTCCCCTCATTCAGGATCAAATTGTAAACATTCACGGGCTTATGACAATGGACGAGTTTTCCGATCTGATCACCATAGCAGAAATGACTCCCGGTCCTATTTCTATTAATTCTTCTACCTTTGTAGGAACGAGACTGGCCGGTCCGGGAGGCGCCGTTTTATGCACACTTGGGTGCATTATCCCTTCCTTTATTATCTGCCTGACGCTGGCTCACTTTTACTATAAATACCGCTCCTTTTCCGGAGTACAGAAAGTTCTCTCTGCTCTGCGTCCTGCTGTTGTTGCTTTGATTGGCTCTGCCGGTATTTCCATTCTGACACTGGCACTTTTTGACACAAACCTGAGAAATATAACTCTTTCTGATTTTCGTCCGGTGGAATTTATTATCTTTGCAGTATGTCTTTTTCTCCTTCGAAAATACCAGGAAAAAATGAGTGCCGTAAAAATCATTCTTGGCTCCGGTATTGTAGGAACCGCAGCATATCTTATTCTGGGCGCTTTGCCCCTTTAAACGAAAACGCCAGCCGACAATCGGCTGGCGAAATCTTTTTATTCACGAATTCCCAAAATCCTCTCTGCATTTTCAATGCGCTCCTTTGAAGGTGGTTCAATACCCTCCAGAGGATAAGAAAACCCAAGTTCTTTCCACTTATACGCTCCAAGCGTATGGTATGGAAGGATTTCTGTTTTTTCTACATTATGAAGAGAATGAACGAAATCTGAAAGTTCCTTCAAATATTCATCATTATCTGTACGCTCCGGCACAAGAACGTGGCGGATCCATACCGGCTTTTTGATCTCGTCCAGGTATCTGGCAAAATCCAGGATATTCTCATTTTCCTGACCTGTAAGCGCCTTATGTTTTTCCCCGTTGATGTGCTTAATATCCAGCATTACAAGGTCTGTGTATTTCATAAGCTCCTGAAGCTTTCCGAAAAACGGCTCTTCTCTTGTAAACGGACTTCCGCTTGTATCAATGGTCGTATGAATGCCCTGCTCTTTTGCCTGACGGAAAAGTTCCAGTAAAAAATCGATCTGGAGAAGGGGTTCTCCACCAGTTACGGTGATTCCCCCCTCGTTTCCCCAGTATGCGCGGTAACGCACCGCTTTTTTCAACAGCTCTTCCGGTGTATATTTTGTACCTGCTGACATTTTCCAGGTATCCGGATTGTGACAGAACTGGCAGCGCATACTGCAGCCTGCAAGAAAAATCACAAATCTTACTCCCGGTCCGTCAACTGATCCGAAGCTTTCCAGCGAATGTACATATCCTGCTGTCACTATTAATCTCCTTACATGGACTCATGGCAGGTTCTGGCGATAACGTCCATCTGCTGCTCACGTGTCAGGTCGATGAATTTTACTGCATAACCGGATACACGGATTGTGAAGTTTGCATACTCCGGTTTCTCCGGATGATTCATTGCATCAATCAGTTTTTCTGTTCCAAATACGTTAACATTCAGATGATGTGCGCCCTGATCAAAGTAACCATCCATTACATTTACAAGGTTATTTGTGCGCTCCTCATCGTCATGTCCAAGAGCTCCCGGACTGATTGTCTGTGTATTGGAGATACCATCAAGAGCCAGTTCATATGGAAGTTTTGCAACAGAGTTTAAAGACGCAAGAAGACCGTTTTTCTCTGCGCCGTAAGATGGGTTTGCACCCGGTGCAAGCGGCTCTCCAAGTTTTCTTCCATCCGGAAGGCTTCCTGTTGCCTTACCATAAACTACGTTTGATGTAATTGTAAGAATGGAAGTAGTCGGCTCAGAATCTCTGTATGTATGGCATTTGCTTAATTTGTGCATGAATTTCTTAAGCAGCCAGATTGCAAGATCATCTGCACGGTCATCGTCGTTTCCGTATCTCGGGAATTCTCCCTGTGTATCAAAGTCTACTGCAACTCCGTCCTCATCACGGATTACTTTTACTTTCGCATATTTAATCGCACTTAAAGAATCTACTACGTGAGAGAAGCCTGCGATACCAGTTGCAAATGTACGTCTTACATCTGTATCGATAAGAGCCATCTCTGCTGCCTCGTAGTTATACTTGTCATGCATGTAGTGAATCATATTTAATGTATCTACATACAGTTTTGCAAGCCAGTCCATCATCTCGTCATAGCGCTCCATTACCTCATCAAAGTCAAGGTATTCGGAAGTGATCGGACGATATGCCGGTCCTACCTGAACTTTTGTCTTTTCATCAATACCGCCGTTGATCGCGTAAAGAAGGCATTTTGCCAGGTTTGCACGAGCACCGAAGAACTGAATTTCCTTACCAGTCTGTGTAGCGGAAACACAGCAGCAAATGCTGTAATCGTCTCCCCATACCGGACGCATTACATCATCGTTCTCGTACTGAACAGAACTTGTTGTAACAGAAATAAGGGCTGCATATTTCTTAAAGTTTTCCGGCAGTCTGGAAGAGTAGAGAACTGTTAAGTTCGGCTCAGGAGACGGTCCCATGTTTTCCAGTGTATGAAGGAAACGATAATCGTTCTTTGTTACCATAGAACGTCCGTCCTGTCCAAGACCTGCAACTTCAAGTGTTGCCCATACCGGGTCACCGGAGAACAGTTCATTATAGGAAGGAACGCGGGCAAATTTTACCATACGGAACTTCATAACCATGTGGTCTACAAGCTCCTGTGCTTCTTTCTCAGTAAGTGTGCCGTTCTTGAAATCTCTTTCCATGTAAATATCAAGGAATGTAGAAATACGGCCAACACTCATTGCAGCTCCGTTCTGTGTCTTGATTGCTGCCAGGTATCCGAAATACAGCCACTGTGCTGCTTCTCTTGCATCTTTTGCAGGTTTGGAAATATCAAATCCATAAACAGCTGCCATTTCTTTCATTTCTTTTAATGCACGGATCTGGTCTGCGATTTCTTCACGAAGACGGAAATCTGTACCTTTCATGCCGTGTCTTGCATAACGCTCAAAATCATACTGTTTTTTCTCGATCAGGAAATCAACTCCGTAAAGAGCTACACGACGGTAGTCGCCTACAATACGTCCTCGTCCGTATGTATCCGGAAGTCCTGTGATGATTTTGTTGTGACGCGCTTTCACCATTTCCGGTGTATAAATATCGAATACTCCCTGGTTGTGAGTTTTGTGATATTTTGTAAAAATCTCATGAAGCTTTTCGCTTGGCTGATATCCGTATGTTGTACAAGCCTTCTCTGCCATGTTGATTCCGCCGTAAGGCATGAATGCACGTTTCAGAGGCTTATCTGTCTGAAGTCCTACAACTGTCTCCAGATCCTTCATGCTTTCATCAATGTATCCAGGGCCATACGCGGTAAGCCCGGAAACAACTTCTGTTTCCATATCCAGAACGCCGCCTTTTGCACGCTCTTCTTTCTGCAGCTCCTGAAGTCTTCCCCACAGTTTATCTGTTGCCTCTGTCGGTCCTTCAAGGAAAGATGCATCTCCCTCGTACGGTGTGTAGTTGCACTGAATAAAGTCGCGCACATCAACAGATTCCTGCCAGTTTTTACCTTTAAATCCTGTCCACTGCTCACGGTTTGCCATGATTGGTCCTCCTTAAAATTTATCTTAAAATGTATTTTCCTGTTTCACGAGCCCCAGTATAACATCCCGTTAAATAAAAGACAATCCATTTTCCTGCTGTTTTGAATTTAATACAATTCTGGACTATGAAAATATAGTTTTGTACTTTTTTTAGTACATTTTTACGCTTTCACCGCCCACCGCATTTTCGTAGATCGGGCACGACTGTTTCTCGCACACTCTTCCGCAGATGGCCGGATCACATCTTTACAGATTTCACTGTATTCTCCTTCTTTATAAAGATTCTTAAAGGATTTTTTTACCAGTCTGTCTTCTCCGGAATGGAAAGTAAGAATCGCCACTCTTCCGCCCGGTGCAAGAACTGTTGGAAGTTTTTCCAGAAATTCATACAGAACTTCAAACTCACTGTTTACGTCAATACGAAGCGCCTGGAAGGTTCTCTGGCATGATTTTTTCACTGCTTCTTTTCTCTCTTCCTTTGGAATAAAGGACAGGGCCTCTTCAATCACCTTCTGCAGCTGAGTCGTTGTCTCAATTTCTCCGCCCTTTTTCAGTGTTTTCAAAATTTTTCCTGCAATTTGTTCCGCATAAGGCTCGTCTGCATTTTCTATAAGCATTCCTGTAAGCTCCTCAAAATCCACCTCTTTTAAGCGCTGCGCTGCGCTTGTTCCCTTCAGCGGATTCATGCGAAGGTCAAGAGGTCCTTCTATTTTATAGGAAAATCCTCTGTCCGGATTGTCAATCTGCATGGAGGAAACCCCTAAATCAGCCAGAATAAAATCAAATTTACCTGCTTCCTCCGCCACCTTATCAATATCCTTAAAATTCATAAGCTTCACAGTTAAAATTTCCGGTCCGAACCCCAGTTTCAAAAGACGCTCCTTTGTCTTTTCTGATTCAATAGGGTCTACATCAAGCGCATAAAGATGCCCCTCTCCATTCAGACATTTCAGCATCTCCTTTGTATGTCCTCCGTATCCAAGGGTTGCATCAAGCCCTTTCTGTCCCGGCTGGATCTGAAGGAAATCAAGAATTTCCTTCACACAGATGGAAATGTGCATTCCTGCAGGTGTACTTCCCTTGCTGATTACCTTCGAAATGGTATCTGCATATTTCTCCGGCTGTAATTCTTTATATTTCTCTTTATAATTTCTGGGATGCGTACCAGAATAACGCACCCGCCTTTTATGCTGTTTTTCTTCCATTGTATTAATTCCTCTCGATTTATTTTCTTTTATATTATTCTAACAGACCCGCAAAAAAATCGCCACCTTATCCTGTTTTTTCATCGCACTTTATTTTAAATCAGGTCTTCTCAAAATCGGTCAACAGGGCTATTATACTGTTAACTGAAACGGTTAATGGAGGTATTATCACATGAATGAAAAATTCTTTTCCCTGCCGGAAGAAAAACAGCAGGCAATTTTAAATGCCGGATACCGTGTTTTTTCACAGAACACTTATAAAAACAGCCCCATGAGCCAGATTGCAGAAGCTGCCGGCATCAGCAAATCTCTTCTTTTTCACTATTTCCACAACAAAAGGGAACTATATCTGTACTTATGGCAAAAATGCGCAGACACAACGGAAGAATATCTGAATCGTTACCATTGCTACGAACAGACCGACTTTTTTCAATCACTGTTTCTTGGCGTAAAGGCAAAAGCTGCCATTACTCGTAAATATCCCTATATGGCAACCTTTGCCCTGCGCTCCTTCTATGAAAAAGATGAAAATATTGCTCCTGCGCTTTTAGAACATTACAAAGAATATCTCAATTTAAACACTTCCCCTGTTTTTCAGAATTTAAATCCGGAACAATTTCTCCCGGAGCTCGATATTCAAATGATGGTTCGGGAAATGTATCTCGCATCCGAAGGATATTTATGGGAAATGTTTCAGAAAGAAAAGGTAGATGCTGCTCAGATGGAAGAAGATTTTACAAAATTAATCCGGTTCTGGAAAAGTCTCTATCAGCGCAGCTAGAAAGGAGTTATTATGGACGCAATCCAAACAGTTAATCTCACAAAATCCTACGGCAAAGTCCGGGGAATCAGGAACTTAAATCTCACCGTGTCAGAAGGGGACTTTTTCGGATTTATAGGACCAAACGGCGCAGGAAAAAGCACCACGATCCACACTCTTCTCGGACTTATCCGCCCCACGTCAGGAAGCGCATCTGTCCTGGGAATGGATATTCAGAAGGACAGAGAAAAAATCCTTGGCTGTACCGGCTATCTCCCCTCTGAATCCTCTTTTTATCCGGGAATGCGGGTAAAAGATATTTTAAAGCTGTCTGCAAGCCTTCGAAAAACAGACTGCACGAAAAATGCAAAAGAGCTTTGCGAACGCCTGCAGCTTGATGTTTCCAGAAAAGTAGAGGAACTTTCTTTTGGAAATCGAAAAAAGGTTGGAATCGTCTGTGCGCTGCAGCACAACCCACAGCTCCTCCTTCTTGACGAGCCGACAAGCGGACTTGACCCTCTGATGCAGCATGAATTTTTCCAGATTTTGCAGGAACGTCACAAAGAAGGCGCAACTGTTTTCCTCTCCAGCCACGTACTGTCGGAAATCCAGCATAACTGCACAAGAGCTGCGATTATCCGCGATGGAGAAATTATCGCCTGCCAGAATGTAGAAGAAATTCCCAAAAACAACGCCAAACGAGTCACAATAGAAGGAACTGCAGATTTATCCGGTCTTCCCGGTATCCGCAGTCTGAAAAAAACAAATGATACCATAACGTTTCTTTACAGCGGAGATATAAACCAGCTGCTTCATACACTTTCCACTGGAAATATAAAAGATCTGACCCTTGCAGAACCGGATTTAGAGGAAATTTTCCTGCACTATTACAAAAAAGGAGGACAAACCCATGATTCTTACAAAGCATGAACTCAGACAGGGGAAACTCTCCCTTCTCATATGGACGCTTTCCATAGGCTTTCTCATGGCAGTGTGTATTTTTCTTTTTCCGGAAATGAAAAGCCAGATGAAGGACGTAAATAAAATTTTTGCTTCTATGGGAAGCTTTACTGCCGCCTTTGGAATGGATCGTCTGAATTTTGGTACACTCATCGGATTTTACTCTGTGGAATGTGGAAATATCCTCGGACTTGGAGGCGCATTTTTTGCCACTCTCACAGCAGGCTCCATTCTTGCAAAAGAAGAAAAAGACAGGACTGCGGAATTTCTTCTCACACATCCTGTCTCCCGTTTCCGTGTTGTCACAGAAAAGCTTTTTGCAGTTTTGATTCAGCTTATTATTATGAACAGTTTTATTCTGATTCTGTCCCTTGGCTCCATTGCCGCAGCAGGAGAAGAGATTCCCTTTAAGGAAATCCTGCTCCTTCATTTGGCATACTTTCTTCTTCAGACAGAGCTTTCCTCCGTTGCTTTCGGAATCTCTGCTTTTTTAAGAAGAGGAAGCGCAGGAGCCGCTCTCGGACTTGCAGCAGCCATGTACTTTTTAAATCTCATCGCCAATATCACAGAAGCAGCGGAATTTTTAAGATACCTTACGCCGTTTGCCTACTGTGAAGGCGCTGACATTATAGAAAAAGGTGCTCTGAATCCGGCTTACCTGCTCCCAGGTATACTTTACGCCATCCTTGGAATCGGCGCCGCGTACATAAAATACTGCAAAAAGGACATTTCCTGAAATTTAAAAACTCCAAATCGTTTATTTCCGTCACATATTTTATTCTATAAAAAGATAGGGACTGCATATCACCGCTGCAGTCCCTTAAACTTATTCTCTTTTACTGCTTTACACCTAAACGGACAAGTGCTCTCTGAAGCTTCGCCTCTGCCATTTTATATTCACGGTCTGTAAGACCACCTTTTGCCAGAAGGTTTTCTGCCTTTTTCTTGGCCGTTTCTGCTCTCTCCCTGTCAATGTCCTCTTTCCACTCCCAAGTAGTGGCAAGAACACGGCAGGTTCCATTCATAACAGAGAGCATTCCGCCAATGCAGGCTGCCTCTTTTTTGCTGCCGTCTTCCAGAATCACATGAGCTTCCCCCATGCCGAGCGCAGTACAGAAATTACAGTGCCCTGCAAGAATTGCCAGATCTCCTGTTATCCCACGGCACACAACTCGCTCTACATCGCCCTCAAAAAGCAGTCCATCCGGTGTTCCGATTCGTAACGGAAATGTCTTCATAGACAGCCTCCTTTACTGATTCTTCGCTTTTTCAAAGACTTCATCAATAGTTCCTGAAAACAGGAAGCAGCTCTCCGGAAGATCATCACATTCTCCGTCCAGAATCATCTTAAATCCACGGATCGTCTCTTTCAACGGAACATACTGTCCCGGCATACCTGTAAACTGCTCTGCAACAGAAAAGCTCTGTGACAGGAAACGCTGCACCTTACGGGCGCGGTTTACAGTAAGCTTATCCTCCTCAGACAGCTCGTCCATACCCATAATGGCAATGATGTCCTGAAGCTCTTTATATCTCTGCAGCACTCTCTGAACAGAACGCGCTACTTCATAATGTTCTTTCCCAACAACCTCCGGCGCAAGAATACGGCTGGAAGAGTCCAGCGGGTCTACTGCCGGATAAATACCCTGGCTGGAAATCTCACGGGAAAGTACCGTAGTCGCATCCAAATGGGTAAATGTAGTGGCAGGAGCCGGGTCTGTCAAGTCATCTGCAGGCACGTAAACTGCCTGTACCGATGTGATAGAACCTTTTCTTGTAGAAGTAATACGCTCCTGAAGGGCGCCCATCTCTGTTGCAAGAGTCGGCTGGTATCCTACTGCAGACGGCATACGTCCTAAAAGAGCCGAAACTTCGGAACCTGCCTGTGTAAAACGGAAAATATTATCAATAAATAAAAGCACGTCCTGATTTTTCACATCACGGAAATATTCCGCCATAGTAAGACCGGAAAGTCCTACACGCATACGTGCTCCCGGCGGCTCATTCATCTGTCCATAAACAAGGGCAGTTTTATCAATAACGCCGCTTTCCTGCATCTCGTTATAAAGGTCATTTCCTTCTCGTGTACGCTCTCCTACACCTGTGAAAACAGAAAGTCCTCCGTGCGCAGTTGCCACATTATGGATAAGCTCCATAATAAGAACCGTCTTTCCTACACCAGCGCCTCCGAACAGACCGATTTTTCCACCTTTTGCGTAGGGGCAGATAAGATCTACTACTTTAATTCCTGTCTCCAGAATTTCTGTCGCAGGAGTCTGTTCCTCATAGGAAGGTGCCGGACGGTGAATTGCCCATCTCTCCTCTGTTTCAGGCGCCGGTTTATTATCTACCGGATCCCCTAAAAGGTTAAATACTCTTCCCAGGCATTCCTCGCCAACAGGAACGGTAATCGGACCGCCTGTGTCAACAGCCTTTACGCCACGTACAAGTCCGTCTGTGGAATTCATGGCGATACAGCGAACTGTGTTGTCCCCGGTCTGCTGGGCAACTTCGGCAATCAGCTTTTCGCCCTGATTATCAATTTCTATGGCATTTAAAAGAGCAGGCAGCTCATCATGTGCAAACCGGATGTCCAGAACGGGACCGATGACCTGCACTACCTCGCCAATGTGTTTTTCGCTCATTTTGTTGAATCTCCTTATGATGATGTCTGCATAAGCAGCCATGTCTCTTTAGATGCCTTCCGCACCTCCAACAATCTCTGTGATTTCCTGCGTTATGCTTGCCTGACGCGCACGGTTATAATACAGATTCAGCTTATCTATCATTTCTTCTGCATTTCCCGTGGCAGCTTCCATTGCCGTACGCCTTGCAGCCAGCTCACTTGCCACACTGTCGCAAACGCCGCCGTAAATCAGCCCTGCCAGATACTCCGGCACAATGGCGTCAAATACTTCCACTGCATCTGGTTCATATAAAATCAGATTTTCGATTTTTCCTTTTTTCTCCTGCACCGTAAGGTCTGCAAGAGGAAGCATGGACATTACAGACGGAACCTGGGAAAGCATGGATACAAAGTTGGTGTAGCACAGCTCGATATGGCCATATTTCCCTGCTCTAAATTCCCGACAGAGAAGATTTGCCATCTCAAAACAATCCGCAACAGAAATCTCTGCAATTTCTCCAAACGCCTCTGTGATACATTCCACACCTTTCCGGCGAAAATATTCCACAGATTTTTTTCCTACAGGAAGAACTACATAATCCTTCCCTTCTGCGTCCGCTTCCAGACATTTAAAAAGGTTGGTGTTATATCCGCCTGCAAGTCCTCTGTCTCCTGCAATTACCACATAGCAGCTTTTCGGGTTCGCAGATTCCCTGGCATATGCCGAGGAAAAATCTATATTTCCATTTGCAATATCCTGAAGCGTCTGATGAAGCTCCCGGAAATAAGGCCGGCAGACATCTGCCCGCTCTTTTGCCTTACGCAGCTTGGAGGATGCCACAAGTTCCATCGCCTTGGTAATCTGCATCGTGCTCTGCACACTTTTTATACGCAGTTTTACCGCCTTCATGTTATTTGCAGCCATGACCTGTCCTCCTAATCACTTTATTTCTCAGGCTTTGTATCCAGAAATTTATCTGTATATTCGCCCAGCACATTTTTCAGTCTCTCTTCCGTCTCCGCTTCCAGCTTTCCTGTAGAACGGATTTCCTGCATTACGGAAGCCCCCTCCGCATCTGTATCAAGGAAGGTATAAAGACCGGATTCATAGCTTTTTACATCTTCTGTTTCCACTCTGGAAAGAATTCCCTTCGTGACAGCATAAAGAATCGCCACCTGTTTCTCAACAGCAACCGGTGCATTCTGATTCTGTTTTAAGACCTCCACAATTCTGGCGCCCTGCTCCAGACGTGCCTTTGTATCGGCATCCAAGTCAGAACCGAACTGTGCAAAGCTCTGCAGCTCTCTGTACTGGGAATAAATAAGCTTCAATGTTCCGGCAACCTTTTTCATCGCCTTAATCTGTGCATTTCCACCTACTCGTGATACAGAAATACCCGGGTTTACAGCCGGCATAACACCGGAGTGAAAAAGCTCTGTCTCCAGGAAAATCTGACCGTCTGTAATGGAAATTACGTTTGTCGGAATATAGGCAGAAACGTCTCCCGCCTGTGTCTCGATAATCGGAAGGGCTGTTAAAGAACCGCCTCCGTGTTCCTCATCCAGCTTTGCAGCTCGCTCCAGAAGTCTGGAGTGAAGATAGAAAACATCTCCCGGATACGCCTCACGTCCCGGCGGACGGCGAATCAGAAGAGAAAGTGCACGGTATGCAACCGCATGTTTACTTAAATCATCATAAATAATAAGAACATGTTTGCCCTTATTCATAAAATATTCGCCCATTGCACAGCCGGAATACGGCGCAATATACTGTAACGGACTTGCCTCAGAAGCAGTAGCCGCAACTACCATAGTGTAATCCATTGCCCCGTTCTTTGTCAGGGTTTCCACAAGTGTTGCAACGGTAGAACGCTTCTGTCCGATTGCAACGTAAATGCAGATTACATCCTTCCCCTTCTGGTTGATAATAGTATCGGTTGCCAGCGTTGTCTTTCCTGTCTGGCGGTCACCGATAATCAGCTCTCTCTGTCCTCTTCCAATGGGAACCATAGAGTCAATCGCCTTGATTCCTGTCTGGAGAGGTTCTGAAACAGACTGTCTCTCACATATTCCGGGAGCCGGACTCTCAATCGGCCTGTACTCCTCTGTCAAAATTGGGCCTGCCCCATCAATAGGCTGTCCAAGAGCATTCACCACGCGCCCGATCATTGCATCGCCAACCGGAACAGAAACAACCTTTCCGGTTCGTTTTACAGTCTGACCTTCTCCGATATTTTCATCAGAGCCAAATAATACGATAGAAACGCTGTTTTCTTCCAGGTTCTGCGCCATTCCGAAGCTTCCGTCCTCAAATTCCAGAAGCTCACCTGCCATACAGTTTACAAGACCGCTGGCTCTGGCAATTCCATCACCTACCATCAGAATCGTTCCTGTCTCATTCTGTCGGATTGCATTGTCGTAATATTTGATCTGGCTGCGGATGACTTTGGATATTTCTTCAGGTTTTAATTGCATGTTTCCATTCCATCCTTTAAACAATTATTTCGTTCAGTTT
Source organism: uncultured Blautia sp. (assembly GCA_900541345.1). Taxonomy (GTDB): domain Bacteria; phylum Bacillota; class Clostridia; order Lachnospirales; family Lachnospiraceae; genus Blautia_A. The sequence goes on from UQJE01000016.1 coordinate 25,240, forward strand.
CCTGGAAATGCCGTCCAGACGGCTCTGCGCCGTTCCGTCAAGCTGTTTTCCTTCTAATTCCACACGCAGACCTGCCAGTACGGAAGAATCCGTTTTCTGCACCAGCTTTACTTTTTTTCCGCTCATCTTTTCCAGCTTCGCTTTTAAAAGCTCCATCTGCCTGTCTGTAAGAGGCACTGCGCTTGTGACAGAAGCCTCTGCAATGTTATTATCTGCATAATACCGCCGTGTAAATTCTTCACAGCAGCCTGCAAATTCGTGGATAAGGTTCTTATCGCACAGCAGTTTTAAAAAATTCACCAGATAACGCTCTGCCTGTGTACCAAAAGCCTTTTCAATAAGTTCCGTCCTCTCCCCTTTTGGAATGGACGGCTCGCCAAGAAGATGAAGATATTCCGGCATTTCCCTGAATATCTTTCGAACTTCTTCCATTTCTTCCAGAATCACATCGGAGACCTTCTCCTCTGCGGCAAGGTCATACAGACTGCCGCCGTATAATCTAGCAGTCCGGGTCATGATGCCTCACCTACATTCGTTATAAACTCATCAATCAGTTTCGCGTGGTCTTCCTCGCTGATTTCTCTCTCGATCACCTTACCTGCGATTTCCATTGCCATGCCGCCAATTTCACCTTTAATCTCATTAACAGCTTTTCTCTTCTCCTGGGCAATGTCAGCCTCTGCCTTTTCTTTCATTGCTGCAGCCTGAAGAGCTGCGTCTTTTAACATCTCTTCACTCTGAACAGCTGCTGTTTTCTGGGCAGTTGTAAGAATCTCATTTGCCTTGTTCTTTGCATCCTGCATATTTTTTTCATATTCTTCTTTCATTGCAAGAGCCTCATCTTTTGCTTTTACAGCATCCTGAATCTGCGCATCTGCCTTTGCTCTGCGCTTTTCCAGCATCTCATTGATGGGCTTAAAAAGAAAGCGTTTGATCAAATATACCTGGATAAAAAGGTTTAAAATCGTTGCGATAAAATTCCACGGCACAATCGTTACTAAATCCTGTACCTGCATTCCTGTAACCTCCTGTTCCTGCCGGTCCTTCTGTTCCCTCAGAACAATTTATCAGCTCAGGAAATTCATGAACATACCAGGAGCAACAAAAATAAGAAGAAGACCGGTTACAAAACCGTAAATACCTGTTGTCTCTGCAATCGCACAGCCAAGAAGCATAGTAGAAGTAACATCACCTTTGCACTCCGGCTGGCGTCCGATTGCTTCCAGAGCCTTTGCAACTGCATTACCTTCACCAATACCAGGTCCGATACCGGCGATCAGGGCACAGCCTGCACCGATTGCACATCCTGCCAACGCGATACCTTTTGCAAGTAACTGAAAATCCATAATAAAATCCTCCTGTAAAATATATTTATTTTGTTAAATCTTTCTTTTGGAATCCGTTTATTCCTCCGCTGCATTTGCAATGTACATAACCGTAAGCATACAGAAGATAAACGCCTGCATTACGCCGGAAAACCAGTCAAAATAAACGGACAGGATTGCCGGTATACCCACATCAAGAATGGGGATTTTTGATAAAACGTCTCCCAGAACTCCCGGAAGAATTCCAAGAAGTGCAGAGCTTGCTACTGCCAGCGCTCCGTAAATCAATCCGTTAATAACCACACCTGACAGAATATTTCCAAAATGACGACATGCCATACTTACAGGCGTTGCCAGCTCAGACAGAATATTAAATGGCGTCATAATAGCGATTGGTGTGGTAAAACCTTTCAGATAACCGCCAAATCCATTTGTCTGAATCTTCTGCGCTGTGATCATAATAAAGACTACAACTGCCCAGGCAGCCTCTGTTGAAAGATCTGCTGTCGGGCTTCGAAGGCCGATAAGGCTTATCAGGTTCGACACGACACTGGTAGCAAAAAGTGCTGCAATAAAAGGTATGAGATAGCTGAATTTTTCCCCCATATTTCCCACAACAAAGTTGTTCGCCTTTTCTACAATAAACTCTGCCAGAGCCTGCCGTTTGGAGATATTCTCTTCCTTCAGATCGTGAGTAAGCCAGATACAAAGGCCTGTTATCAGAATCATGACAATCCAGCTCACTACCATTGTCTCACTGATACGGAGCTTACCAAGAACAGGAAGTTCAAGAGGAAGCTCCCAGAGTATTCTGGCCCCGGTAACATCTAGTTCCATATGTTTCCACCTCCCATCTTTCATTTATTTTTTTCATATTTCCTGAAATATACTATTTTTTTCTTCCAATGATTCCTACAAGCTTGATGCCTGTCCCTGGGAATAAAAGCGGAAGAATGCCTGCCACAAACTGAAAACAGGGGGCTACAATTGCGATTACCACCCAGAGCATCTGAATCAGCATTCTTTGAGAATAGCTTGCCTTCATACGCATTCTGGCAGCTGCCTCATCCTCTGCCGCAGCAACCTTCTGTACGGTAAGACCCATGAGAAAAAAATTCAGCACTGCCACAAGACCTCCGCAGATTCCTCCCAGGATTACTGTGTAATCAAAAGGAACTTTTTCCGGCATTCCCATGTGGAGTACAAAAAATACAATCCACATCACCAGCGTACCTGTTGCTGTAATTCCTGCCACTCTTTTTGTCTCTTTCTTTACAGCCGGCTGAATATCATGGAACATACTGCTCATAATACTTCCTTTCTACCCTTTTCCGGATTTATACATGCCGGTTAAAGGATACTTTCTGTTTTTTCTTTTTTTCTTCTTTTTTCTGGTGTTTTACAGTGCTTAAATAAAATTTATACGCCACTGTTGCGGAACCGCCCATCCCAAAGAAAAAGCCTAAAATATAAATCCAGCCTCCAACTCCGGCTTTCGCAGCCAGCCACCAGCAGCCTGCAAGGCAAAGAAGCAACGGGGTAATAAACGAAAGCCCAAACTGGCTCAGCATAGCTATATTTTTCCAGATTTCTACGCCTTTTTTCATCTTCCCTTCCCCTTTCGCACAACAGGCTTTTTATATAGTCAAATTCTAACATATCGCCAGGATAATTACAATATATCACTCATCTTTGAACTGAAAATTCACAAATCACAGAATACTATATGTAAACAAAAGACCGGACTGCTGCCCGGTCTTCTTTTGTATTCTCTCTGCCTGTCAGTATATGTCTGTCAATATATGTAATTACTGTACGCAGGATTCTCAATATTGTTGCTGTCTATCCACTGCGGCTCAAGAAGGCTGTTCTTTTCCACATTGACGCCTTCCTTTGTCAGATCAAGAGCGGTAAGAATGGTAATATATCCCATCGCATACGGATCCTGGGAAACAATTCCAAGCTCTGTTCCATCTTTTACTGCCTTCTGCTGTTTATCCGTGGCATCTGTTCCCACCATCACAATACTGGAATTTTCCGGTTTTTTCAGTCCAAGATACATTTCTGATATATCGGCGTTTGTACAGTAAACTCCCGCCAGATCCGGATATTTTTCAAGTGCTTCTTTCATGGCAGCTTCCATATCTTCTACACTGTCCTGATATATGATCTCTGCCACTTCAATTCCTTCAGACTCTGCAATCTTTTTCTGAAAGCCTCTGATTCTGTCCTGAATGCTGGCTGTTTTTTCCTGTGCGGAAAATACTGCAATCTTGCCGCTTCCATTTAAAGCCTCTGCCAGCTTTTCTGCCGCCATCTCTCCTGCTTTTTCGTTGTCTGTACTTCGAAATGCACTTACAAGCTCTGTATCTGCCACATTGGAATCAAATACTACTACCGGAATTCCGTTTTCTGCCGCTGTCTCAAGCTGTGCCTGACAGGATTCCATATCACCTGCTGAAAGACACAGAACAGCCGGATTCTCCGCAATAACCGCGTCAAGAGTATTAATTTGCGTCTCTACCTCCCGCTCATCATCGGGACCTTCAAATGTCATGGTTACTGCATCTTCTTTTGAAAAACCATATGCTTCATTGACTGCTTTTACCGCGTCTGCCATTCCTGCCTGAAGTCTTTCCCAGAACTGCCCTTCCGTATTCTTACTCACAACGGCAATCCTGGAACCTGCCTCAACCTGAACGGAAGTATCAATTTCCGGAAGCAGAGGATCTTCTACCTGCTCTTCCTCACTTTCTCCTGCTGCCTCTTCTCCTGTATTCTCTTCGGGAGATGCTGCGATTCTGTTGGTTTTCCCCGGAATAATTCCTGCTACTGCTACTGCCGCCAAAACAATCATGGAGACAACTGCCGCCTTCTTCATCTTCATTCTCCTCTTCTGCTTTACATAGATTTAACAGTTTCTTTTTCTATTTTTTCCATTATACACTTTTTCTTTCTGCCGTCTATAGTTTTAATACTTTTTTCACAATTTCCGGCAAATTGCTGATATTCCCTTTTTTCACAGCATACTTCCAAAATATCTCTAATCCCAGACATCCCACTCTTTTCCAAGCTCGTATGCCGTAGAAAAGGCAAGTGGTCCTACAATAACACCTGCACCTCCAAAAATCAAAACACCGATATAGACACACCCCAGTATTACAAGAGGAGAAACTCCAAGCCTTCCCCCAAGCAGCCTTGCTTCCAGCACTTCCCTTAAGAAGCTCGTTATCAGATCAAGAATCACACAGCCTACCGCAATTCCTGCTTCCCCTTTTATAAGAAAAATAATAGCGGCAGGATAAAGAATCGTACCCGTACCTATAAGAGGAATGGCATCAAGTATTCCAAGAGCAATACCGAATATGAGGAAATACGGACTTTTCATAAGCCAAAAACCCGCAGCACACACACAGGCAATGATTGCTATAATAAGAATCTGCGCCTTAAAATAAACGGCAGTAGTCTCTTTTAATCTGCGAAACGCCCTTCTGATTCCAGTGAGCCAGGAATACTCCCTGATTTTTTTCTGAATATTTTCCATATCTCCCATAATGAAGGACGCCGAAATATAAGTCACAACAAGTCCGGAAATAAAAAAAATCCCCAATTTAGCCATTCCCAAAATTTTCTCCATATTTTCCGGCGTAAGCGCAGAAAGAAAAACTCCCATTATATTTCCGCTCTCCTCCATAATATATTTTTTTGTTTCTGTCCCGCTGTATCCTGTGATTTCTTCCAAAACACCACAACAAGAATCCAGCATCCCTTCCGCTGTTTTTAAAAGTGCCGGTATATTTTCTATTGCCGCCTGAATTTGCCCCAAAGCCCCTCTAATGCACCAATAAACCAAAATACCAACTGCCATAAACACAAATGTGAGAAGAACCGTTCCTGTAATTCCCCTTTTAATTCCTGTTTTTTTCTCCACACGAACAGCTGCCGGGTAAAGCCATCCCGCCAGAAAAATTGCCGTCAAAAAAGGGATTACTGCAGGCAGAAAAAAGCGGTATCCCACGTACACGCCTGCTATAATCCCTGTTATTGTTAGTTTTCTTTTCCATTCTACATTCACAGAACTCACCATACTTTTCATTTTATCTTTTTTTACTTTTATGATGCCTTTATATCCCCGACATCTTTTGTTAGTATGGCACTTTATTCAAAAATTATTCCAAAAAAGCTCCTTCTGCAAAAGAAATGTCTGCAAATCCCTGAAAAACTTCACCTTCCGGTTTTATCTGAAATTGCATCATTTTTTTTGAGGAAGGATTTGTAAATGTAAGCGCTGCCGAACAAAGTCCCGGAAATCTTCCTCCGTTTTCCCCGTCTCCATATTTTCTGTCCCCTGCAAGAGGCATTCCCGCATGTGCCATCTGTACACGTATCTGGTGATGTCTGCCGGTATCCAGCAAAATATGTACGAGAAATTTTTCTTTTCCATTTTCATCTCTGCATTTATCCACAAGACGGTATTGAAGGCGGGCTTTTTTTCCACCTGGAGTCTCAGGTTTTACTACAAAAGAGGTATTACTTTTTCCGTCTTTTTTCAGATAGTCCTCCAAAACTCCCTCTTCCTTTTCTATTTTTCCATATGTCACTGCCAAATATTCTTTTTTCATTTTTCCGCCGCTTATCTGCGCGCTTAATTCTCTTGCCGCCTTCTGTGTTTTTGCAAACACAAGCACTCCCTCCACCGGCTGATCAAGACGGTGCACCACGGCAACATAGGGAACTTTTTCCGGCTGTTTTGAAGCCAGATAATTTTTTATCATGCTTTCCATATCCATCGTTCCGATTCTTGCATTCTGAACAGCAAATCCTGCTGGTTTATGACACACCAAAATCTCTCTGTCCTCAAATATGATCATATCTTCTATTCTTTTCATAAAAAAATCTCCTTTTCAGGAGAGTATACCTTAATCCTGCACTTCTGGCAACAGATAAAACAACGCAGGAAGACGGTCATCACTTTCTTATTTTTCATAAATCCTGAAAATGATGACCGCCTTAATGTTCTTCGTTATTCAATTATTTTTCCTCTTACTCTTTCTTATTTTTATCTTTATTTGTTTATATGTATCGTTTTTCTTTATTTACTTTTCATCTATACGTACATATCTGCTTCTTTATTTCCTGCTCATAAACGATATGATTTTATATCACTCGATTTATTTAAAAAGTTCTATAGCTTTTAAATTATAATTTCACGGATTATAATTTATTCTTTTTAAAATAATAAAGAAATCATGGTTACACTTTTTTCTCGTTTGTCTAAACACCTTCGAACTTAAATTCTTAAATCCGAATCTGCTCAATTGTGTGCGCTTTTATTCTTGGCAAATAAGTTTACAGAAAATATTTTTAAACCTTATCTTTACATGTTTAATAAAAGTATGAGAAAAAGTTCCAACGTATTTCTTTTTATATAAGCTATCTTTTTTATAATAAGATAACTGCTGATGTAAAGTTTCAATTCATATAGCAACATACCTATATGGATTTCAAAATATCCTCCTTATCTATGTTCGAAATTCTCCGGAACTCTTCTTCCGGACGATTCTCTAAGATAATGGTTATACTCTTTCGAAAAATGTTTCTTTACACAAATTCCGAAACCTTTATATCAGTTTTGTGACATTATTCAATATGAAAAATCGCTACTATAATACCTGTACTTATTGTTTTTCATATAAAATAAAACATTCATTTTATCTGAAAACCTATATATTATTTTCACTGTACCAGGTCTTTCTTGCAGGAAACACGATTCCTGTCACTTTCATATTGATGAATAAAAATCTACCTTCCCACCGGAATCACCAAATCCTTTCTGATGTTTCATTTCCTTCTCTGTATTCAATACTTAGATTATAAATTCTAATAATTAATTTATAATAATGAATACGGTAGATTGAATGAAAAATCTTATCTTTTGTGCTTTGGTTTGTTTTTTCTTTTGATGTGATTATAATATCATCGTCCAATGATTTTGTCAATACTTTTTTGATATTTTTTCAAAATTTTTCTTTTATAATCTCGCTTAATTTTATTTATTGTGTTATTTATTCATATTTTTATAAAAATTCAGACTCTTTTAACATGGCTTCGCACTTTCCCGGTAAAGAAAAAACACCGCCGGAAATGATTCTCTCATTTCCGGCGATGCTTCTGTTCATACCTCATATTTGCTCTTACAGCAAATTCTGTTTTTCATCATATTATCTTATTATTTAATAAGATTACTTGCGGTTATAGTTAATGAGGCAGCCCTTAAGGATAATCTCTCTCTCATCGTCTGTAAGTTCTCCTAAAGTGACCTCAAACTCTTTCAGAGAATCTTCTCCTGCCACATATCCTTTGATCACTTCTGCCTTCTCTTCTACTGCTTTTCTGATTTCCGGGAAGAACAGGTAATCTCCGTTTTTAAACGGAAGCTCGCCTTCCTGGATTAAGAATGGAAGCATACCCCAGTTAATCAGATTAGAGCGGTAACGCTTTGTTGCATATTCGTTTGCAATATTTGCCCAGCCTCCGAGAACCTTCTGGCAGGATGCAGCCTGCTCTCTGGCAGAACCGTCTCCCGGTTTCACAGCAAAAATTGTGCTGCCTACACCTAAATTATCTTTTCCCACTTCCGGGAAATCCTTATGAATCACATCAAGAACTGCTTTCAGTTCCGGTACTGCCTCAACCGGACATTTTCCATCCTGAATTGCCTGCTGTGCCTTCTGGATCTCTTTTGCACGTCCCACATATGCAGGGTCTTTTCTGGAAAGAGTAAATTCTGCCAGTCCCAGAGGATTGGAACGGTAGGAAGAAGTCTCTCCGGAAGGAATCAGCTCGTCTGTTGTGGTTACCGGGTCGTGAATTTCTGAAACCACTTTCAGCACAAGGTTGTCTGCGAGTGCTGCCATCTTCGGCCAGTCTTTGATATTTGGTCCGAACTGAATCTCAACAGACGGATCTGCCACACCTTTGCTGTCAAATACGCGATTATCGTAAATTGTTTTATCAAAGAAATACTTCTGGTTTGTGTAATCTCCTGTATATTCCTCTGCAGAGGTAAGGAAGCCTTTATTTGCTGCTGTCGCTGCAATGGAGCGGGCGTCCATAAGAGCAACAGAAGAAATCTGTCCGTTCTGAATCTTGGAGCCTTCACGATTCGGGAAGTTTCTTGTTGTATGACGGATACTGAAGGCATTGTTTGCCGGTGTATCTCCTGCTCCAAAGCACGGTCCACAGAATGCTGTTTTTACAACTGCTCCTGTTGCAAGAAGGTCTGCAAGGACACCATTCTTTGCAAGTTCCATATAAATCGGTGTACTTGCCGGATATACGCTTAAAGTAAAGGCATCTGCACCAATGCTGCTGCCCTTTAATATATCAGCCGCTGCACAGATGTTTTCAAATCCGCCGCCTGCACAACCGGCAATAATTCCCTGATCTACATAAAGCTTTCCATCTACTACCTTATCCTGAAGTGTAAACGGAATTTTTCCATCAAGACTTACCTGCGCCTTTTTCTCTACATCTGCCAGAATATCCTTAAGATTTGCTTTCAGCTCGTCAATGGTATATGTATTGCTTGGATGGAACGGCATGGCGATCATAGGCTTGATCTCTTCCAGATCGATTTCCACGCAGCCGTCATAATAAGCAACTTTTCCCGGTTTTAATTCTTTATAATCTTCTTTTCTTCCATGAATTTCATAGAACTCTTCAATCTTTTCATCTGTCTGCCAGATAGAGGAAAGACATGTTGTTTCTGTTGTCATAACGTCAATGCCGATTCGGAAATCCGCACTTAAATTTTTCACACCGGGTCCTACAAATTCCATCACTTTATTTTTTACATATCCGTTTGCAAAAACCTTTCCGATAATTGCAAGGGCAACGTCCTGCGGACCTACACCCGGACGCGGAGTGCCTTTCAGATAAATAGCAACTACACCCGGCATATTAATGTCGTATGTCTGAGAAAGAAGCTGTTTTACAAGCTCAGGTCCGCCCTCTCCCATTGCCATTGTTCCAAGAGCGCCGTAACGTGTATGGCTGTCTGAACCGAGGATCATTTTTCCGCCTGCTGCCAGCATTTCTCTTGCAAACTGGTGGATAACTGCCTGGTGAGGAGGTACGTATACACCGCCGTATTTCTTCGCACAGGTAAGACCAAACATGTGGTCATCTTCATTGATCGTTCCGCCTACCGCACATAAAGAGTTATGGCAGTTTGTAAGTACATAGGGAACGGGAAATTTCTCAAGTCCAGATGCGCGTGCTGTCTGAATGATTCCCACAAATGTAATATCATGAGAAGTCAGCTTGTCAAATTTAATCTGAAGCTTTTCCATGTTCCCGGAAGTATTATGGGCTTCCAGAATCCCGTATGCGATTGTATTTTTCGCTGCTTCTTCTCTGGAAACCGGAAGGGAAGCTGCGGATTCTTCTACAATCTTCTCGCCGTCTACGAGATATACGCCGGTATCATATAATTTCATAATCGTATCCTCCGTATATGAATGTTGGTTGTTGTTTCTGTGATGAATTTTATTATAGTAGATTTCCCGCTATTTGTCATCTCTTATTTCTTTTTCGGCTTTTTCCATAGCTTCATCCGTCACTCTTTTTGCTCTTTTCATCACATTAATGGATTTAATTTTCCATTTTCCATCTCATATACTTCATCGCACAAAACATCTATATCTTCTCGATTATGACTCGCAAGTATAATCAGCTTTCCTTCTTTTCTCATACGTAAAAAAAGTTCTCTCATTTCTTGAACGCCTTTTTTATCCAGCCCATTCATTGGTTCATCTAAAATTAATATATCCGGTTCTTCCATAATCGCCTGTGCAATCGCGAGACGCTGACGCATACCCAGTGAATATTTTCCTACTGCACGTTTCAGTGCTGGATCCAGTCCTACCTTTCTCATAATAGAATATAAATATTGTTTATCCCGCCTGTTCCTAATAGTATACAGAAACTCCAAATTATGATAGCCACTCCATTTTCTCAAAAATCCCGGCTCTTCTATAATAATTCCAGCGTTACACAACATGTCTATTTCTTCTCCCATTACCTTTCCGTTTACCAGAATTCTCCCCGTCGTACACTTTAAAAATCCACATATACATTTAAAAAGCACTGTTTTGCCACTTCCGTTATGTCCCACAATTCCATAAATTTTACCACCTTCACATTGAAGAGATATATCCTTCAATACTTTTGTATCTTTAAAATTTTTAGAAACGTTTTCTACTGTTATAGTACTGCCCATAATCTTCTTTCTCACCTCTACTTTTTATACATCATCTTTCTCCCAATTAAACTCCATCTTTTTTATATGTACACATATAAAAATTCCCATTGTCATAATTCCAAGAATAAGAAATGTAATCATATATTGCAAAGAAGGTAACCAATAATATCCTAAAACTGGAGTCTTTATCTGGGCTATTTTTGCCCATACTGTAGGTATAAATTTCGCTAAAATGTACCTGATTTTTGGATGTGTGTTCACAACAAAAAATAACATAACTGCTAATGCAGTCGTTGTCGCAACCGCCAAAACACGATTACTATAAAGGCTTATCAAAAACATCATGCAACTTAAAAACATACAGATTAATATACAAATCAAAGCGCTAATAGCTATCAACTGTACAGGTGTATATTTTCCCATTATTTCATAATAAATCACATATTTCAAATTATATTGAACGGCTGCATCTGTCATGGATATAGTATGCAAAAGTTTTCCCCAGTCCACTGTTCTTTCTATCTCAGGGATTAAAGAGACGATTGTACATATTATCGTAAATAAGACAACAGCTATTGAACGCAAAAACATACTTCCCAACTGACCCAATGCCCAGCGCTTACGCCCTGTTCTAATAATCTGGGACATATTCATATGCTGCATAAACGGTACATCTGAATTAACATAAATCACGCCAAACCAAAACAAAATCAGAAAAGATAAGTTTGAAATCATAAAAGGAAATACACACCATGAAACAGGGTAATTCACAACCTCTGCCAAAGATTTTAACGGACGATTATAACTCCATGTAACTACCATCATCACTATAGCAAACGTCATAAATTTTATATTTTTTATTTTTAACAAACCGGCTTTCCATATATATTGAGCAAGTTTCATTTTTTTACAACCTCTTCTGAATTTTTTTGTATGTCATAATTCCTAAAACAACAGTTGGAACAAAACTAATCATACATACCAGTAAAAAGCTTTGCAGATCTCCCTCCAGAGGTTTATTGTAAGCTCTGAAAATCAATACTGTATACATACTTTCTCCTGCAGTTTCTAATAAAATCTGATGTATAACAAGAGGCAGTACCAGAACCGTCACACGATTGCTGATATATAAAGAAAAATATGCAGCCAGAACTGATAACAAACCAGACAGCAATCCCATCTGCAGTGAATACAATATACAATACATAAAATAGTGTTCTGTCTTTAAAAGCGAACCATAATTTCCATGTAATAGCATATTCAACGTTCCTGTAGACTCGTTTGTCCAGGGACCTGTTGTACGGCAGCCCATCAAAAATATCGCAGTTCCCAAAACCATAACCGCTATTGATGTCAGATAAATTATACTGATCTGTGAAAATACATATTTTTTCAAATTTCCCCTAATTATACTGTAGCGTATATATTTATTTTCCAAATCCTCACAAAATACTGTGGCAAAAGGAAAAGCACAAAATATATACGCTACCATAATTCCGGAAAGTTCCGTCGAAGTAATATATGTATCTAAAACATTTCCATTGATAAGGTTCATTTGCTCTATAGAAAAAACAAGAGCAATCGCCACTCCTATTACAGATAGATATATTTCATAACTTTTAAAAATCCGACAAAAACCAGGTACAAAAAAATTTTTACATTTTTTCATCTTTCTCTGTCCTTTTACTCCAGATATATCTCTTCTCCTGTCACTGCGTCCACCAGTGTAACAGACACGGTGCTATTATCTTCCAGAATTTCAAAATACCACATCGGAGCAGCTTCAAGCTGTTGATTTTGATTTAAGAATACTCGTTCATATAGTTTCGCTCTTGTAACTTCATACATAGATTCATTTAATAAATTTCCATATTTATTCTCTACAACTTTTGCAATATCTTCAAATTGTCTAAGCTGCAGTTTTTCTTCATTATTATCTGAAAAATCATACATAACATCTTGATATAAGACACTTTCAACACCTCTTGTAGAATAAATTACCTGTATAGCAGAACTGTCCGGTGTATCATAAGCCAACTGTCTGCTCACATTCATGAATTCATGAAAAACAGGAAGACCTGCGTGTTTCTGCACCCCATATACAAAATAAGCATCATCTTCTTCCGTCCATGCTTCTTTACGGTTTGCCTCGGTATTTAATCCACTTTCTATTTCCTCATTTTCTATCTGTTTAATTACTTCGTTATCCAAAGCATATGCTTTTAATTCTACTTCATCTGTAGGAATTCCAATTTCATTTAATAGTGCTTCTACTTTTTCTATGCATTCCTCTGGCTGCATAAAAGAAACTTCGCTTTGTTCAAATCTTTCCAGATATGTAGGATCCTGAATTCCAACATAATTATAGTATCTTACTGTGTCTGTCCCATAATGAAATCCACCAGTATAGGATAAAGAAGATCCATCTGTAAACGTATAATAAGTTCCTTCCGGCTCTGCTTCTGATGCGGGCGGAATACTTCCCGTATCCTGTACTTCTTTTCCCTTAGAATAAATTTCTATTGCTTTTTTACCATCGGAATATATTCTGCTTTTTACAGCAGTCGCACACAACTCCTCTTCGTTAAAGCTATCTGGTATTTCCAATTCACAATTAAAGGTTACTTTTTCCCCAGATACTTCATATTTTTCCGGAAACTGAGTTTCCGCATGACAGATCATAAAGTTTCCCGATGTAATTAATATTCCTGTTGCAACTCCGATAATCAAAGATTTCTGTTTCATTTTTATATCCATTCCTTTCGCTTCGCTCAGGCACAAAACATTATGAAAAT
>UQJE01000017.1 GCA_900541345.1 uncultured Blautia sp.
TGACATACTCTAAGGATAACGCCACATCTGAAATCTGGTCGGCACTCATGCGTGAGCTTGCGTCAGCTCTGGTCTTGTAGCCATTCTTAAAATCTGTGTTGATGTCGATACAATAGGCAGTTTCGCCCTCGACTTTCATATAGCCCTCATTGAATGTCGAACCGATAGAACCGTCATTCATTACTTTTTCAATGATACCGACACGCTCTGCACTTTCCGTCCAGTATTGCTTACTTTCTGCATGAACGGGTGTAGTCGGTAAAGCAGTAACGACAGTTGCAAGAGCTAAGAAGCCCGTACACAATCGTTTCAATGTCTTTTTCATAAATCTAATGCTCCTTTCATTTTGGGTATAAAAATAGACGCTCATTTCTGAACGTCTACATTATTGAAAGGCTTGTCCTCTCACACATATTCTATTTTAATAGGTACAACAGTTGCCTTTCTCCTTGTATTTTCGTTGTTTTCATCACTTGCGTTATCTACAACCCCCATGGCCTGCATCAATCACAATTACCTTTTCTTTTTCTGCAGTCTCATTTGATACCACAGCTGCCTCCTTCGATAAAAAGAACACACTGATAAGAAGAAGGATCGCCATCATCATTTCCATCACACGTTTTTTCAACAAAAAACACCCCCTGGCATATTCTTATTCAGTATATGTCTCAGAGAGTGTTTTTATATTTTATCTTGTTCTGTTTATTCCAGATTATCACTGATCGCCTGCCAGATATCGCTGCTCTCAAACCCAAGCTTCCATGCGGCAACACCTGCCAGATTATATTTGGAAGAAAGTTTTACCTTTTCTGCAATAGACTGGGCATCTTCAATCCAAATCTGGAATTCAGCTCCTTCGTTCTCAAAAGCGCCGTAATTCTGACTTGTATTTTTGTCCCAGTATGTCTCCACATTATACTTTGCAACCACTTCCTGGGCCTGTCCCATTCCAATTGCCTCACTGGAAAGTGTTCCTGCAAGAGTTTTCCACAGTCTTGAATAAAATGGCACCGCATTAATCACACGTTCTGCCGGAACTTCCGCCAGAGTATCTTTAATTCCCTGCTCCACCCATGGAAGAGAGGCTACCGAACCTGCTTCTTCAGAGCCAACATAATGCTCGTCATACCCCATAATAATCACATAATCCACAACGCGTCCCTGCTCTGCTCTGTCATAGTGGCTCGTAAAGTCCTCCGGAACCGGGTTATCCACCGAAAGCACAAGATTATTCTTATGAGTTTCCACAGAAAGCTCCCGCAAAAACTGTAAAAAGTGGATTCCTACTGCCTCCTCAAGATACTCAAAGTCAATATTGATTCCGTCAAGCCCTGACGCAAGAGCAGCATCCACAAGCTGGCGCACCAGATTCTGTCTGGTACTTGTCCTGGAAAGAATTTCCGTTGTGCTGATATTTTCGCTAAAATTATCAACAAGTCCCCACACCTGAAGTCCTTTCTCATGTGCCTGATTTACATAATCAGAAGACGCAATATTAGAAATATTTCCTTCGTTATCTACAATGGAATACCAGGTCGGAGAAATGACGTTCACTCCCGTCATATTTGCAGTTGCCTCTGCAAATCCTGCATTTGCCTCCATGTTTGTCACCTGATGCCACACCATATTTACAGGCTGTTCCATGTCAATATAATTATATTCTTCCCTTGAAAATTCCCTCTCGAAAGTTTTCTTTTCCGGCTGACTCACTGCTTTTTTCTGCACATAACCAATATAGCCGTCCATAGTGGCCACCTGATTCCAGTCTTCCAGCTCTTCCATAAGAATCAGAACAGCTCCTTTTTTCACTTTTGCCAGAACTTCTGACTTGATACCACCCCGGAAACGGACGTAAGTATCTTTTTTTGCAGTGACAGTATTCACATCTGAAAACTGATACTGAATGGCAATTCTGTTTGGATTATCGTAAATATAAGCATCCAAATCTGTATACTGTCTGATATAGGAAAGACTTAAATATACAGCTCCCTCGCGAAGCCACACCTGGCTTCCCGCTTCTGAAGAGGCAGGCATGTAAGTTACTTCGGAAGGCGTTGCATATAGAATCTGCTGATTTTCTGCATCCCAGTAATATCTCTGGTTCAGGTATGTATTTACTACATCAAGAGGAAGGTATCCCTCTTCCCCCGAGATAATCCCTCTCTGTTCCAGCTTCTCTGTTCCCAGGATCAGCGCAGCCTCTCCTTCTGCTACCTGTCCGTAATATTCGTTTAAATCCATACGGTCTTTTGTTGGAATATACTTTGAGATAACGTGACCCACGCCGCCTAAAACAGCGAGCACGACAATCAAAAGGCATACCACAAAAGCGGGCATGTATTTTTTCTTCATAATCATTCTTCCTTTCGGTACTTCATTATGGATTTTCTGCTAAGCCTTTACATTATATCATATTTCGGAAATATTTCATTACATAATTCGACATTTTAGATTTTCTTTATAAATTCAGACCCCTGAGGGTTTGTATGAGTAGGGGCTCGCATCTTTCAGGGGTCTGTCTTTTTCTGCTTTGTTATAGCTCACCGATCTACAAGCGGGAGTCTTCTCCAACCGAGATAAAATCAAAGCTTACACAGGCAATTTTTCCGGTTTCATCTTCTGTATAATCCCGCATATACACTCCACCCTCTGCAAGCTGACAGGCCTTTGCAATGGATTTTGCAGTGCTTGGACTTCCATTCAGATAAAGAGAAACACCCTTTTCCTCATAATATTCCAGTTCTCTGCGCAGTGGTTTACGGGATTTTTTCTTTTTTTTACGTGATATATTTTCCGTTATATACCCTCCTTTCTGTAAAAATAGATTTTAGAAAAACACCTTACGTCGCGGAAAAGAAGGAATGGAATTGTTTTATCTCACTGGGAAAATTCTGTGCTGCAGCAAGAATGCTGATGATAAAAATCGCACGAATTTTAAGACTTGTATAAATTGATAATTGGTGCAACTGTAATAATTATGAACAGTCACGGATTGGTTATAATTAAGGCTGTATATATGAATCTCATTTTTCTTAAGCATTTCCATTCCAATTACCTTTTCCTGTTTACATTATACCAATTCTTTTTTGTAATGCAACCGTTTTAAGAAAAATATGATTTTTTTTCGATATTTTTTCGAAATATTTCATTTTTTATCAAATTAATGTCCTTTACATCTTACATCATTCTGTTATATAATATATTCTGTAAAACCATATTATATCAGTAGTAGAATAATCATGACAACAAAGATAGGACGTGATGATATGAAAATAGAAAAAATCAATGAAAATCAGATTCGCTGCACCCTGACAAAACAGGATTTGGAAAATCATCAGGTTCGTTTAAGCGAACTCGCTTACGGAACAGATAAGGCCAAGCGCCTTTTTCGTGATATGATGCAGCAGGCACAACTTCAGTTTGGCTTTGAAGCAGACAATATCCCTCTTATGATCGAGGCAATTCCTGTAAGTACAGACAGTATTATTCTTATTATAACAAAAGTTGAGGATCCTGAAGAACTGGATACCAGGTTTTCCAAATTTGCTCCCTTGAAAAAATCGGAACAGACTGCTCCCCTGGAACTCGACGGCGCTGACAGCATTATAGATATGTTTCATAAAATCATGGAATCCGGAGCAAAACGTCCCCAAAAAGCTGAGGACTCTCCGATTCCCTCCTCTCCTGAAGAAAAAGAAATACCTGTATCAGAAGAACCTGTCCCGATAAATATTATGCGTCTCTATACCTTCCGGACTTTGGATTATGTAATTGACGCGGCTCATGGACTGAAAGGCTTTTTCAACGGAGAAAATACACTCTACAAAGATCCTGTTACAGGCGATTATCAGCTCGTTCTGCATCAGACTTCCTGTCCTCCTGAAGATTTTAACAAAGTGTGCAATATTCTATCAGAATACGGAAAAGGCAAAACCTTCACACCTGCAGAAGAAGCACATTTCCGCGAACATGGAGAACTGATTTCCCAAAATGCGCTTCAGCAGCTTATGCAAATTTAAGTAAAGACACAAAAACGGGTCAGCATTGCCGGCCCGTTTCTGTATGTTAAAACTCTTACTTACTGTGCAAGAAAATCATTAATCTGCTGTACGAGTACGTCTGCATCAAAACCATGCACCATCGCAGCCTCTGCCAGGGATTCTCCCTGAGAAGACGGGCAGCCGATGCAGTGCATTCCTGCTCTCATAAGAATTGCTGCACTGTTTGGATTCATAGCAAGAAGTTCACCGATTGTAGTCTCTTTTGTTACCTGTGCCATTACAGTTCCTCCTTTTATACCTTTATTTCCGTAATAAATAATACGGTTTCTGCTATTATAATACCAAACGGCTTTGGAATCAACTGCTTTATTTTAAGATTTGTTTATAATTTTATACTTGTAATCCCGCGTGAGATATATTAGAATGTCATTAGAACCCGGAAGGGTGCAAAAGAGATTAAGGAGGATACAACTATGGCATATGTAATTTCAGATGAATGTGTAAGCTGTGGAACTTGCGAAAGCGAGTGCCCATCTGAGGCTATTTCTCAGGGTGATGAGCATTACGTAATCGACGCAGACGCATGTGTAGACTGCGGAACTTGCGCTGATGTTTGCCCAACAGAAGCAATCAAACCAGAATAATTCATTACCTGGTAGTGCAAACAGGCTGTGGTATTTTTACCAACAGCCTGTTTTTCTTTTCTCTATCTATGTATTTTTCCTTTTCGTTTTTCTTTTTTCTCAGACGCTGCCGCTGCTTCCCGCCTTGCAAGCTGCTGTCTCCTGATTGCCGCATCAATGGAACGACATCTTCCCTCCCCGGCTTTTTTTATCTGCAGCTCCTGTTGGATCAGACGTTCCAGGATTTTCTGGAACTCTACAATTTTCCAGTTTTCTTCCTCACTTTCTCCATCCGGCTCCCTCTTAATATCTTCCAATTCATTTTTTAAACCTTCTTTTGCTTCTTCATCTTGTTTCGCTGTCTCCAAAAGTCTGATTTTGCTTCGTTCTCCTCCTGGAACATTCTGCGAGATTTTAGGAATCAGCTCTCTTATAGCAGACAGTTTCAGCCCTCTGTTCTTCAGTTCTCTTATATTCAAAAACATCTGAATATCATATCCGGTATAGTAACGGTGTCCAAGCTCATTTCTCCCAATAGAAAGGTTCAGCTCCTCCTCCCAGTATCTGAGCACATATGGCTTCAGACCGGTAGTCTCTGCCGCCTGCTGGACTGTATAATGTTTGTCCATATACTATCCCTCCTGTCCTTTTTATGATAACAGGGGTTATGCCTGATTGCAAGGAAAAGAAGTTGACATAATTTTACTATTTTTGCAACCCCATCTGCTCTGCCACATATTTTTCCCAAAGAAAAAAAGAGTCCGAAGACTCTATTTTTTCATATTCACAAACTGCGTATATCGCGGCAGCCATACAAGTTCCACTGTACCAATGGGGCCGTTACGCTGCTTTGCTATAATAATTTCTGCAATATCTTTCTTCTCTGTATCTTTATGGTAATAATCATCACGATAAATAAACATAACTACATCCGCATCCTGCTCAATCGCACCGGACTCTCGAAGGTCAGAAAGCATTGGTCTGTGATCGGGACGCTGCTCTACTGCACGGCTTAACTGAGAAAGCGCAAGAACCGGAACATCAAGCTCTCTTGCAAGGGCTTTCAGAGAACGGGAAATATCCGAAATTTCCTGCTGTCTTGAATCACTTTTTCCGCTTCCGCTCATAAGCTGAAGATAGTCAATCATAATGACCCCCAAATTATGCTCCAGTTTGTATTTCCTGCATTTGGAACGCATTTCTGCAATAGAAATACCAGGCGTATCGTCAATTATCAAATTAGAACGCCCAATAATATCTGCACCCTCAACCAGCTTTGTCCAGTCTTCATCTTTTAAGTTACCAGTACGCATATTCTGGGAATCTACGTGAGATTCCATAGCAAGAAGACGATTTACAAGCTGCTCCTTTGACATCTCGAGGCTGAAAATCGCAACGGTTACATCTTTGCGAAACGCCATATACTGAGCGATATTTAATACAAATGCTGTCTTTCCCATAGAAGGACGGGCTGCAATCAGAACAAGATCTGAGGCATGCATTCCCGATGTTTTGTAATCCAGATCCACAAAACCTGTGGGGATTCCGGTTACAGAACCTTTTAGTTTGGACGCCTTTTCAATATTATTGATTGCATTTAATACAACCTGCTGAATCGGTACAAATTCTCCGCCGTTTGTCTTCTGAAGAATATTGAACAGTTTTTTCTCTGCCTCCTCCAGAATGACCTCCGTGCTTTCCTTTTCCAGATAGCAGGCATTTGCAACCTCCTCATTCACCTTGATAAGACGTCTTAGCATTGCCTTTTCACTTACAATCTTCGCATAATATTTTACGTTTGCAGAAGTAGGAACTGCAGAAATCAGATCACGCACATATTCCATGCTGCTGATATCCGGTGGAAGATCTTTCTCCTTCAGACGGTTCTGAAGCGTAATCAAATCCACCGGTTTACCTTCGTTGCACAGCTCCACCATAGCATCAAAAATAATCCCGTACTGCTTCTGATAAAAATCATCGCTTGTAAGAATCTCAGATGCCACAAGAATGGCGTCTCTGTCAAGGATCATAGAACCAATAACAGACTGCTCCGCCTCTATACTGTGAGGCAGGATTCGTTTAATCAGAGCTTCTTCCATGCTTCTCTTACGCCTCTTTTACCCATACCTTCAGGCTTCCTGTCACTTTTGGATGAAGACGAACCGGAACATTTGTCACACCGAGATTTCGAATCGGTCCATCCATCTGGAATTTCTTTTTATCCAGCTCCAGGTTTAACTGAGCTTTTGCTGCTTCTGAAATTTCTTTTGCAGAGATAGAGCCGAATGTTCTTCCGCCCTCTCCTACTTTCAGCGTAAGAATTACTTCCTTTGTCTCAAGCTCTTTTGCAAATGCCTTTGCAGCCTCCAGATTTTCTTTCGCTACTTTTTCCTCGTTTGCCTTCTGAAGCTTTAAATCATTTAAGTTCTTCGGAGTTGCCTCCACGCCAATCTTCTTCGGCAAAATCATATTTCTTGCGTATCCGTCACTTACATTTACAATTTCCCCTTTTTTTCCAAGGGATTTTACATCTTCCAGTAAAATAACTTTCATTTTATTCTGTCTCCTCTTCCTGATATAACTGGTCTATAATATCTTTTAACATCTTTTCCGTATTTTCCAAAGAATCTTTTACCTGCGCTCCCGCAATATTCAGATGGCCTCCGCCACCCATACGCTCCATCATAACCTGTACGTTGACTTCATCAATGGCACGGGCGCTGATATAAACTTCTTTATTATAACTTGTAAGAACAAAAGATGCCTTGACTCCCGCAATATTTAAAAGCTCATTTGCCGCCTGCGCGCCTACCACAGTAGGGCTTTCCAGACCTTCGCTGGGGCATTTCGCAATGGCAAAGCACTTTCTGTAAATTTCCGCACTTCTTACTGCCTCTGCCCTTGCTTTGTATGAATCAATATTATCACGGAGAAGCTTACGCACTCTTGTCACATCCGCTCCGTTTCTTCTTAAGAAAGCTGCAGCTTCAAAGGTACGGACTCCTGCTCTTGTAGTAAAGTTATTAGTATCAATCATGATACCTGCATAAATACAGTCTGCCTCCTGGCTTCTGAGACGAAGTCCGTCATAAAAATACTGAAGGATTTCCGCCACCATCTCACATGTGGAAGAAGCATACGGCTCCACATAAGAAAGTACTGCATTTTCAATCACTTCATTTCCCCGTCTGTGGTGATCCAGAACTACGATCGTCTTCGTAAGATACAGAAGGTCCTGACACTCTGTATAGCTTGGCTTATTCGTATCTACCACAACTACAACTGTATTATTATCCACCAGATCCTTCGCCTGCTCACTGTCCACAAACATAGACGGCTCGTAATCCGGATTTTCCATATAACCTGCTATAAGCGGTCTGATGGAAGTTGTTGGATCATTTACCACAATATGAACCGGTTTTCCAAGAGTTTTTCCTGCCCGGTAAATACCGATAGCTGCACCGAGCGCATCCACATCTGTAATCTTGTGTCCCATGACAACGACACGCTCTTTTGTACTCATAAACTCTTTGAGCGCCTGTGCTTTTACCCTTGCTTTTACCCTTGTACTCTTTTCTGTCTGCTGTGCCTTACCGCCAAAATACGTGATATTACTTCCGTTTTTGATAACAACCTGATCTCCGCCTCTTCCCAACGCCATCTCAATGGCTGTTCTGGAGTATTCGTAATTCTGAAGATAAGTGGCCGCATTTAACCCAATGCCAATACTTAAGGTCACAGCCATTTCATTTCCGATGTTTACTGTCTTCACCTCATCCAGAATATGAAATTTCTGCTCTTTTAAGGCTTCCAGAGAGCTCTGTCGCATAACGAGAAAATACTTATCCTTTTCAAGCTTTCTCACCAGACCGTCAAATGTGGAAAAATACTTTGTAATCTTCCTGTCAATCAGCGCAATAAGAAGAGAACGCCTTACATCCTCCACACTCTCCAGCGCTTCCTCGTAGTTGTCCAGATATGCAAGAGCAATAACCAGCTTGTTATCCTCATTTTTCTGGATATATTCCTTAAGTTCCGTCTCGTCATAGAGATACATGGCAATCATATTTACGTTATCTTCCACATTAGCCAGAACTTCCGCATTGTTTATCACATCTTTAATCGTTACCATCTGCATGGAAACACGATAAATCCTGTCTCCAAACTCCGTGCTGATCTCTGTGTGTTCTTTTCCGCCTTCACAGGGAAGTTTGTCTTTGGTAAGCTCCGGAAAAATACCGGAAATATTTTTCCTGTAAAACTGATTTTTTCCTGTAAGCTCTGAAAATAATTTATTCGACCATATCATTTTACCCTGCATATCCATGATGCCAAAGGGAAGGGCAAGCTCTTCCAGCATTCTCCGCTCCAGCCTGTCATACTGGTTGGCAAATGCAATCAGGTCGTTTAAGATCACCGGTCTGTGATACCGCTGTAATCCTGCTGCGATTGCAATATAGATCAACACTCCCACAGACATCACCATACCTGCTCTTTTATCCGCCATGTACACAAGCAGATTCAAAATCACAAGAAAGGCAGATAAATACAATGGCCACCTGATAAAATTCTTCAATGGTCCTCTGAATTTCAGTTTATTCTTCATAATTCCTTCCATTCTTTTACCCTAAATTAACAAGAATCCGTTATTATTATAACAGATTCCAACGCAATTTGCCAGATACAAGAGAAAAAAAGTGCCGCTGTCTTATAAACAGCGGCACATTACCCTCTATTAGTCCTGAATGTATGGCATCAGAGACAGATGACGAGCTCTTTTGATAGCTACAGTTAAAGCTCTCTGGTGTTTTGCACAGTTTCCTGTAATTCTTCTCGGAAGGATTTTTCCTCTCTCGGAAACGTATTTTCTTAATTTTGCTACGTCCTTGTAGTCGATTTCATTGTTTTCTTTACCACAGAAAACACAAACTTTTTTTCTTCTGCGTCCGCCTCTTCTTTTCATTGGAGAGTCCGGTCTTTCGCCTCTATTGTAAGCCATGATGGTTTCCTCCTATATTTTTCTTCAATCTGATTTCTTTCTGTCAGGAAAGTACAGCCCTTAGTTAAAAGGCAGCTCCTCATCAATTCCGTCCGGAATATTCATAAAGCCGTCTGCACTTGCTGCTCCAGGTCCCGGCATGGATGGCGCCGGTGCGCTTGTCTGCGGATGAGATGCTGCATAGTTATCACTTGCCGTCTTGCTCTCAGCAAACTCCTGATCTTCCACAACAACCTCTGTTGTGTAAACCTTCTGTCCGTCCCTGTTTGTGTAGCTTCCTGTCTGAATACGCCCGGAAACGGCAATCTTCAGACCCTGACGGAAATATTTCTCTGCAAATTCTGCACTGCGTCCGAAGCATACACAACTTATAAAGTCTGCGCTTGCCTCTCCGTCTCTGCGGAATCTGCGGTCAACTGCCAGTGTGTATCTGGCAATCGCCAGTGCGTTTTCTCCTGCGGAATAACGAACCTCAGGATCTCTTGTTAAGCGTCCCATTAAAATGACTTTGTTCATTTTTTTACCTCTCTGATGATTAAGTGAACGGGTTCTTAATGGTGCTTTCTAAAATCCGTTGTATATAAGATTATGCGTCTTTTTTAACGACTAAGTATCTTAATACGTTGTCCATGATACGTACGTGTCTCTCAACTTCCGCCGGACATTCTGCATCTGCTTCAAACTGAATGAAATAATAGAAGCCTTCATGCATTTTCTGAATTTCGTAAGCTAATTTCTTCTTACCCCATTCTTCCACTTCTGTGATTGTACCATTGTAACGTGTAATGTAGCCTTTTGCCTTCTCTACTACGGCATCGCGTACTTCGTCTTCAACTTTGGCACTCACAACTAATGCTAATTCGTATTTGTTCATGCTTGTCTTACCTCCTTATGGTCTTTTGGCCCTCTGCCTGTCAACAAAGAGCAAGGATATGAAAATATATCACGGTTTTTAATTCTATCATATTAAAATGTGCTTGTAAAGCAGATTTTTTACTTTTTCACAAGTTTTTTTGTATTTTTCTCCACCATTTTACGCGGAACCATGATCTGATGACCGCATCCACAGCATTTCAGACGAAAATCAGCTCCCACACGAAGGATTTCCCACTCTCTGCTTCCGCATGGATGCTCTTTTTTTAATGTAACGGTATCTCCCACCTCATAAAGTAGTCCCATTTTTTACACTCCTTCTGTTTTAATTTGTGAAAATACGCTGCCAATGGGCAGTTTAATAAGAAGATCCGCATTTCTGTCCTGCGGTGTGGACGATTTATTTATGACAACCAACTGCTCTCCACGGAAATAATCAATCAGGCCTGCCGCCGGATAAACAGAAAGGGACGTTCCCCCGATAATCAGAACCTCCGCTTCACTGATTGCCCGCACGGACTCGCTGATTATCTGATTATCAAGTCCTTCCTCATAAAGAACCACGTCCGGTTTAATCATTCCTCCGCATTCACATCTTGGCACTCCTCTGCTTTCCTTCATATAAGAAAAACCGTAAAATCTGCCGCAGTCCATACAATAGTTTCTGTACACACTTCCGTGAAGTTCTAAAACCTTTTTGCTTCCTGCCTGCTGATGAAGATTGTCAATATTCTGGGTAACAACTGCTCTCAGTTTTCCAATCTTCTCAAGCTCTGCGAGTTTTAAATGCGCCTCATTTGGCTTTGCCGTGTCACAGAGCATTTTATCTCTGTAAAAGCGATAAAATTCCTCCGGGTGCCGCATGAAAAATGTGTGGCTTAAAATAGTCTCCGGCGGAAAATCATACTGTTGGTGATAAAGCCCGTCCTGACTTCTGAAATCCGGAATACCGCTTTCCGTAGATACACCCGCACCTCCGAAAAACACGATATTATCGTGCGTATCTATGATTTCCTGCAGCTTTTCCACTTCTTTTTCCATAAAAACGCCCCCTACTTTGTGTCAATCGTATCTACACGTTTCCCCTGCACTACGTATCTTGTCGCTTCATTTCCTGTACAGGTAGACAGGGTTATGATTTTATCCTTGATATTGGTATCTGCCGTCTCCTGCTTCAGTTCGGAATATCCTTTTATTGTGCTTAAATACTGGAGATACTCTTCTCCCGGTCCTTTGAACAACGTATAAGTATCACTGTTCACAGAGGTTGTATACGCAGAAATAATCTCATATCTGTATGCTTTTCCCGGCACAAAAATCCAGAAATATCTGCTTTTGTTAAAAGCTTCCTCGTTTTCTGTGAATTTTTTAAGCTGACCGAACATGGAACCGTTTTTCATATTATGTCCGTATACAAGCGTATTGCAGTCATTGAAATCACTGCTGTTTTCGTAATCTATAAAAATCGTACCTGCAAAATTATAATTTCCCTCATATGTAAGATGAAGATACTTGTCATTGTCTGCTGCCTGGACAATCGGATAATTCACCCCATCAAGAGCCTCTACATAAATCCAGCCTATCACTTCCGGATTTACGCTTTTCAGAGCATTAAAATCAATGTCCATAGGCGGTTTTAAGGCCTCCTCCTCTGCTGGCTTAATTTCTGCATCCGGCGCTTTCTCTGTCACAGCCATCTGCACCAGATTGTTATACTCATCCGTTCCTTTCTTATATTCCGTATAGATATGGAACAAATTAAACGCTGCATAGCAGAAAACACAGATTGCGGCTACAAGTATGAGACTCAAAACAATGTCTCCTGCCGTTTTCTTCTTTTTTGGTCTTTTATTTGCCATAAATGTTCTCCTTGTCTGCAAAATTTCCCCCACTCATACAAAACAGCTTGCGCTGTTTCATTAATTATACTACAATCCTTTTCTTTTTTCCATGAAAAAGGCATGAAAAAACTATAACCTTATGGTATACTAAATCTCAGAATACTATTTTGGAGGTTATCATGACAAAGAAAAATCTGATAGTCGGACAGTCCGGCGGTCCTACCGCAGTTATCAACAGCAGCCTTTACGGCGTGGTATCCGAAGGTCTTAAACACCCGGATACGATTGAACACGTATATGGAATGGTAAACGGCATTGAGGGCTTTTTAAATGGAAATATCCTGAATTTCCAGGAAGCTCTTCCGGGAGAAACCCTCTCTTCTCTGACGCATACTCCGGGCGCTTATCTTGGCTCCTGCCGCTATAAGCTTCCAGAATCTCTGGAAGACCCGGTTTATCCTGCCTTATTTACCAGATTCGAGGAACTAAATATCGGCTGGTTCTTCTATATCGGCGGTAACGATTCTATGGATACGGTAAGTAAGCTTTCCCGGTATGCCGCTTCTGTCGGCAGCGACATCCGTATTATCGGAGAACCCAAAACCATTGACAATGACCTTGTATGCACAGATCATACACCAGGCTTTGGAAGCGCTGCTCGCTATGTAGCCTCCACTGTACGTGAGATTATTCTCGATGCAAATGTTTATGAGAAAAATTCGGTTACGATTGTGGAAATCATGGGACGCCACGCCGGCTGGCTTACAGGTGCTTCCGCTCTCGCCCGAAGATATGATGGAGACAATCCTCTTCTCATTTACCTTCCAGAAACAGATTTTGACCAGGAAGCTTTCCTTACAAAAGTCCAGGACTGCCTTAAGAAAAACTGCAATGTCGTAGTTTGTGTATCCGAAGGAATCCATGATGCAGAAGGTACTTTTATCTGCGAGTACGACAGCTCCGTTGGAACAGACTCTTTTGGTCACAAAATGCTCGCAGGCTGCGGAAAATATCTGGAAAATCTTGTGAGAAATCGCCTTGGAGTAAAGGCCCGCTCTGTCGAACTGAATGTCAGTCAGCGCTGCTCTTCCTCCATGCTCTCCAAAACAGACCAGCAGGAGGCCATTGCCGCTGGAAAATTCGGCGTACAGGCTGCCCTTAACGGAGAGACAGGGAAAATGGTTTCCTTTATCCGCCGTGAAACAGAAGACGGCTCTTATAAAATGGAATGCGGTCTTGAAGATGTAAATCATATCTGCAACAAAGAAAAGACTGTTCCTCTTACATGGATCAATGAAGATGGAACGGACGTGACAGAAGATTTTATCCGTTATGCCCGTCCGCTCATTCAGGGAACGGTATCTCTTCCCGTGGGAGAAGACGGTCTTCCGCACTTTGTTTCAAGGAAATAATACACGAAACAAAGCGGAGCATTTTTATATCATGGAAAACTTTCGCTCATCAGCATAAAAAGTTCTTTTCTACGACACAAAAAATACGGTCTTGCAGGATTTTTCCCGCAAGACCGTATTTTTATCTCATTTTCTATTTTTCAAATTCTTTATGATCTTTTTCCAGCTTTTTTTTAATCCGTTTCCCCTGCTCTTTTTCCTCTTCCTTTTCTACCCTGGATTTTGGAAGAATAATATTCAGCACAACCGCAATAATCGTCGCAAGAACAACCGGAGACTTTCCGAAAATCATAGTTACCCATTCCGGGAAGGTGGCAAGCGCTGCTGTCGCCTGCGATACGCCTACGCCAAGAGCTGCTGCCAGTCCTACAATGGAAGAATTTCGATAATCCATTTCCGCTGATGCCACAAGCTTCATACCAGTCATGGCAATAGAGGCGAATACGGAAACGGTTGCTCCTCCAAGCACACATTGTGGAATCGTAGTAAGAATTGCGGAAAACTTCGGAACAATTCCAGCTACTCCGAGAATCACTGCACCAAGTCCAAGAACACAGCGGTTAATTACCTTTGTTGTAGTTACTATTCCCACATTCTGGCTAAAGGTTGCAGTTGGCAGTCCTCCGAAAAGCGCTCCTGCCATATTGGAAAGACCGTAGGCTACAATTCCGTTCTGAAGCTCCTGGTCTTTTGGCGTTCTGTTCATAGCTCCGATGGTTGTGGCAGAATAATCTCCAATTGCCTGCACAGAATTAATTGCAAACAGAAGTCCTATCGCCACACAGGAAGAAATTTCAAATTCCACTCCGAAGTGCATAAATTTCGGAATCTGAAAAACTCCGGCTTCTCCTACTTTGGCAAAATTCACCATCCCAAAAGGAATGGAAACAATGTAACCTGCGATAATACCAATTAAAATAGAAGCCAGTTTCCAGATACCTTTTCCAAAATGATTCAAACCTGTCACAACCGCCAAGGTGAAAAAAGCAATCAACCAGTTCTGCCAGGAACCGTAATCTTCGCTTCCTGTTCCTCCTGCCATATAATTAATGGCTGTGGGATAAAGCGAAAGGCCGATTGTAAACACGACTGTTCCCGTGATCAGCGGCGGAAAAAATACACGTATCTTTTTTACAAAAATCCCCATGAGAACAGCCACAACGCCACCGACTATCTGTGCTCCAAGGATTGTCGCTATTCCATGCCCCTGGGCAATGGCCTGCATACTGGGAACATAGGCAAAACTTACTCCCATGATAATCGGAAGTCCGGAACCAATGGCAAATCCTCCTTTTTTTCCGATTGGAAAAAGCTGAAGCAAGGTAGACAGCGCTGCAACTACAAGCGCTGACTGAATCAAAAGAACCTGCTCTTTATTTTCAAGGCCCGCCGCTCCGGAAACAATAATCGCAGGCGTCACGCAGCCCACGATCATTGCCACAACATGCTGGAGCGCAAGAGGCAGCGCCTCACTTATCCGCGGAGCTCCTTCCAGTTCAAAAATACTTCCTCGTTTCACTGTTTTGTACCTCCCTTTTTTTCTTTTATAAAGTATATCAAAAAATATCGCCAAAAACAATTAGGTGTATCAAAAAACTTTGTTTCAAATTGTACAAAAATCACATACAATTTTTGTGTATAATTCCCATATAGAGTTTTTCTTTCCCCTCATGACAAAAGCTGGAATGACCGGTACAGGTCAATGCGCCCATATCCCCACTCCTGATTTGGATACTGCATATTTTCATCACGGACTGCGCCTCTCTGAAGATAGTGTTTCACGTTTGTTCCGGTAAAAAACGGAGCGTTTTCCCGGATAATCGACCACTCAAAAAGAAGCGCTGCAATTCCCGCTGCCTGTGCGGCAGCAAGACTTGTTCCTGACGCATTTCCAAACTGATTGCCCGGAAATGCTGCTTTTACATTCACTCCCGGTGCTGCAAAATGCGGTGTCACCATACCGTCCGGAGCAAATCCTCTTCCAGCTTCCAGATAAAGACTGTTATCCCTGTAATTATACGCAGTAACTGTTGTGCTGTCTATTGCATCACCCGGAGAAGTCACCGTATTATACGGCGTTGGTTCAAGAAAATACGTATCCTTTGATACGAGTCCATTTACAGGAAGCCACATATGAAAATTTACACTCTGTCCGTCTCTTACTCTTACCCGAAGTTTCCATATCCCCGAGGACGGGTGAAGAAAACGAAAATAAATGAGAGGATACCCTGTCTGCCGCTCTATCGAAATATAATTTACAAGAACCTTCGTTTCCACAAACACAAAAGAAAGAGTCTGCGTTCCCGCACCAAGCGACGTACTTACATCAAGAATTTCTCCCGTGGGAGACTGTACAGAAACTTCATATACTTCCGGCGGCTCTCCCCAGAGCTCCATAGTAAACCCTTCCTCTCCTTCTCCTACTCGCAGCTCTGCTGTTGCCGCATTATTTTCCCTTCCCAGTTTTCCCCGGAAATGATGCCTCGCAGCGCCTTCATTTCCTGCAGCAACCGAAACGGAAACCTGGCTGAATCCTGAAATATAACTGACATACTGGCTAAGAGGACTCTCTCCAATATGCGCACCCTGGCTGCTTCCCACTCCCAGGCAAATGGAAAGTGGCATACGAAGAAAATTGGCAAGCTTTTTCACCTGATAAATCCCCAGCATAATATCATTTTCCTGAAAAACTTCCGTATTTCTGGGATAAAGGTAAAACTCTCTCAGATAATCTTTTGCAGGCTTTAGCTTTACAATAAGAAGAGTGGCTTCCGGCGCTGCACCTGAGAAATTTTCCTCCAGCACCTGATTTCCCGCCGCAATACCTGCAAGCCTTGTTCCATGCCCGTTTTCATCTTCAGAAGGTACAATTTCAAGAGGAGTCTCCGATTCCAGTGCCCTGTTAATATCCTCCGCAGTAAAAAGCTTCCCATAGGGAACTCTCTCATCCGCTCTTTCCTCAATCGTCTGATCCCATAAATATGCAATTCGCGTTTTTCCATTTTCATCGCGAAATACGGAGTTTGTGTAATCAATGCCGGAATCGATTACAGCCACTGCCGTCCCTCTCCCCCGAAGCTGTAAATATGGATGATCCTGAAGCCGCATAACACCGGATGCATCTAAAGCTTCCATATCCATATATGTATAACACTTTGGTATCGAATTATAGGAATAACTGTTGATCTGAAGCTCTCCCACCTGGTCAAGCGGAACGTATGCCACTCCGAAACTTTCATTAATAATTTGAAAACTGGCATCTGAAATCACATCAATCGGTCCATGTATATTCTGTACATATTTTACAAGAAAATCCCCGTAGTCCTGACTCTGGGCAGGCAGTGCCGCCAAAGTCTGAACTGCAGGGATTCTTTCCTGTACTGTAATCGACTTTCCTTCAAAATCTTCCGCTGTCAGCATAGCATTCTCCAAACAGATAACCTTGGTACAGAC
Source organism: uncultured Blautia sp. (assembly GCA_900541345.1). GTDB lineage: Bacteria > Bacillota > Clostridia > Lachnospirales > Lachnospiraceae > Blautia_A. The sequence goes on from UQJE01000017.1 coordinate 17,203, forward strand.
TATGCAGAGGGGAAGAATTTTATGAAACGAGAGTTTCTCAAACCCCTTCCATATTCCCGGCAGAAATCATTCTGTCCCACAAATTTGGTACGCGGCACGGCAGAAGCTCCACTTCAAGCTCTTCAATATGTTCCAGTCTTCCCTCTGTGAATGCTTCAATTCTTGCTGCCTCTGAGCGGGCACGGGCTGAGACACCGGCAAACCGGATATCAATCAGCTCGTACCCAAAGGGCTTATACTCTTCCATCCACAATTTCTGACGCTGGATTCTTAAGTTTTCTGCCAGCTCCCCTATCCTCAATAATTCCTGTCTGCAAACGCATAATTTATCGTTGTCGTCTGTCTGATACGCATTTCTTATCCTTCTGTTTATATTTGCCTTTTTGCTCAAAAGCTCTGCAAGGATTCCATAATATTTGAAAAGCTCCCTGTCCTCTGCTTCCTCTGACTTTTCCTCAACTATTTTTGACAGCTGCTTTTTCAGCATTTCATACTGCTCCTGCATTTCTTCCTCACAAAGGCTTTCAGATGCAATTCCCATAAAATTATCCTCGTAAAAGATGATTTTTGATGGATTTTCGCTGTCCTTATTATATTCCGTTAAATCAAGAGTCTGCTCCAGATCCTCTTTTTTATACTTTCGGTTATCAAAAGCATCCAGAAGGCAATACTGCTCCCATTTTCTTTTCAAAACAAATGCAAACCTTTCTGCTACCCAGTCTTTATCCGGAAATCTGTTGAATCCAAACTCCCCGAAAAGAGCCAGCGCAGGGAGAACTGTCTCGAGAGGCGTCTCCGCACTGTTATCCATCCAGGCTGTACAAAATACGTCTCGGATTCCTTTGTTCTGGCACGCCCTCAAAGCATCCAGGGTTGTCCGGACAGCTTTGCTGATTCCCGGCGCAATTCCGTTCCATGTCCATGCCCCGCCTGCAAACACAACAGGGTTTCCCATTTTCTGATGGAGAGTTAAATATTTTTCATAAAAGGACACACCCTCATGATAATAATCCCAATAACAAAGCGCAGTCTCTGCAGAAAGATTCTCCTGATTTAAAGGCTCTGCATCTTCCGCCAGACCGTAATACCCCTCTGAACCAAAGTTAAATTTCAGGTACATATCTGACCAGATAATCGGGCTCAACTCTCTTTTTCTGCACTCCTCTGTCAGCCATTCCAGATGGCGTTTCATAACAGCAGCCGGATTTTGCCAGCCGTTTTTATCCAGAAATCTTCCACGCCCCAGATTCTCCGCCTCATCCATGCCAAGATGAACAATTCCACCGGAAAAACACTCTTTTACAGTATCAAGAAGTGCCTTTAAAAGTGCCTCTGTCTCCGGTATCTCCAGAAGAAGAATGTCGTCAATATCTCTGCATTTTTCAAATGCCGGCTGTTTTAATGCACTTCTTAAGTGTGCCAGCGTCTGAATACACGGAATCAGCGTAACGCCAAACTCTTTTCCAAATGCATCGCACTCTTTCATCTCCTCTTTTGAAAAACGCCCACGCAAATATCCCCAGTATGGATACCCTTCGATTTCTAGCGTATCTTCCACATATAAGTAAAGACGATTCATTCCAAATGCAGCAAGCCGTACAATGTATTTTTTTATTGTGCTTACCGTTGGTACAGAATTTCTGGAGCAGTCCAGCATCACTCCATTGGAATGAAAATATACATTTTCCTCTCTACTCCAGGACTCCTTCGTAATATTTTGAAGAATCAAAGACACACCTCTGAAAAAATGTGCCTTTTCATGAAAAGAAACCCTGCAGCTTTTCCCATCTTTTCTAATCTTTAAAATTTCTTCTTCACACGGCTCTGCCAAAATACAAATATCGGCATTCTTTTTTTCCTCCGTCAAAGCAAAATCATGTACAGATAAAAGCTTTTCCAGACCGGCTTTTAATTCTTCCTGTCTGTTTTCCAGATAAACGGTTCTTGTTCCCATAAAAATCCCTCACTTTTGTTTTGTCATTTTGTGCTTACTCCATTATAATTGCTGTATGTTCCGGAGTAAATGTCCAAAATAAAAATTATAAAGATTTTAATTTATTTTGATAAGATACTAATATTTTCTGTTGATTTCCCAATACCTTTAATCCATAATACAAAAAACTGTAAAACCAGTGATACATTATCACTCTCTGATTTTACAGTTCTTTCGTTTAGAACATTTTTTATGAGAAATCTACATATATTGTATTTTTGCTTATCAATCTTAATGATTACAAACAACTTTCGATTCTGTCGAATTTGAGTAAGTATAAGAATATCCACATTTAGAACACTTATATCCTTTTGTAACAGTTCTTCTGTACACATTATCTGATAAATTCCACTGCTTTTTACATTTTTGCTGACCTATCAAAACCCAATCTCCATAAGTTGTTCGATTATACAAAGTCATTCCGCCACAGTTTCCACACTGCTGTGCTCTTGTCTCAATACTATGCTCAGCCTCTGCTGAAACCGGTATCGATACACATGGACCTAATGCCAAACATGTGCTTACTGCTAAAGCAAATAATTTTTTCTCATATTGTAAAACCTCCTGTTTTTTGATAATTACATTGTAACATTCCAACCTTACAATCATCTTACAATCCCCATATTTTCTTGTTTTTCCCCCATAAACCCTCTATAATAAAAAATATCAGTAATCATTTTTTTATAAGGAGATTTATAATGTCCACTATTCTGACTGCCCAAAATATTACAAAGTCCTACTCCCTCTCTTCCGAAACGTATCCGGTATTAAACAACGTGAGCCTTTCCCTTGAAAAAGGCCTGTCTTATTCTCTAATTGGCAGAAGCGGTTCCGGAAAATCCACGCTGCTTCATATATTAAGCAGTCTTGATACACCTGACGGTGGCGCAGTCTTTTTAAACGGACAAAATATTGACAATTATCCAGAGGAAGAAAAAGCAGTTTTTCGCAGGAGACACATGGGATTTATCTTTCAGCAATTCAATCTTCTGGACGAATACGATATAAAAACAAATATCTGCATTCCACTTTTTCTGGATGGAATTCGCCCGGACGCCTGTTTTTTTCAGGAAATTACCGATATACTTGGGCTAACACATATTCTTCGCCGTTTTCCTCCAGAGCTTTCTGGAGGGGAACAGCAACGCGCTGCCATCGCACGCGCCCTGATCACAAAACCTTACATTATTTTTGCAGACGAACCTACTGGAAATCTGGACGAGCAGACAGCTGAAGCAACCACTCAACTTTTATTTCTCTGCATGAAGAAATTCGGGCAGACTTTATTCCTTGCTACACACGATTTGAATCTTGCCCGAAAAACAGACCACATTTTTCATCTGGAAAACGGACATATTTTATAAATAATCGGAAGGAGTATTTCCATGTCAAAAAATATCTTAATTATTGAAGATGATGAAACTCTTGCAGAGGCTCTCTCTGACTTTCTTCGGGAATCCGGCTATGAAACGTCTTATGCCTCCACACTCTCCCAGACCCTGAACGTGCTTCGCACTTCAGATATCAACCTTATTATTCTCGATGTGCATCTTGGAATCGAAGATGGATATACCCTGTGCCAGGAAATACGCACTACATACGATATCCCGATTTTATTTCTTACAGGATGCAGCAGTGAATCAGAAATTATTCAGGGCTTTTCTGCCGGAGGAGACGATTATGTGACAAAACCCTTTCGCATACGCGAATTGCTTGCGCGAATTCAGGCTTTACTGAAACGCTCGAGGGCTTCTGATAATTTTCTGCAAAAAAGCGGTGACATCATTTACGATAAGCGCAGCCGACAGTTCAGCAAAGATCATATTCCACTGGATCTTACCCTTACAGAGCAGCGCCTGGCCTGCTGCCTGATGGAACAGGCTCTTTCCACAGTAACCCGTGAGCATTTATTTTACCAGGTCTGGGATAAATATAACGCCTATGTAGACTCCAATACGCTCAATGTGAACATAAGCCGACTTCGTGAAAAACTGGGAGAATGGCAAGGAACGCCTTACATTCAGACAGTGCGCGGGATTGGCTACCGCTGGGCGGTTCCTTTAAAAAAATAAAATCAGAAAGGTCTTATTACTATGCTTCTATTTATCATACTCCTGAGTACAGGATTCCTGTTTCTCACATACTATGTTTTCCACCTGCGGAAACAAATACAAAAACTCACAGAAGAAATCAACCGCTTTCTTCTGTACCCTGACGCCCGTCCTGAAACCCTGAAAGAAGGTCTGCTTTACAATCTCACAAATCAGATACGAAAACTGGAAGCACAGCTTCTCTACGAAAAACAGTTCAGCCACGAACGCGAAACAGAAATGACACAGTTTATTGAAAATATGGCTCACCAGATAAAAACAACTCTTACCGTTCTCCAGATCCGCCTTGATCTTGCCCAGACAAAGTCATCCTCTTCCGACCTTTTAAAAAGTCAGGCTTCTCTGGAAAGACTGACCGCTGAAATTGAGCGCGTTTTGAAATCCAGCCAGCTTGCTTCCGGAAAAATAAATATGGATTTCACAACCTTTAATTATCCAGACTGTATACAAAGCTGCATTCGCAATCTTACCTCTATTGCAGAAAAAAAGAAAGTTACTTTTCAATGCCAGATGCCTGCACAATATCTCATCAGCGCAGATTATTTCTGGCTTTCGCAAGCAATAGAAAACATTCTAAAAAATGCAGTAGAACACACTCCAGCCGGAAGTTCTGTACAAGTATCTCTGGAAGAATCCGACAGAAACGTAAGTCTGATAATTTCAGACAGAGGAAAGGGAATCCCTGTTCAGGAACTCCCTCTCATTTTTCTTCGTTTTCACCGCGGCAGCGTCAATAAATCAGGATATGGCATCGGTCTTTCTATGGCACAGGATATAATAAAATCTCATCACGGAACTCTCTCAGCCAGAAATCTTCCGGAAAAAGGAAGTTGTTTTCTTCTTTCTCTTCCGCTTTTTCCGGGCGGGAAACTATATTACTGAAATCGCGTTTCACAAACCCTTCCTCCTTCTATTTTCAATACATAATCTGCTCGCTCTGCGATTTCCATATCATGCGTAACCAGTATAAGTGTCTGCCCGTACCTGTACGCACATTCAAGAAGCAGTTCCAGAGTCTCGTCCGCTGTTTTTTTATCGAGATTTCCGGTCGGCTCATCTGCAAATAAAATTTCCGGTTTTGCAATCAGCGAACGGGCAATCGCCACTCTCTGCTGCTCTCCACCAGACAACTCATCTGGATATTTCTTTAAAATTTTTTCAATCCCGAGATGCTCAGTTATTTCTTTTAAAAAAACAGAATCTTCTTTTTTATGGTCAAGTTTCAATGGCATACAGATATTTGTTTTTACATCATATTCTTCCAGTAAATTAAACTGCTGAAATACAAAACCCATATGACGTCTTCGAAACTCTGCTATTTCCTGTGATTTATAGTTTTCCAGTTTTTTTCCATTCATCACAATGCTTCCTGTATCCGGTTTTTCCAGACCGGAAAGAATGTGTAAAAATGTGGATTTCCCTGATCCGCTCCGTCCCGTAATTGCATAAAAAATCCCGTTTTCAAATGCGGCGTCAATGTTTTTGAGCACCTCTATTTTCTGCTTTCCTGACTGATAACTTTTCGTCAGCTCTTTTGCTTCCAATACAATTCCCATAAATCTACTCCTCCCTGATAAGCTTTGATACATCTGTCTTCATCAGTATCCTTTTTGTTCTGTAATAAACAAGTGCAGTACTTCCACCGGATAACAGACTGATCAGAAGCAAATGCGAAAAACGAATTCCAGCTACGCGATACCCTTCGATTTGTGCCATAAGAATATTCCAAATATTTTTTCCAGTCTCCTGGTACAGCACTATTTCTGAATGAAGTTCCAGCCAGGAATACAAATACAGATATCCTCCAAATAAAAGGAATCCTGCCAGAACAGAGACAACTGCCAAAGTAAGAGCTTCTGTTAAAATGCGCTTTCCAATCTGCCTCTCTGATAATCCAATTGCCATCAGAATTCCTGTTTTCCTTTTTTCATCTTCTGCTGCCAAAGACAACATATTCCAGAGCATGAGAAACGCAATAAGAATCACTGTGCCACCGCCTGCTGTATAGAGGATCAGTTTATTCTGTAAATCCTGACGTATTACTGTATTTTCTTCCCTCACGCTTTCTACAGGCACGTGATTTTTCCCGAAAATATCTGCTGCAATGACATCTGTAGATAAAAATCCTGCATTTTCTGAAGCGTACATTTCTCCCTGAGAATATCCAAATTCCTTTCCTGTCTTATAAGGAAAAACACAGTTTCCTTCCGGAATCTCCCCTAAAATACCGGAAAGGGCATCTGATGAGCACAGCACAGTATACGGCGCTGTTGCAAAAAACTGCAGTGGATTTGTGATTTCTTCATCTACAATCTTCAGCACCTCTCCCACTCTTGTCTGAAACGTAAACATTTTTTCTGTCTTTGCTGCAGGACTTACATTCCCTGCGCTGTCTTTTTCGAAAGGGCTTCCATAAATATCGCATTGAATTTCATCTCCCTTTTCGATTCCCACATCTTTATAATTTTTTCCATTTACCGCTACCTCCCCATATGTATTGACGGAAAAAAGCACCACAATTTCCTCTCCTGTTCGGAATGCTTCTCTGTCTATGGATAATTTCTCAAAATCCAGATAATAATCCCAGTCATCTTCCCGAATCCCGTATAAGCTGCAGGCAATTCCTTCCTCTTCCTGTTTTTTCAGAAAAGATGTACTTAACTTCAGTTCTTTATTCAGCTCACACGTCTCCATATCCGGAAATTTCATATTTATCTGTATGCCGCCCCAGCCATGCAATTCCCGAATTCCCGGAATTTCCCGTATTTCCTTTAAATCCTGCTCAGATACTTTCTTGTCTTCCCATGAAACAGAGTAAAATCTGTAATCCGGCATTCTCTGTCTCGATTTTTTTACCTCATATACTTCTATCGACTGAAATACGGTAAAAAAACTGACTGCGCAAATAACTGCTGAAAAAGAGGCATATAAAATCTTATGGATTTTTTTATGTCTTCGTATTTTTTTTCCATTCAAAGACATTCTGCCCGTAAGAGGCTGTCTGAGCGCAATTTGCAGCACAAGAGAGCGGATAACCACAATTTCCATAATCAACAGAAAAAACAGAACGCCAAGCACCTGATACGGAACTTTTATAATAATCCTTTCATTCATCCCCGACAGAAAACGAAGTGCAAGCCACGTTTCTGCACAGCCACAGAAAAATCCCACAATTATGGCTGGAAGCGCCAGACAAATGGTTTCGTAAAAAATTAAAATCCTTAATTGCTTTTTTGTAATCCCAATACTCCGAAAAAGTGCAATTTGCTGAATCTGTTTTTTGATGCGAACAGAATAGATACAGACAACTGCAATTCCGGCAGTTACAAAAATAATTCCCAGATATAGAAATGGATAAACTGCTGTCTCCGTCTCCTGGTACGCATATGTATTATTTACAGTCTCACGTTTTCCCTCATCACTTCTGTTTAAATCCCCTGCTATATTTCTGATCACTTCTGCCGTTTCTTCCTGTTTGCCTGATGTTCTGAAATAATACATCATTTCTTTTTCTTTTAATTCTCTTTCAGAAGCTTTGTTCCCTTCCTCCATGAGCTGTTTTTCTTCCTGTTCTGTGATAAACACGCCGGGAAGCGTATGTCCCTCCGACTGCCATAAATTACTGTAAGAACGAATTACTCCACAAAGCGTAAAAGTTTTTTCCATCATAACAGTCTCTTCCGGAAGCCCTTCTTCCTCCTCCGCTTCCATAAAAATCTCCACCGTAATATCTTGCCCCAATTCGTAGCTATATCCCAGTCTGCTCAGCACATTCGCCTCCATTGCAGCCTCTCCCGTCTTTTCCGGAAAACGTCCCTGCTGAAGTCCAATACGTCCCATCTGAATCAGCGTATTATCGGCTGTTCCGATTCCCGCTCCTGTCTTCAGATGTCCACAGCCGGTCAGTATACCAACCTCCATATCCTTTGCCTGTCTGTAAGCAGAAATATCCTCTTTCTTCCCCTGAAATACCGCAGTATGCCACGTCCCGTAATTATCATACCGGTATTCCCGATTGGATATATTCATACTTTCCACAAGAGAAAGTCCTACTATAGAAAATGAAAAAGCAATAACTAATACACAAAATAACAGCAGGCTGTTTCTTTTCCTCTTTTTCATTCCCTGAACTGCCAGTTTCCATAATTCTTTCTGCATTTTACTTCCCCCTTCCTGTCCCCAGAATAACACACGAAGCTTACATTTTCCTTACAAATGCCAAAAAACAGGATTGAACCAAAATCCAATCCTGTTTTTCTTACTCTGCACTCTTTTTCCTCTTCCTCAGCAGAAGAAGCATTCCTACCCCTGCCAATCCTGTAAAGATGGAAATAAACTGTGATGTGGAAAGCACTCCCACGCTTCCTCTTATTAAATCGCCCCGGAAAAATTCAAGAATAAACCGTCCTATGCTGTAGCATACAAGATACGCTGCTGCCACTTCTCCGTCTGTCTTTTTGTGCTTCGCAATATACAAAAGCAGCGCAAAGTGAATAAAATCAAGAACACTGGAATAAATCTGCGTAGGAATCAGCGGCACGCCGTTTGGTGCAAAATCAGATTCCCGAAACGTAATGGAAAGGGGACAATTCGTCTCTCTTCCATAACAGCACCCTGAAAGGAAACATCCGATTCTTCCAAAACCCTGGGCAAGAGCAACAGACGGCATTACAAGATCAAAAAAAGCGAGGAAATTCAGCTTTTTTACCCTGGCATAAATATATCCCGCAAGAATCCCGCCTATTATTCCGCCGTACACAACAAAACCGTCCATCATATTTTTGAGATAGTATACAGGATCTTCGAGAACGTCTTTCCACTCAGTAATCCAGAAAAGAAGCTTTGCAGAAAGGAATCCCCCAAACACACACCATATTACAATATAAAAAACGTGTTCATAGGGCAGCCCCTGTTTTCTGGCTCTGTATTCCGTCACAATGTACGCCGCAAAAATTCCGATTGCAATCATAAGTCCGTATCCATACACAGTAAACGGTCCCATTGTCAGTAACTCATTTTTCATCAAAAACTCCTTTTTCTGTCAAAAATTTAAGAATCCGCCCATTTCCCTTATCATTAAGAGAGCAACCATTCCAGTTCTCCAATTCTCCCTCTCCGCAGATGTCGATTCCAAGAAGAGGAATTCTATTTTCTCTTAAATAAGAAAAAAGCCCTTCCAGAAAATCAAAAAGCTCCTCTTCTTTTGTATCTCCCTGACTCCACCCGGTACAGGCTTCCTCTTCGCAGAGAATATCTCTGTCTACAGATATATATAATGGAAGAGAAATTTTTTCCAAATACTGTTTCATCAGATTTTTTTTCCCTTCTTTATACGTCTCCCACAGCCTTTCTTTTCCGAAAAATTCTGTTTTTTCCTGAAAAGAAGCTTCTACTTCCTCCCAGTCTTTCCGGGGAGGCCCCACAAGAAAAACCTTCTTTAAATACGGCTGTGTTTCCAGAGCATGAGCAATCCAACCGCCGCAGGAAAGGATTCCTCCAAAAGCCGGCAGCTGCATATCCGTATGATTATCAAGTACGAGAAGCTGGAAAGGCTCTCCTATTTTTTCCAGCCAAAGCCTTGTCATATAATGATAATTCCCGGAATCCAGAAAGTGGATTCCTTCAAAAGAAAAAGCTTCCATTCTTTTTTGAAGGATTTCCCACGCCTCATCATCGCAATAACAGTTTGTACCGGGAATATCCTGCGCCGAAAGCCACTGTACTTCTTCTTCCTTCCAGAAATTTTCCTCCCGGTATACCCCGGAAAAATCTACAAGAACGACTTTATTTTTCAATCTTTCCACTCCTCCAGAATTTCTTCCTCCGGTGTTTCTTCCTCCGGTGCAGATTGTTCCAATGCAGATTTTTCCTCTGCTTCCTCCACAACTTCTTCTACCTCCGGAACCTCTTCTTCCATCTTTTCTTCCGGTTTCTCCGCAGCCGCCTTCAGACCTCTTTTTAATAAGAAGTAAAAAATAAAATCTGCTGCCCCATTTACCATAAGAACCCAACCGTCAAAAAGAATCGTTATCTTTGTCTTAACAAACGGATTTGCCATCATAATTCCACCCAGAACAATAAAAATCAGGCTGACAAAAAGAAATATCTGCCATTCTGCTCTTTTTCTTTTTTTGAGCTGAAAACTCCCCTTTAATTTCCAGATGCTGTCTACCAGAACAAATGCGCCAAGAAGAAGCGGCAGAAGTTTTACAACAATCACAGGATTAAAAAATAAAAATCCTCCCAGTACAAGAACAATCACGCCTGTAAACAAATCCAGAATCGTGGCAGAGTCTTTTCCTCTTATGTAAATCGAAAGGTGATACAGTCCTGCCGCCGCCAAAACAATACCGAATACTACTTTACAGATAATATTCACTGTCTGCGCTGGCATAAGAACAAGGCAAAGACCAAGCAATACATAAAATCCGGAAGAGATAAGTTCTCCTCTTAAAATGCCGGCAATCTTTTTTCCCATAATTCATTCCTCCATCTCTTTTTGTTAAAACAAGTATACCCTCTTTCGCCGCCTTCGTCCATAACCTTTTCCCTTGAAATTTTCTTATGGTATTTTTTTATTCTTCTTTTTTCTCCGGAAAACAAAGCGTAATCTTTGTTCCCTCACCCCTCTTGCTTTCTATAAGAATCCCATAGTTCTGTCCGTAGATCAGTTTCATTCTGTCATCTACATTATTCACGCCAATTCCTGTAAAATGCTCCTTCTGCCCCTCGCTTTTATCGAGAAGTGTGCGGACTGTCTGATTATCCATACCGATTCCGTCATCTATAATTTCTACTTTAAGCTGTCCTTCACTCATACGGGCAAATATGGAAATCGTTCCCTGCTGCCCCTGTGGAAAGGCATGAAAAAACGCATTTTCCACAAAGGGCTGTAAAATCAGTTTCGGAATTTTCTGCTCTTCGCAATCCGGCAGTACATAATACTCAACATTAACGGAATTTCCGTATCTGGTCTGATTAATAATCACGTAATCCTTCAGATTTTCAATTTCTTCTTTCAAAGTAATAAACTCTTTTTTATTGCTTATGGTATTTCTCAAAAGCCGGATAAACGCATCTATTACCTGAACGGATTTTTCTTTATTTCCCTGCCAGATAAGCCACTTTACACTCGCAAGCGTATTATAAATGTAATGAGGATTTATCTGCATCTGAAGAGAATGGATTTCCGCCTCTCTCTTTGCCTTTTCCACTTCCATCATCTTATCAATATACTGCTGCATCTCATCAAGCATCGTATTATACGTGAAAGAAAGTTCCCTTATTTCCGTACTTCCCTCCACCTTCACAAATTGATTCAGTCGCCCTTCACGAACGCCTCTCATCTTTTCCACTAGCTTATAAAGCGGTCTTGTCTGCTGTCTTACCAGAAGAAAAATAATGATTACGACAATAGAAGTAATAAAGGCTGTCACACTGATAATATAGCGAAAATCATATACTCGATCGAATGCCATATCCGGATGAATCATACCAAGCATCGTGTAATTTGTACTTTGAAGTCTTTGTACCATGTAGCCTGTAATCTGTCCATTTTCTTCCCGATTCATAGTTTTTATATGGGCTTTTTCCATCTCTTTTATTATTTTAAAAAGTTTTCTCGTCTCTCCGGAATCCTTCAGATATTCCTCTCTATTTGAAGAGATAATCTCATTATCCTGGTTCAGGATTAAGAGGTCGTTTGTGCTTGTTGTAAACCCATCATAATATCTTCGAAAATCAGCTTCTTTAATTGTGAGAAGCGTTATGCCGCATACGTTTTTTCCTCCGTCCCTGCTGATAGATTTCGCCAGAACAATCACAGGATAATCTTTCATAACATCTGTATATCCGCCCTCTTCATACTGACAAATAAGTTTTTTGGGATTTTCCAGAGCTTTTTTTACCACGTAATTATGAAGCAGCGTTTCCCCGTCCATCACAAGACTGGAATCATTATAATTCAAAGTTTTTCCATCAATTCCCAGAAGCACAAGATTCATGTCACTATATTTCTCTATAGGAAGCTGCTTTAAATACTGTTTCAGATCCAGAATATTTTTTGCCTCTTCTGTATATTCCCAGTCTGTTTCTGTTAAATATTTCTCTACTGTAGAAGAAGTACTGATGCTCGAGGTAACTGCTGTCATATCCCGGAAAAAATTATAAATATTTCGATCTGTCTGCTGAAAAATCTTATCCTGGGATTCCACAAAATTTTCTACAAATGCCTGCTGGGATGCCCGAATATTTAAGATACTTAATCCTGTTGTCAGACATACAATTCCTGTCAGAACAACAAGAATAATTTTGAAAAAAAGTGTGTTGCACCGCTTTACCAATTTCCTTCCTCCGTCCTGCTTTTCCGCCTGTACTGACTTGGTGTTTCTCCCTTCAGTTTCTTAAATATTCTGCAGTAATAGCCGTGATCTGAATAACCTACTTCCATGCTGACAGCGGAAATAGGCATGGAACTATCTTTTAAAAGCTGACATGATTTTTCAATGCGAACCATATTCAGATACCCGCTGAATCCCTCTTGCATATGCTGGTTAAAGTAAGAAGAAATATAATGATAATTAAAGGAAAATTCCTCTGCCAGATCTGCCAGTTCCAGCCTCTCCTTATAATGCGTCTTAATATATTCCTTCATTTCTTCTATTCGTGAATCCTCATTGTGTCTGCATTCCGATACCATAGCATCCAGTTCTTCTGTAATCTCTCTGCAGCATAAAAGAAACTCCTTATCGCTTTCCGTTTTATCTGTTTTCTTAAAATAAAGTCTTCTAAGTTCCTCACTTTTTACTCCACATTTCTCCATTTCCATCAGCAAATTATATAGAAGATTCTTAAAAAGATTTTTGCACTGATAAGCATCGTATCTGCACCGGCAAAGGTATTCCATATAATCTTTCAAAAGCACCATTGCCTGAGAAAACTGATGTTTTTTCAATAATTCCGCATACTCTTCATATCGAAAACGTTCTGCCTCTTTGGTGATATATTCTCTCTGCTCAATTAAAAATTTATCTGCAAAATAAAATTTCTGTTCCAGAGCCTGTTTTACTTCTTTTTCGTAAATATCGCGGATTCCGGAAAACTCTGTAAATCCATTACTTAATACAAGAAAAAGATTTTCCGCCACTTTTCCAGCTTTTTCCGTTCCTTCTTTCAGTGTCTCAATAAGAAATATCTCATCTGGCTTTTTATAATTAATAACGCAGAAAAATACTTCCTGTTCCAGGTAAAAAGTCCCCAGTTTCTCAAATCCATTCTTCTGAAGATGCCTTATCATAAGTTCCTGGGTTTTCTCCCATTGTCTCGTATTGCTTCCACAGGCTTTTTTCATATTTCCCGCAAGAATACGAAACTGCATATACGGAAATCTTTCTTTGTATTCCGTCTCCAAAATGGTATCCTGATACCCTGTCAGATACCTCTCCATCTGTGTTTCCAAAGCTACACTTTCTCTCCTGTCAAGAGAAAATCCCGGTATGCCTGCAGCTGCTTTTTTCAGTGCCCGCAGAAGGATTTCCGGGTTTAATGTAGGCTTTAAAACATAATCTACCGCCCCGTTTAAAAGAGTTGTTCTCACGTACTCAAAATTATCATAGCTGCTTAAAATAATCAGCTTGATATTCGGATATTTTTCCTGTAAAATCATAGAAAACTCAATTCCATTTAATACTGGCATAACAATATCAGCCAGAACAATGTCTGGCTGATACTTTTCTATCATCTCTATTCCTTCCTGTCCGTTAGAGGCTTCCCCTACAATGGAAAATCCCTCCTGCTCCCACATAATCATATGACTGATTCCCTGACGTGTAATAAACTCATCATCTACAATCAGCACTTTACACTCTCTTCCCATTTTATTCCTAACCTTGTATTGTCTTATTTTTCTTTATTCTACAACGGTTTTATGAAAAATTCAACATCAAGCTTCTCATCAGAAGAGATGCGATACTGCTCATGAACCGGAGCTCCCCAGCTGTCATCTCCACCTACTCCCATCTGTTTTGCAAGAATACGAACCCATGTATAATGAGGAACGGAAAGCTCCTCTTTATGAGACGCAGCATCCAGCTCACGTGTGCTCCACGGAAGTACGCCTGCCTCAAAAGGCTGTCCTGCTGCTTCAAAACGAAGCCCTGTACCTTCTTCATCGCTAAGCTCCAGCCAGCGCACACCTGTCCTGTTTCCGCATTCCTGCGGTACAAGATAAGCGGATACATTTTTCTTTGCCGTAGTATTAAATATGCCAAGACGTGCTCCTTCGCAGCGGTCAATATAATTTTCCTCCGGACCCATTCCGTAATAGCGCACATTATGATATTTTTCTTTAAAGCGCCACTCAAGCCCAAACGCCGGAAGATCAGGAAGCCCTTTAACGCCTTCATAAGAAACGTGAACTTTTATCGTTCCATCTGCTTTTGCAGTATAAGAAACCGATGTCTTTATTTCCTTACTTACAGGAATTGCAAACTCAAACGTAATCGTTACACTATTCTCCGATTCTTCTACGGAAACATTTTTTATTTTTCTGTAAGCCCCCGCATTTGACCAGCATCCGCAATCATACCCAAGACTGCAGCCACGGTCATTATCTGTCAGTGCCCGCCAGAAAGTAAGTTCCGGTCTTCTTGTAATAAACTCCTTTCCATTATAGCAGAGAGAGGCGATTCCTCCTTCTGTCTGAGAAAACATAGCCGAGAAATTTTTTCCTCTTACTCCAATATTTACATCTCCATGAACAACGGTAAGCGTATCTTTTTCTTCTTTATATTCTCTCGCTTCTTCTTTCCATGTTATCTCTCCAAACGTAGTTTCAAATCCTTTTTCCGCCCATATCGTATCATGGGAAAGACAGGAAGAAATACGTAATGTATATTCACCGCTCTCTTTAAAAGCAAGCTTTGGAAGCGGAACACATTCTTCAGAAAGAGGACTGACATTTGCTTTCAATACACCTGCTTCCACCTCTTCTCCATCTCTGAAAAGAGAATACCGGAAATCCAGATTTTCTGTGGAAATGTAATTATTTCGGTTTTCAATCCTTACACTTTCCTTTTCCGGAAAAATACGGACAGGTGCATACAGATATTTTACTTCCTGTGCTTTTGGAGAAACCTTTCTGTCAGAATATACAATTCCATTTGTACAGAACTCATAATCTGTTGCTCTGTCATCAAAATCACCGCCATAAGAAAGAACCGTTTCGCCCTGATCATTTATCCTCTCCACTGCCTGATCAATATAATCCCAGATAAAACCACCCTGATATTTTTCATAAGCATCTTCCAAATCTGTATAAAGCTTCATTCCTCCGCAGGAATTTCCCATTGCATGCATATATTCACAGCTTATGTAAGGCTTCTCCGGGTTTTCCTTTAAATACGCCTCAATGTCTGCCGGTTTTGCATACATTCTTGATTCCATATCTGTAATATCCGGATAATTTCTGTTCCAGAATCCACCCTCATAATGAACAAGCCTTGTGTTGTCCACACTATGGAAAAAGTCGGTCATTGCCTGAATATCATCACCCGCATAAGACTCATTTCCGCAGGACCAGATAAGAACAGACGGGTGGTTTTTGTCTCTCATAAACATGGAATTTGCTCTGTCAATGACAGCTTCCTTCCATTCCTTCAGGCTTCCCGGTACATTCCAGGAAGGCTCACATGCTCCCATTTTCTGCCATGAGCCGTGACTTTCCAGATTTGTCTCATCTATAAGATAAATACCGTATTTGTCGCACAGGCGATACCATAAAGTCTGATTGGGATAATGAGAGGTACGGACTGCATTAATATTGTGCTGTTTCATAAAGCGCACATCCCAGAGCATCTCCTCTTTTCCGATTGCCCTTCCCTTCTGATAATGAAATTCGTGACGGTTCACACCACGGAAAATAATCCGTTTTCCATTTAAGAGCATAAGTCCATTCTTCATTTCAAAGCGACGAAAACCGACCTGCTCTTTTACCACTTCGATCAGGGTCTTATTCTCATCGTAAATGCGTATAAAAAGCTGATAAAGTACAGGATCTTCTCCGCTCCAAGGTCTGATTTTTTCAATTTCTTTTACAGATAAGCTTCCTGTTTTTCCAGGTTTTTCTTCTTTTAAAATAAGGTTTCCTTTCTCGTCAAGAAGGCTGATTTCCATATATGCCCCTTCTTTTTCCCCGAAAATCTCCCACTTAAGAGAAAGATTTCCTTTTGTAAAGGAATCATCAAGACCTGCTCTTACAAACATATCCCTCACATGAAGCTTCGGCACTGCGTAGAGGTACACATCGCGGAAAATCCCGGAAAAGCGCCAGAAATCCTGGTCTTCCAGCCAGCTTGCACTGCTTCTTTTATACACCTCAACTGCAAGTCTGTTTGTTCCTTCTTTTACATAATCTGTCACATTAAATTCAGAAGGCGTAAAGGTATCCTCACTATAGCCCACAAACTTTCCGTTCATCCACACATAAAAGGCAGTTTCCACACCCTGGAAAGAAAGAAATAACGGCTTTCCTTTTAAATTTTCTTTCAGAACAAATTCTTTTACATAGCTTCCTACAGGATTATATTCTTTTGAAATATGCGGAGGACGAAGTTCCTCCTGTCCATCCCAGGGATACATAGTATTAATATATTGGTTTCTGTCATATCCCTGCATCTGAATATGACCCGGCACTATAATCCTGTCAAAATGACTGTCATCATATCCCTCTTCAAAAAAATCCTTCTCTCTTTTTGACGGATTTTCTGCATAAGAAAACTTCCATATGCCATTTAAGCACTGTGCAAGAGGCATTTTTTCATCCAGACATACCTCTTCTTCTCTTTCATAAAATAAATGATCTGAATGGGCTTTTTCTCTGTTTACCTGAAATACTTCCGGATTTTCCAGCCATTCAAGAAACGTTCTTTCTTCTGTCATAACTCTGTCCTCCATGAAAAATTTATCATCCTTTTACAGAACCTGTCATACCTGCTACAAACTGTTTCTGCATCAGGAAGAAAATAAGCGCTGTAGGGATTGTTGCCATAACAACTGCTGCCATCATCATACCATAATCCGGTGTATATGACGAGCCCATTGCGGAAAGTACAAGAGGCAAAGTTCTCTTTTCCGGTGACTGCAAAGCAATCAACGGCCATAAGTAATTGTTCCAGCTGCTCATAAAAGTAACAATAATAGCGGCCGCATAAGTAGACTTCATAGTCGGCATAAACACTCTTGTAAAGATTCCAAATTCTCCAAGACCGTCAATTCTTGCAGCTTCAATCAGCTCTTTTGGAAAAGATTCCGTATTCTGACGGAAGAAAAAAATTAAAAATGCAGTGGCAACCGCAATAATAACGACTGCTCCTGGCGTATTAATGGCAATGGTTTTTAACACAGGAATGCTGCTGAATTTACTGAACAGACGGAACAGCGGAACCATTAATGCCGCAAACGGAACCATCATGGACAGCAGAATAAAATTAAAAACCTTTTCCCGCCCTTTTGATCTATAAATAACAAACGCATACCCTGCTGCTGAGGAAACTACCATTGCCAGAAGAGTAGTTACAGCAGCAATTACAAGAGAATTTTTAAATGCCATTCCATACTGAAGATCCGAGGAAAAGACTGCCTTTAAGTTTTCCATCAGATAATTTCCCGGCATAAGTGTTCCCTTTGTCACATCGACAGATTTGTTTGTTGCCGCAATAATCATCCAGATAAAGGGAAAAATCGAGATGATAGAGCAAATACTTAAAAATACATACTGAAAACCACGAAGAAATTTTTTAGTCATTTTTATCCCCCACTTTCATCTGAATAATAGAAAGAACAACAATCAGTACTACTACTACATACGATACAGCTGCTGCATATCCAAAGTCCGGTGAATATTTAAAGAGCAGATTATAAATATACTGGGAAATAGTAATCGTTGCATTTGCAGGTCCTCCCTGTGTAATATTCATAGTCTCGTCAAAAAGCTGTAGCGTTCCTATTGTGGAATTTATAGTTGTAAAAAGAATAATCGGCTTTAACATGGGCACAGTAATGCTTTTAAATCTCTGGAATGCACCAGCACCGTCAATTTCCGCTGCTTCATAAATAGAATCATCAATCCCCTGAAGCCCTGCCAGATAAAAAATCATATTATATCCTGTCCATCTCCAGGTAATAGCAATAATAATCAACACCTTCGCCCATACAGGATGAGTAATCCACGCAACCGGCTCGCTGATAATATGTAAATTCATTAAAACTGCATTTACGAATCCATCGGTTGCAAAAAGACTTTTAAAAACAATGGAATATGCTACAAGGGAAGTGACACATGGAAGGAAAATGGCAGTTCTGAAAAATCCCTTTCCCTTTAATCCCTTTGAGTTCAGCATAGATGAGATAATAAGCGCCAGAATGATCATAACCGGCACCTGAACTATAAGAAAAATTAGTGTATTCACAAGAGCCTTACGGAATGTAATATCATTTAATAAACGCTTATAATTTACAAGTCCGCTAAATGTAAGCTGATTTCCTGCTCCTGTCTGAAACGATGTAATAAACGCCTGAACCATCGGATAAAAAACAAATAACACAATTAAAATCAGGCTTGGAATAATGAACGCCCATGCTTTTCTGTTAAGTTTCGGGCTGTATCCACTTTTTGACATTTTATGCCCCTTCATAATCTTCCTCCTGCAAAATTTTCTTTAACCAGTTGGAGGACAGACAACCCTGTCTGCCCTCCTCATACTGTTGAAATCTTTAGTTTGCTACTGCGCCTTCAATCTGTGTCTGATACATTTCCAGAGTTTCGTCAATATCTGCGCCGCCTACAACTGCCTGCACTACCTCTGTCATAATATCCTCAATTGCATAAGTATCTTCACCGTAGTTTACAGAAGGAACTTCATTTGTCCACTCTGCAAAATCCTTGAAAATTTCCTGTCCGCCATAGAAATCTACACCCTTATTGTAGTTTTCTGCTTCACTTGATGCTTTTAATGTACTTACAAGGTTAATATCTGTTGCAAGCTGGTTCATAAGCTCTGTACTGGAAGCAAAAGTATCTTTCAGAAATGCTTTTGCAGCATCTTCATGTCCTACATTTTTCAGAACATACCATCCACCGCCACCAATGGAGGAAGCATTTACAGAGTTTTCATTTTCTGCCATTTTAGGGAATGGAGCAACTGCCCATTTACCGCTCTGATCCTCTGCTTTTAATACAGATGGAGAAATCCAGCATCCTGTAGGAACACTTGCTACATCTCCGCTGTTAAATGCACCTACAAACTGATCCCAGTCAGCTACCTGTTTGGAAATTCCGGAGTCCACAATTTTCTTATAGGTAGTAATCGCATCTTTTAATGCCTGGTTATCTTTAATCGTTACATTTCCCTCTTCATCTGTGTACCATGCACCTGCGCTCTGAAGCATCATACGAATCTGTCCCAAATCACTCGGGTCAAGAGTAAGCATATGTTTTCCTGTTTTTTCCTTTACAGCTTCTCCGATTTCAATATATTTATCCCATGTTAAATCCTGCATATCCTCTGTTGTATAGCCGGCTTCTTCAATATAATCAGTACGGTAGAAAACGGCTGCAACACCAGAGTCAAACGGAACGCCATATGTTTTTCCATCTACCTGGTTTACTCCTGTTTTGTACTCTGCAAAATCATCTGGTGATACAATATCTGATAAATCAGCAAATTCGTCTGGATATGCTTTTAAATACCCCTGTATTCTGTAGTCCTCTATCAGTACAATGTCCGGAAGTCCCTCATAAGAACCAGATGCAAGACTTGTATTTAATTTTGCCACAATGTCATCCTGTGCCATTGTCACTACATTTACTTTCACATCAGGATTTGCCTCCGCATACATCTCTTTTGCTACATTTGCTGCCTTGATATTAAAAGCTTCGTCCCATGCCCAGATTGTAATTTCATCTGCACCTTCTTTTTCTTCTGCACTTACCGGAATGCCCATTCCAAGCACCATTGCTCCTGCCATTAAAAGAGCTGCCATTTTTTTGAATTTCATGTTCGTTCCTCCCTGTTTCGTTCTTTTATTTGATGAACTTATCTTACCACAGGTTCACGAAAATCCTTAATACAATCTTCATTGAAATTTGGATTATCTTTTGATTCCTGAAAAAAATCATATTTTTCTTGTATTATTTTGGGGAAATCGGAGAATTTTAAGAATTTTATTTTTGAACATCTTATAGGTGTTTAAATAAACACAAAAAAACTACGAAAATATAATTCGTAGTTTTAAGAGGTGCCACCCGGATTTGAACCGGGGATAGAGGTGTTGCAGACCTTTGCCTTACCACTTGGCTATGGCACCATATTTAATTATATTCTGCTTTTGCAGAAAAGTGACTCCAAGGGGATTTGAACCCCTGTTACCGCCGTGAAAGGGCGGTGTCTTAACCGCTTGACCATGGAGCCTGGTATTCAATTATCGGACTTCATGTTCCGAACTCCCCCTGTTGGACTTGAACCAACGACACTGCGGTTAACAGCCGCATGCTCTACCGACTGAGCTAAGGAGGATTATTGCTGAAAGTGTTTTGCACCTTCAAAACTACATACATGTTGACATTTCCTTGAGAATTCTCTTACCTTGCGTTATGCTAGAATGCAGTTCCAACTTTTCGCTCGCTTGCGGTCACCTCGCAGCTTTGCTGCTCAGTGCCTTTTGCTTCGCAAATGTCCAAGGGCAACTTTGAACTTCCTTCTGCAAGTAAACTTGCTCCGTCTGTTCCTGTTTCCCTTGACCGCTTTCTCGCTTTTTGGTCAAGCCCTCACCCGATTAGTAACAGTCAGCTCCATACATTACTGTACTTCCACCTCTGCCCTATCTACCTCGTCGTCTTCAAGGGGGTTTACTTCTTTCGAATGGGATATCTCATCTTGAGGGGGGCTTCACGCTTAGATGCC
>UQJE01000018.1 GCA_900541345.1 uncultured Blautia sp.
AGAGCGAGAAAGCTTCTTGTGATTTACGGTGACAGGGATCCCGGAGATTTGATCCACAAAATGAATTCCAGAAGTGATAAGTATAACATCAGCGGAAAAGTTCATATAAGTGTCGGAGAAGAAAAGATTCATAAGATGATGAATGAATATGAAGGCGTCATTATATGGGATTTGCCTTCTTCTATACGAAACAGGTATCTGAAATACTGTTTTGATAATTCCATCAGATGCTATATGAGTCCGAAAATTTCCGATATTATTTTAATCGGAACAACGAGGATTCATCTTTTTGATACCCCTCTTCTTATGTCCAGAAACCACGGACTTTCTGTGGAAGAGCGGGCAGGAAAGAGAATTCTTGATATTATTGTTTCCGGGCTTGGTATTTTAATTACTTCACCGATTATGCTGATTATTGCCATTTGTGTAAAAGCGTATGACAGAGGTCCTGTTTTTTATTATCAGGACAGGCTCACTTATAAGGGAAAAGAATTTAAAATCTGCAAATTCCGCAGTATGTGTGTAGATTCCGAAAAACAGGGAGCGCGCCTTGCGTCAAAACATGATTCCCGCATCACTCCTGTTGGAAGAGTGCTTCGAAATCTTCACCTTGATGAGCTTCCTCAGCTTTTTAATGTATTCAAGGGAGACATGTCTCTTGTGGGACCGCGGCCGGAGCGGCGTGTAATCATGGATGAATATGAAAAGGAGATTCCGGAATTTCATTATCGTCTGAAAGTAAAGGCAGGTCTTACAGGATACGCGCAGGTTTATGGAAAATATAATACTACGCCTTATGATAAATTGAAGCTTGACCTTTTCTATATTGAAAATTACTCGCTTCTTCTTGACATAAAGCTTCTGTTTATGACAGTAAAGATTTTCTTCCAGAAAGAGGTTTCGGAAGGCGTGGAGGATACGCAGGTAAATGCATTGAAGGATTCCGGAGAAAAAGTTTCGGAAGAAAAACGGAGTTGAAAATGGGAACAGAGTTAAGAGATTTGCAGCTTGTAGAGCTTGATATATTAAAGGAATTTCTGAGAATTTGTAAGAAATATGATCTTCGGTATTATACCCTCGGAGGAACACTTCTGGGGGCTGTGCGCCATAAGGGATTTATTCCCTGGGACGATGATGTGGATATGGGAATGCCACGGCCTGACTTTATCCGGTTCGGGGAAATCGCAAAAAAAGAATTTCCCCAATATATCCGTTTCTGCACATATCAGGAAACGCCGGGATACCGGTATTATGTGCCGCGTCTCACAGACAGACGTGTAAAGGTGATTGACAGTTCTGCGGCAGTAGAGCAGGAAAAAGAAGCGTGGATCGATATTTTTCCGCTTGACGGAATGCCGGGAAACAAATGGAAAAGGAAATTTCATTGTTTTCGTCTTTTAGTTGCCAGGGCGAGAGTGAATTATTCTATGTTTTCCACAAATATAGACTTAAAGAAAAAGAACCGCCCTTTTGTGGAACGGGCAATGATTGCTGTGGGGAAAATTCTTCCTGTGGAAAAGATTTTCCGGACAGAAAAAGAATTTCGCCGTCTTGACAGACTGATGCAGAAATACCCGTATGATACGTCAGAATATCTTATAAATTTTATGGGCATTCATAAGTTAAAAGAAATGTTTCATAAAAAGTATTATGGCGAAGGTGCGGATTATCTTTTTGAAGATGTGGTTCTCCGGGGACCGGCAGATTATGAGACCGTGCTGACCCAGATGTATGGAGATTACAGAAATCCTCCATCAAAAGATGAGATGAACCACCACAATACAAGAATAAAAGAAGGGGAGAGCTGATGGAAGAATATTCTGTTCTGATGTCTGTTTATCAAAAGGAAAATCCTGTTTTTTTCCGAAGCAGCATAGAGAGTATGATGAAGCAGAGGCTTCCCTTCTCTGATTTTGTGCTGGTGTGTGACGGACCTCTTGGAAGGGAACTCGAGAAAGTGATTCAGTGGGCAGAGGAAAGTCTAAAAGACCGTTTTCAGTGTGTGCGTCTTCCGGAAAACAGGGGGCTTGGAAAGGCGCTGGCAGAAGGGATTACGCACTGTAAATATGATATTGTAGCGCGTATGGACAGTGATGATCTGAGCAGACCGGAGCGCTGCCTTCTTCAGATGGAGACAATGGAAACAGGCGGCTACGATATTGTAGGCTGCGCTCTTGAGGAATTTAAGGAAATACCCGGAGATACAGGAAATATCCGGCGCTCTCCGGAGCATCAGGAGGAAATCCGCGTTTATGCAGGGAAACGAAATCCGTTTAATCATCCCTGCGTAATGTACAGAAAAAGTGCTGTGCTGAAAGCGGGAAATTATGTGGATTTCCCCGGGTTTGAGGATTACTGCCTGTGGATAAGAATGCTTCAAAAAGGTGCAAAAGCATATAATCTTCAGCAGGTGCTTCTCGATATGCGCTCAGGTGAGGGAATGTATGACAGGAGAGGCGGCATTTCTTATATTAAATCCGTACTGCGTTTTCAGAAGTATTTAAAATGTGAAGGAATCATTGGAACAGGCACGTTTTTGAAGAACTGTGCGGTGCGTACAATAGTTGGGATAATTCCGGGAAATCTCAGAAAAGAATTTTACCGGATTTTTTTAAGAAAGAAACAGTGATATGGGAAAAATAAAAAAAACAGTAAAAAAACTTGTAAATCTTACTCCTGGTATTAAGGAAGCGTCTGTTTGTATTTATCATAAGTACAGTCAGCTCCGCTACAGGAAATATGCGAAAAAATATCCGGTGGACGCGCATACGGTTATGTTTGAGTCTTATATGGGAAGGAAATATTCCTGCAGTCCGCGCTCTATGTTTGAGGCAATGTGCGAGGACAGCCGGTACAGAGATTATAAGAAGGTGTGGGCATTTACAGACCCGGAAAAGCACAGGTATCTGGAAAAATATCCCAATACGATTCTTGTAAAATACCGCTCTGAAGATTATTACAGGTATTATGCCAGTGCCGGTATGTGGATTACAAATTATCTTCTGGATTATGGAATTGAAAAACGTCCGGGGCAGATTTATGTTCAGACATGGCATGGAACGCCTCTGAAAAAAATCGGGTGTGATGTGCCTCGCCTTGAACTTTCCAAAAAAGAACGGGAAAGAACCTGCCGGGAATATCAGAGGGAAGGGCAGATGATTGACTTTATGCCGTCACCCTCGCCTTTTTATACGGAAAAGGTAGAAAGTGCCTTTTGTCTTGGTCCGCAGGCCAGGGTATTGGAGTTTGGCTATCCGAGAAACGATGACTTGTTCCGGTATACTGAGGAGAAGTGCGAAAAGATTAAAAAAGAGCTGGGGATTCCGGCAGATAAAAAGGTTATTCTTTATGCTCCAACCTGGAGACAGAGCCAGCACACGGCAGGAGAGGGATTTACTTACAGTCTTGGCATTGATTTTGATAAGATGAAGACTCACTTTGGAGATAAGGCAGTTATTCTTTTCCGTACCCATTATTTTATCAGCAATTCCTTTGATTTTTCAAAGTACGGAGGTTTTATAAAGGACGTATCCTCCTATGACGAAATCAACGATTTGTATCTTATTTCCGATTTGCTTATTACAGATTATTCCAGTGTATTTTTCGATTACGCAAATCTGGAGCGCCCGATTCTTTTTTATATGTATGACTATGAGGTATACAGGGAAGAGATGAAGGACTTCTATTTTGGAATCGAGCTGCTTCCCGGTCCTGTAATAAAAGAGGAGCGGGATATTTCAGAAGATGTGGAGAGGCTTCTGGAAGGGTTTGTAGTGGATGATACTTACCGCCGCTTTAATGAAATCTTCAATCCTCACAGGGAGGTATGTGGAGATAGAATGGTGAGGGAGATTATTTCTCTTTCTCCAGATACTCCGTAGGTGTATACAGGGTATATTTTTTGAAATTGTAAGAGAATACAGAGGAGATTTTAAGAAGTGAAATAATGTATCGCAGCCGGGGTATTGTGAAGAAGTGTGCAGTACCAACCGGCTGTTTTGTCGAAAAGATTAAGTTGCAATTCCATAAAAAGTCTTTTATACTGAAACTGCAGGGCGCATACCTGCAGTTTTATTTCTTATATACTGTATTCACAGTATGATTCCAACATTTATTTTAAAACAGCACAGGGCAGGATTTACATATATTTGCAGGTGTGCTATATTAAAAACGAGAACGGAATGTTCTTTATGGCCTGTCCTGTACATGAGAGGAGGAAATATGGGAAAACAGGACAAAATTATGACGCGTTATCTGTCAGATCCGGAACATTTTGCTGATTTTATAAATGGAACATTGTTTCAGGGCAGACAGATGCTTGATGCAAAAACCATTATTCCCGTTCCGCAGAGAAAAGTGGAGAAAAGTGTTTCGCTTAAAGGCGAGCCGATGTTTTTGGACGGTACGAGAGATGCCGTTATGAAACAGGATTTTAATGGGATTTACAGTGTTTTTGCAGTGGAAGCGCAGACAAGCACTCATTATGGGATGCCTGTGAAGAATCTGGGATATGATGTGACAGATTATATATCTCAGGTGCGTATGTTTACAAAAGATAACCGGGGGAATAAAGCATATACAACATCTGCGGAGTTTATTTCCGGAATGCGGGCGGAAGATAAGCTTACGCCTGTATTTACAGTGGTGCTTTATTACGGAGAAAATAAATGGGACGGTCCTCTTACGCTTCGGGAAATGTTCGAGATTCCACCGGAATTAAAGCCTTTTGAACAGTTTTTGCCGGAATACCGGGTCATGTTTGTACAGCCGGAGATGGTAGATTCGGAAAATTTCCGTGGTGACTGGAAGACTATATTTGGAACTTTAAAATGCTCGGAAAACGGCGAGAAGATGGAAAAATATATAAAGAGCCACTTCCGGGAATACGGGGAAATGGAGGAAGACTCGGAAGAACTTCTCATGAGTATGCTCCATGAGCCTGAACGATACCAGAGAATAAAAAAACAAATAGAAGATTCCCAGGAGGGAAATGAAAAGGAGGGAAGTGTTATGTGTAAAGCATTTGATGAAATGCAGGAAAAATACTGGAATATCGGGCATGAGGAAGGTCGCGCAGAAGGTCGCGCAGAAGGCCGTGCAGAAGAACGAAAAGGCTTAGTCGTTTTACTTGCTGCAATGACCAAGGACGGCAGGGAATCAGAACTTTCGCGTCTGGGAGAAGAGCCGGGATTTCTGGAAGAAATGCTGAAAACTTATCATTTGGAGGAGATAGTGTAAAAATGGAAAAAAGCATAGAAAATGATTCTGAGGAATATGAAAATAAACGTATATATTTTGTGGAATGTATCTTAGGCATACTTTATGATCGTGAGGTGCACGAGAGAAACGAAGCAGAAAATCAGGATTCTCCAAAAATTCCAAGGTATGGGGCAAAAAATATACGTAGAATACTTACTGAAATGCAGGAGATGTGTTGGGAAAAAGGATATAAGGAAGGGTATGTAAGAGGCTGTATGGAAAATTGTGCAAAGGAGTATGCGCAAGGACGTATGGATGCAAAAAAGGAGATGATTGCCAGTCTGGTTTCCCTAATGAAAAAGGAACGTGAGGTTACAGAAAATTTAAGCTTTGGAGAGACACCTGAGTTTTTGAAGGAAATGAAGGAGGCTTATGATTTGTAGGAAGATGTATAAGTTTTATTTGAAATAAGAATGATACAGAAAATAACGGCAGATTTACAAAAGGCTTTGTAAATCTGCTGTTATCGTTTCGGTATGAAGCCATCTTGTTATTTTGGATTTCAGATGATAATATAGTAGGCAAAGAGAAGGTTTCGAAGTGGAATAAAAATGCAGAAACAGCTATTTATCAAATACGAGAAAAGCAATACCCGGAATTTTTAAAGCAATACACCGGGAAAATTTTACTGGTTGGAATCAGTTATGATAAAAAACAAGGAACATTTATGTGAAACCAAAGAAATATAAAGACAACATTTAAGGAGGATGCAAATGGGCTTTAAAAGTCTTTTTAAAAATTCCTGGTACGTACGCTGCGCCCAGAAGCCGGTGCGTAAAAATACAG
The DNA here is from genome assembly GCA_900541345.1 of uncultured Blautia sp. GTDB lineage: Bacteria > Bacillota > Clostridia > Lachnospirales > Lachnospiraceae > Blautia_A. Next base: position 6,046 of record UQJE01000018.1, read on the forward strand.
TACTTCTGGAATCCACAAACGGAGCAGACATTGGCAATAATATGCTTCGTATTATGGAGGAACTTTCAAAACCGGAATACGAAGAATATGAAATTTGGTTTTCCTGCAACCAGGGTGTACTTCCAAGAGCGGAGGGGCTTTTAAAAACATATCGGCTTCCGAGGGTAAAGACAGTTGTGTGCAACAGTTTTCAATATTATAAGCTTCTGGCGACGGCAGGGTATTTTTTTACGGACAGTACCTTTCCGAGACGTTTTATTAAGCGGGAAGGCCAGATTTATGTAAATACATGGCATGGAACGCCTCTGAAAAAAATGGGAAAAGATGTGCCGGGCGGCGCTCATGTAATTGGAAATATCCAGAGGAATTTTCTGATGTGCGACTATCTCTGTCTTCCAAATCCTTATACAAAAGAAATTTTCCGAAAAGCATATAATCTGGAAAATCTCTTTTCCGGAAAATATGTTTTAGCAGGTTATCCAAGGAATCAGACGTTTTTTGACGAAGAAAGGCAGATTGAGGTGAGAAAGCTTCTTGGAGCAGAAAAGAAGCGCCTTTACTGTTATATGCCAACCTGGCGGGGAACGAGCGTCAGCCAGACAAAAGAGGAGCGGCAGCATCAGGCAGATGTTCTGAAGGAATATTTGCGGAAACTGGATGAGGAAATGAAAGACGGCGAGCTTATGATGATTCGCCTTCATCCTTTTGTAGGGCCGTTAATTTCCTGTGAGGAATTTAAACATATACGGTATATGCCGGAAGAAATGGATCCATATGAAATCCTGGCGTCGGCAGACTGCCTTGTGACGGATTATTCCAGCGTGTTTTACGATTATGCCAATAAAGTGCAGGGGAAAATCGTTCTTTTTTTGTATGACCGGGAAAAATATGAGTGCGAGCGCGATATATACGGTGAGATTTCTGATTTGCCATTTCCTGTAACAGAAACGACAGAGGGGCTTCTGGAAGAACTTCGCAGTCCGAAAAGCTATGAGGACGAAGAGTTTTTAAGAGAATACTGTTTTTATGACGGAAAAGATGCTGCAAAAAATATATGCCGACTTGTGTTTGGAAAAGAAAGTCCGGAAGGAATTTCTATAGAAAGAGAAATACCAAACGGGAAAAAGAATATTCTTTTTTATCCGGGAGGTCTTCAGAGAAAAGGTTTTACAACGGCTTATCTGAATCTTATGGAAAATATTGACAGAGATGCGTACAATTATTATGCGGCATTTCAGGAAAGCTATGTGGAGAACAATCCGGAAAGAGTGGAAATTATTCCGGATTTTGTACAGGTTATGCCTATGTCAAAAGGCTGGTTTCTTACATTCCGGGAGGCATTGGCAAGCGCACTTTTTTATAAATGTAATATAGAAAACGGATTTACAAAAAAATACCTTCATCGTTTTTACGAAAGAGAGTACAGGCGGAATTTTGGTTTTGCAGATATGGAGTGGTGTATTCATTACAGCGGATATGAGAGAAAGGTTATCGGACTTTTTCAGGCTGCTCCTGTGAAAAGAGGGATTTTTGTGCACAGCGATATGCTGATGCAGATCCAGACAAGCCACAATCAGCATCTTCTTACCTTAAAGCAGGCATACAGAGAATATGACTTTACAGCGGCAGTATCGGAAGATATTTATCAGAGTACCATTCCCATCTGCGGGGAAAATCCGAAGCTTTGTGTGGTTGACAACTGCCATGCTTATAAAAAGGTGATGGAAAGGGCAGATGAGGACTTTGTTTTTGACGATACGACAACCTGTACCTGTACAAAGGAAGAGCTTGATGAAATTTTGAAAAAACCATGCAAAAAGTTTATTTCTGTGGGAAGATTTTCCGCGGAGAAGCGTCATGATATGCTTCTTGATGCTTTTGCCCGTTATTATAAGGAAAATCCGGATGCTGTGCTGATCATTGTGGGCGGAGGCGGAAATCTTTATGAAAAAACATGGGAACATGTGGAAAAGCTGGAGCTTACAGAAAAGGTAGTCCTTCTTCGTTCTATTGCAAATCCCATGCCCATCATGAAGGCCTGTGATTTATTCCTCCTCACTTCTCAGTATGAGGGGCAGCCTCTTGTACTTATGGAGGCGGATACTCTTGGACTCCCTGTGATTTCTACAGATGTGACTGGTTCAGGCAATTTTATGAGACGTTTTGGCGGCTGTCTCGTTCCCTATTCGGAGGACGGAGTTTATGAAGGCATGAAGGCGTTTGACAGGGGAGAGGTTCCTGTGATGAATATTGACTTTGAAGCGTATAATAAAAAGGCAGTGGGGGATTTTTTAAAGCTGCTGAAATGAAATATCAATAGAAAAAGACTTGACTTTTACCCTTGATTTGTGGTACACTTTACGGGCGACATGGAAGTTAGGTCTTTTTTTTATGCCCGAAAATGATGACGGATACATCATTTCCATAAGAACAGGACCATGCAAATGAAAACACTGGAGGTGGAAGTTGTGCGCGTTAAAATTACATTAGCATGTACAGAGTGCAAGCAGCGTAACTACAATATGACAAAAGAGAAAAAGAACCATCCGGAAAGAATGGAAACTAAAAAATATTGTAAGTTCTGCCGTACACACACAATGCACAAGGAAACAAAATAGTCACAAGAATTGTGAGGTTAGGCTATGCAGGAAAAAGAAAAGTCTGCTGGCAAGAGCCAGAAGAAAAGTTGGTTTCAAGGACTTAAATCCGAGTTCAGAAAAATCATTTGGACAGACCGTAATACTTTGATCAAGCAGACAGTGGTTGTAGTAATTGTTACCATTCTCCTTGGCGTGATTATCAGCGTCATGGATGCAGCTATTCTCGAAGGAATTAATCTGTTAATGAAATAAGGACAAGGGTGATTGTATGTCAGAAGCAAAATGGTACGTTGTCCATACTTATTCCGGGTATGAGAACAAGGTAAAAGCCAACATTGAAAAGACAATCGAAAACAGACATCTGGAAGACCAGATTCTGGAAGTTCGTGTTCCGCTGCAGGATGTAGTGGAAATGAAGAACGGAACTGCCAAGCAGGTTCAGAAAAAAATGTTTCCGGGTTATGTGCTTCTTAATATGGTAATGAACGACGATACCTGGTACGTGGTGCGAAACACACGTGGCGTTACAGGCTTCGTAGGACCGGGATCCAAGCCAGTACCATTAACAGAAGAGGAAATGCTGCCTCTGGGCATTCAGAAAGAAGATGTCCAGGTTGATTTCGCAGAGGGCGACATGGTAGTAGTTACCGGAGGCGCATGGAAGGATACAACGGGAGTTGTTACTTCTATTAATCCGCAGAAGCAGGTTGTGACTATCAACGTTGAACTGTTTGGCCGCGAGACGCCAGTAGAAATAAGTTTCGCAGAAGTAAAAGCATTATAAACAACAGGGTAACACAATATCGTGGGAGGGACATACCCCCGCCAATACCACATAGGAGGTGCCGAAAATGGCAAAGAAAGTAACAGGATATATCAAATTACAGATTCCGGCTGGTAAAGCAACTCCAGCACCACCTGTTGGTCCGGCTCTTGGACAGCATGGTGTAAATATCGTTCAGTTTACAAAAGAGTTTAATGCAAGAACAGCAGATCAGGGCGACTTAATTATCCCGGTTGTAATTACTGTTTATGCAGACAGAAGTTTCAGCTTCATAACCAAAACTCCGCCGGCAGCAGTTCTTCTTAAGAAAGCAGCTAACATCAAATCCGGTTCCGGCGTACCGAACAAGAACAAAGTTGCAAAAGTTACAAAAGCTCAGGTTCAGGAAATCGCAGAGCTGAAAATGAAAGACTTAAATGCAGCGTCCCTTGAAGCAGCTATGAGCATGATTGCTGGTACTGCAAGAAGTATGGGAATCGAAGTAGTTGATTAATCAGAAAAATTATAAGTAAGTGGGAGGGCTTTTCCCCGCAAATACCACAGGAGGTTATAGAAATGAAACGAGGAAAGAAATACGTGGAAGCTGCAAAAGCAGTAGACCGCGCAACATTATATGATACCGCAGAAGCAATCAGCCTGGTAAAGAAAGCAGCTGTTGCTAAATTTGATGAGACAATCGAAGCTCATATCCGTACAGGCTGCGATGGCCGTCACGCTGATCAGCAGATTCGTGGTGCAGTAGTTCTGCCACACGGAACTGGTAAAAAAGTTCGCGTTCTTGTATTTGCAAAAGACGCAAAAGCTGAAGAAGCAAAAGCAGCAGGCGCTGAATATGTAGGAGCTGAGGAGTTAATTCCGAAGATTCAGAACGAAGGATGGCTTGATTTTGACGTAGTAGTTGCTACACCGGACATGATGGGTGTTGTTGGACGTCTTGGTCGTGTACTTGGACCGAAAGGCTTAATGCCAAACCCGAAAGCCGGAACAGTAACAATGGACGTTACAAAAGCGGTTCATGATATTAAGGCAGGTAAGATTGAGTACCGTCTTGACAAAACAAACATTATCCATGTTCCGATCGGTAAAGCTTCCTTTACTGAGGAACAGTTAAGCGACAACTTCCAGACGCTGATTGGAGCTATTTTAAAGGCAAGACCAAGCACTCTGAAAGGTCAGTATTTAAGAAGCGTAACAATCGCTCCTACAATGGGACCTGGTGTGAAGATCAACCCAATGAAATTAGCTTAATAGATGAATAGAAACCCTCGCCGGATTTAATCCGGCGGGGGTTTTTGTACAATAAAAATTCTGAGAATATGAAATGAGTACCAGGAGATGACTATGAAAAACCAATACAACAAGACAATGACCGCCTGTTTTACAGGCTATATTGTACAGGCGATCGTGAACAATTTTGTTCCTCTTTTATTTCTGACTTTTCAGAGGAGTTACGATATTCCTCTTTCGCAGATTACGGCACTTGTCACCTTTAATTTCGGCGTGCAGCTTCTTGTAGATCTTTTGTCTATCGGATTTGTGGATAAAATAGGCTACAGGGTGTCGATGGTAATTGCCCATATAATGTCAGCGGCAGGGCTTCTTCTTTTGACTGTTCTGCCGGAAGTGATGCCGCCATTTGCAGGGATTCTCATTTCCGTAATGGTGTATGCCATTGGCGGAGGACTTCTGGAGGTGCTGGTAAGCCCTGTTGTGGAATCATGTCCTTCTGATAATAAAGAAAAGGCGATGAGTATGCTCCATTCTTTCTATTGCTGGGGACATGTAGGGGTTGTTCTTCTTTCTACGCTGTTTTTTCAGACAGCAGGAATTGAAAACTGGAAGATTCTTGCGGCAGTGTGGGCGGTTGTTCCTCTTGTGAATGCATTTGCTTTTACAAAAGTGCCTATGGCATCTCTTATGGAAGAGGGAGAGACGGGAATCGGCATTAAAAGGCTGTTTGGAATGAAAATATTCTGGATTCTTTTGATTATGATGGTATGCGCAGGGGCAAGCGAGCAGGCTGTGAGCCAGTGGGCGTCCACCTTTGCGGAAAAAGGCCTTGGTATTACAAAGGCTGCAGGAGACCTGGCGGGACCTATGGCATTCGCTGTTTTGATGGGAACGGCAAGGGCATTTTATGGAAAATATGGACACAGGATCAATCTTGACCGCTTTATGATTTACAGCTGCTGTCTGTGTATTCTGTCGTATCTGGGAATTTCTCTTCTTCCCATTCCGCAGTTAAGCCTTGCTGCCTGTGCAGTGTGTGGTCTTTCTGTTGGGATTATGTGGCCGGGAAGTTTCAGTAAGGCTGCGGCAGCTATTCCAAAAGGAGGAACTGCCATGTTTGCGTTTCTTGCTCTTGGAGGGGATCTTGGATGCTCCGGAGGACCGACTGTAGTTGGCGCTGTATCAAGCGCTTTTGGCGATAATCTGAAAATGGGAGTTCTGGCGGGAGTGATTTTTCCCGTGCTTCTTCTTGGAGGGATTCTTGCGTGCAGAAAAATGAAGAGAGAGTAAAAACGAGAGATGTGAACTGCTCCCCGTCAAGTAGACAATTGAAAAAATATAAAATTTTTCCTGCCAGTAGATTGATATGCTCCCCTCTAAGTAAACAAGTTTTTATTATTTCACTTGTCTACCTAAAAGGGAGCATATCAGTCCGCTTTAATAACTGTTTTTTCAGTCAGGGATACGAAATTTTTCGGAGAGATTCCGTAATATTTACGGAAACATTTGCTGAAATATCCGGAATCGGAAAATCCGCATAAAGCAGCTACATTTTGAATGGAAGGACTGTCTTCCAGAAGAAACTGTCTGGCTTTTTTCATGCGGCAGACATTGATATAAGAGGTAAGTGTAACTCCGGATTCCTGACTGAATACAGAAGAGAGATGCTGCGGGTTGATAAAAAAGTGGGAAGCGATGGTTTCAAGACGAAGCTCTGGCTGATTAAAGTTCAGACAGATATATTCTTGAACCTGGGATACAAGAGCTGACTTCCGTGGACTTTTTTCATCAGAAAGAGAATCCAGAACTGCGTTGCAGGTAGACTGAAGCAGTTGTTTTAGCAGCAGGGCACTTTGGCAGTTCTGGTAAGTATTCAGGACTTTTTCCAGAAGAGGAAAAAGAGTTTCGCGCTGACGGCACTCTGTGATAAAACCGTCAAGTACATTAAGAAAGGCTGCAGCCACACTCCAGGTCTGTCGGATGTGGATTTTTTTGGCGATGATATCGTTGAAATATTCATCAATATATTCACAGAGAGCCTGTGAGTTTCTCTGGCGCAGAAAGATCAGGATATCATCATAAACCAGTGGCTTTAATGTAAAATTAGCAGAGTGTGACTGAGGTGTGAAATAAAGAAATCTGGAAGAAGACGCAGTCCTGTTATGAAAAACAGAAAGAGCTTCTTCATAGGAATAACGGATTCCTTCCACGCCTTTATGAGGTGCTCCGCAGCAGAAAAAAGTTGAAATCTGTGCGATATTATCATATATCCCAGCAAGTTTGAGGCATGATTGTTCCAGGTCAGTAAAAGAAAAATCGGAGCTTTTTTCCATGATGATATACTGCCGCATCTGAGAATAGTCAATGTAAATAAGATCTCTGCACACAGACTGTAAGATTTCTTTGCATATGTTTTCCAGGATGGTGTGGAGCAGAGAAAAATCACCCTTTTCATCCCACATTTCCAGATTGGTATTGTAGATCTGCATAAGAATGATAAGATAACTGGAATTTTTATGAACCGGAATTTTTTCCAGATCATCTGGGGAAAGGGCCGTTCCGTTGATCATTTTCTGGAAAAAATTAAGCCGCATTTGTCGTTTGTACAGATCGCGGAACTGAAAATAATTATTCACATAGCTGTTTCTGGAATTTTCCTGATCGATTTCGTCGCTTACTTTCTGGAGTGTTTCCATAAGCTCCTGGTGGTTCAGTGGTTTCAGGAGATATCCGCGAACCTGAAGAGAGATAGCCTTTTTGGCATAATCAAAATCTTCGTATCCTGTGGAAAGTATAAACCTGGTACGGCAGTCTGCTCTAAGAGCCGCAATCATATCCAGACCGTTCATAACCGGCATGGATATGTCCACAAGGGCAATATCGGGTTTGATATTTTCAATAAGCTGGATTCCAGCCTGTCCGTTATTGGCTTCCCCTGCAATCTCATAAATATTTTGTTTTTCAAGAAAATTGCTCAGAGATTTTCTGAAAAAAACTTCATCGTCAATAATTACAAGTGTTTTCACTTTATATTTCCCCCTAAATCAGATTTTTTATCAGGTATTGTTATGGTTACAGTGGTGCCTTTTCCCGGTGAACTTTCAATGGTAAGTCCGTAATTTTCTCCGTACAGAAGAGCAATCCTGTGGTTGATACTTGGAAGCCCGAAAGAATGTCGGGCAGTTTTGAAGTCCCTGATAGAACGGTTAAGTTCAGCAAGTTTTTTCGGTGGGATACCAGAACCATTATCAGAAACAGAAATACAGATGATGTCATTTCTGATAGAAACGTTTAAGTGAATATAACACATCTGGTTGGTGAGTCCGTGGACAAAAATATTTTCCATAACCGGCTGGATGGTCAGTTTAGGTATATCTGCTCCATGATCCTCCCAGGATGGATCATAGGTGATCTCGTAATCAACAAAATCCATATATCGCAGATTCTGGATATAAAGATACTGTTCTGTAAGAAGCAGCTCCTGGCGCAGAGGAATGATAAACTGTCCCTTTGAAAGAGAGTTTCTGTAGAAAGCTGACATGGCAGATACTGCTTTTACTGCGGTATCTTTCATATCAAGTTCTATGAGAGACTTGATGGTGTTTAAAGTATTGTAAAGAAAATGGGGATTGATCTGGGATTGCAGGAGACGTACTTCCATTTTCTGTTTGGCATTTTGTTCCTCATAGATATCGTTAAGCAATGTCTGAATCTTCTGCATCATAAGGTTAAACTGATTATAGAGAACTGCAAGTTCATCGTTGGAAGAATAACTGGCAGAAATATTCAGTTTTCCGGCAGAAGCAGATTTCATTTTGTCCACGAGTCTCTGGATAGGTGCAGTGACAGTACTTGTACATAATATGGAAAAAAGTACAGATAAAATGAACACCACAATACTGATCAGAAGAATGTTGTGCAGGATTACCATATGATCCAGAGGCAGGTTTTCCAGAGGAATCAGGTTGATCACATTCCAGTTCAGAGCAGGATAGGATTTGCAGATAAAAAGAGTGTCAGTGCCGTTTACGGAAAAAATTTGCCTATTGGTTTCTGTCAGGGTTTTATATTTCTCTGAACTGATTTTTGTGTAGGATGAGAAATCTTTATAAATCCCTCCGTATGAAGAAGAGGAAAGTATCTGTCCTTTTTCATCAGTAACATAGAAATCTCTGGAAGAACTGTCCGGAAGGTCGCGGAATGCAGAAGAAATATTCGTTTCCTTGATCAGAAGGACCAGGGCTCCCAGATATTTGGTGTTATCAATGTTTGTGATACTTTTTAAGGCTACAAAGGTTGGTTCCCCGCTTATCTGGAAAGGTCCGAGAAACTGAAAAGCCAGATTGGTCTGAAGGCTGTCAAGGACTTCAGGATTCAGAAGGGAATCAAGCTGATCTGTTTCTGTGGTACTGCTGTGAAACCAGTGGTTTTCCGTATCCAGGATATCCCAGGTATAGATATTTTTGTGAAGTCCGATGATACGCTGGGCCTGATTTGTAAGTTCGGAATTCACCAGAAAATGTTCCAGTTCGTTTTCGGGAACTGTGGGGTTTTCTTTTAAAACATCGGCAATATTGCTGTTGATAGAAAGGGTGATGGCATAGTCTGATATATGGTCGATTTTTTCTCCAAGGTTGCTGGTGATCAAGGAGAGCTGCTGCTGACTGGAAAGTGCGGCACGCTTGATCAGTACTTTTTTGGATGCAGTATAAAAAAACACGGAAGTAAGCAGGAGTATCAGAGAACTGAGCAGCAGATATGTAACAAAAAGCCTGCGTTTCAGGCTGATTCCTGAAAATAATTGAAACGCCTTTTTTTTTAGATTTTCTATCATGGAATCCCCCTCTCCATATAATCAAGTCCTCTGGAGAAAATTTCTGCCGGCTACCAGCGCTTCTTCACGTTACTTTCCATAGAGTTTGAAAACGCCACAGGCTTTCTGGTAAGCTCTATGCCTCTCCAGTTAAAAGCTCTGAAATAATGATTTTTACTGCCAACATCAATACCAACAATCATCGTTGTTTCTTTTACTTGCTCAATCTTCTTATTTTGTGTAGAATTCATTTGTAGATACCTTCCTTATTCTGCTCATTTGCTAACTGGCCGGTCGGCAATGACAGTTTACTTAGGTATCTATTTTTGTAAAATCATTTATTCTTTACACTTTGAATTATACAGGAAGCTTGTTTTTGCTGACTACATTATACATTATATAATAAGGGAAAAATTCTCACAAGTGTTGGAAAATGATTGGAGAAAATATTCCAAGTACAGCGAAGATTTTCCATGTATTTTTCCGGGCGGATTTAATATAATAGGCTCATCGATAAGGAAAGCGTAACAGAATATTCAATCCGGATGAATAGAAATGTACCAAAAGGAGGACGAAAATGAAATTAAAAAAAGTGATGGCTGCTACACTTGCCACAATGATGTGTCTCTCTTCATTCAGTATGATGAAAGTATGGGCAGATAAAAAAGAAGATTCTGAACCACTTGTGATCAATTATATCAGCGCCAGAGGCGAAACAGATGCAGCATTAAAAACACTGAAGAAGCTTGCGGAAGATTATAAAAAGGATCACCCAGATTTTGAATTTAATGTAGAGTCTATTGCAGACAGAGAAACATATCTTCAGAAGATCAAGATCCTTGCATCCAGCAATGAGCTGCCAGACTGGTTTGATGCAGATCCGGAGGCATTTTTTGAAGGCCTTTGCAAAAAAGATTTGATCTATAGTGTGGATGACCTTTATGATGAACTGGGTATCAAAGACAAGTTCTTTGATATTGCACTGGATTATCCGAAACTCAGCGACGGAAGCAATTACCTTATGACCTGGCAGGGAAATGTAGAGTATTTCTGGTATCACAAAGACATGTTTGAAAAAGCCGGAATTACTGAAACACCCCAGACACTGGAAGATCTCCTGGATGTGTGCAAGAAGCTGAAAGATGCGGGAATGACCCCGATATCCGCAGGAAATTACGACATGATCATGCGTTATCCTGCATTTAAGGCTTTCAGAATGGAAGGAAATGACTTCATTGACAATGCAAGAATGGGAAAAGAAAAATTTAATTCTGAGACAGGTATCGCAACAGCCCAGTATGCACAGGATATAGCCCAGTATTTCAGTGAAGGATGGACAAGTTCAGATACTACCGCGCAGATGGATCTGTTTCTGAACAATGGTGCGGCAATGTTATACACCGGAACATGGGATACACCGGATCTTGTAGATGATGAGGGAAATCTTAAAGATGACATTTCCATGTTCAAGCTTCCTGTAGACAGCGAGGGAACCGCTACGGGAGAAAATGATTACTATGCGAATTGTGGAATCGGAACTGCCATTCTCAAGGATTCCATGAGTGATGAGATGAAAGATTTCATCAGTTATGTATGGGATAATTTTGCTGATACGGCAATGTATGAGTTCAATATGCTTCCATCCATGATGCCAAGTGACCCGGAGAAGCTGCCGGAGCTTACACAGCAGATTTTAAGCGATCTTGAGAACTGCGGCACTTTTGCCCAGTGCTGGGATGTTCGTCTGGATTCTTCTACAAACGAGGTTTACAGAAAAGAGCTGGCAAGCCTTGGAATGGGAGAATCAACACCTGAAGAGTTCTGTGAAAACATGGACAAAGCTGTAGAACAGTATGCATCTGATTATTTTGACACTGAAGAATAACTGATAGAATGCGCAGATGCGGAATTTTATCTGCATCTGCGTATGAAAGGGGAGAGGATATGAAGCCCAGAAATAAAATCCAGCCTTTACCATTTGTTCTTCCTGCACTGATCGTATATATTCTTACTGTTATCATCCCGATTCTGTGGTCAATGGGTTATAGCCTTTTTTCCTGGAATGGAATCAGTGATATGAAGTTTATCGGACTGGAAAATTATGTAAGGATGTTTCAGGATGAGACATTTCGTGAGGCTGTTGTAAATAATCTTAAATTTGTTGTACTGGGAAGTCTGTTCCAGTTGTGTGCAGGACTGATCCTGGCAATTTTACTTACACATATTTCCAAGGGTGGAAATATTCTGCGGGTTATTTATTTTATTCCATGTATCATTTCATCTATGGCGATCTGCCAGATTTTTTCCAAAATGCTTTCTGTCCAGCCTCAGGGTCTGGTCTGCTATGTGATGGAAAAACTGGGGATGGAACCTATCGCTTTGCTGGCAAATTCCCATACAGCGTTGATAACCATAACCCTGATCGATGGATATAAATACTGTGGTCTGTATATGATCATTTTTTATTCCGCATTTGTATCCATATCAAAGGATGTGATCGAGGCATCTACAATGGATGGCTGCAATGTTTTCCAACAGTATCGTTACATTAAGCTTCCACTGGTGAAAAATATATTCAGCATTGTCATTGTAATGCTTGTAAATGGCTGTCTGAAAACCTTTGACGTATTTTATATTCTTGACAATAAATCCAGATCAACAGAAATGGTGGCAACTTATATGTATAAAACTGCTTTTAATTCGGCTGACTTTGGCTATGGAAGTACATTGTCCGTTTTTCTGGTCATTGAATGTCTGGTAGCAGTAGGGATTATACAGAAATGCCTGGGATCGGCGAAAGGAGATGGGTCAGAATGATAAAATCAAGAAAAAATATAGCTATTCGTGCTGTGTTCTATGTAGTGATCCTTATTTTTGTCATGATACAGGTCTACCCTATTTTCTGGGTTGTCTGCTCCAGCCTGAAAACACCGGATGAAATGACATATACTGCACAGTATGCTCTGCCATCAGGATTTTATCTTGGAAACTATATCAGCGCACTGACGATCTCATCCATTCCAAGATATTTTCTTAACAGTACGGTTGTGGCAGTTCTCACACTTCTTGGCATCGTAGTCCTGGGGTGTCCGGTGGCGTTTGTGATCAGCAAGGTAAAGGTAAAATATGCCAATGCACTGATGGCATTTTTCCTGTTTGGAATGATGGTGCCTATTTTTTCCTGCCTTATACCCATGTTCCAGATTTATAACAGGATCGGACTGAGAAATACATACTGGGCACTGGTGCTTCCGCAGATCGGGTTCGGACTTCCAATGTGTATCTATCTTTACACCGGATTTTTTAAATTTATGCCGGATTCTCTTCTGGAAGCAGCAGTTATTGACGGTGCCACAATGGGAACCACATTCCGCAAGATCGTGGTACCTATGGCTAAAAATACTACAATGACAGTTCTTACATACAATTTTGTTTTTGTATGGAACGAATTTACATATGCCAATACATTTATCTCATCTTCTGATATGAAAACTCTGCCAATTGGCCTGAATGACTTTGTGGGGCAGTTCGGAAGAGTGGACTGGGGAAGTACATTTGCGGCGATCGTAATATCGATCCTGCCTACACTGATCGTGTATTTTATTCTTAACAAAAACATAATCGAAGGTATGGCTGCAGGTGCGGTCAAGAGTTAGGAGGCTGAAATGGAAACAAGGATTGAATTAAAACAAGGATGGAAAATTTTGCAGGATGTTCATGATACAGGGGAAAAGACCGGGCTTTATGCTGCCAGGGAAGCGGATACTTCCGTAGGTTCCCAGGTGTCTGAATGGGAAGAACTGGAGGAACTGAAACATCTGCAGCTTATCTATGCCAGACAGCCATATTTCGGGCGTGAACTGAGATATTTCAATCAGGCGCCCTGGTGGTACAAAACAGAGTTTGAAGTTCCGGATCAGAAAGTTACGGATGCTGTCCTTAAATTTACCAATGTTGATTATTATGGAAAAGTATGGCTTAACGGAGAATTTCTTGGAGAGCATGAAGGATATTCCGCTCCATTTTTCTTTAATGTAAAAGATAAGCTTGTTTTTGGAAAGAAAAATTATCTCATTGTAAAGGTAAGTTCTCCATGGGATGATGAGGTGGAGCTGGATGCACAGGATTCCAGAACCCACCTGGTAAAAAGAAATATGGTAAAAGGTACCTACGAACATTCTGATACATTTATCCAGAGAGATGTAAATCCTGTAGGAATCTACGGAAAAGTGGAGCTGATCCTGACAGAAGACGGGGTTCTGGAAGAGCAGACAGATTTGAAGTATGAACTGAATCTGGATAGAAAGAAAGCAGACGTGTATGTGAAATCTGAAGCGCGAGGTCTGAAATCCGGGGAGACATATGATTTTAATGTAAAGATCCGGGAAAAAGAGTCCGGTCTTATAAAGGCAGAAAAAACTGTTCAGATAATGGCAGAGAAAGCAGAGACAGGTTTTAAATGCGAGCTTAAAGTGGAAGATGTCAGACTGTGGTCCACATGGGATCATGGTTATCCCTGGATGTATCAGGCAGAACTTACGTTAAGCAGGGGAAAAGACATACTGAGCAGCAGAACAACGAATTTTGCTTTTCGGGACATTCAGATTGAGCGTAATGAAAAAATAACAAGATTCTGGCTTAATAACAGGAAACTGTATATAAGAGGAACATCTTATTTTCCGGACTGTTATATTTCTGCAATGACAGGGGAACGGTATCTGAGAGATCTTCTTAATATAAAGGCGGCAGGATTTAATCTGGTGCGGGTACATGTCCATACAGAGCAGGAAGTTTTTTATAATCTGTGTGATGAGTTGGGAATTGCAGTTCTTCAGGATTCAGAGTACAACTGGACTCATCCCTCTACAGACGAATGGGCGCAGAGATTTGCAGACGTTTACAGAGAAAATGTAAAACTTCTGAAGCATCATCCGTCTCTGATCTGCTGGATCATTATGAATGAACCGGGATGTATTGATCCAGACGGAAATGTAAGGAGAAGATTCATGGAGGAAAATCCCGGACCTGCTCTGTACAGGGAAGTGCAGAAAATGGATCCGGGCAGGCCGATCATCAAGGGCTCTTTCTGCGAGGATGATACGTTCAGCGGGGACAGCCATAATTATCTGGGTTCTTTAAGCGGTGGAGAATATGCAGATATTTATGAACAGACAGAAAAGCTGAATACAGAGTATGGATTTGATGCACCAGGCAGCAGTGAAAATCTGAAAACTGTTCCGGCGATATATCATCGTCTGGAAAAACTGGTGGATGATATCCCGAAGATTCAGGAATATCAGTATAAGCTTCTGAAATATTATACAGAGCATTACAGGATTCAGAAATATGAACCATGTTCGGGATATGTACAATTCATGTTTATTGATCTGTGTCCTCAGAGTTTCTATGGATTATATGACTGGTGGGGAATTCCCAAAAAGGGTCTTCAGGCCATGCTGGAAAGCAATGCTCCTGTAGGTGTTTTTGCAAAGCACAAAGATTATTTAGACAGTCTGTATATTGTAAATGATACAGACGAAGCTCTTGGAGAATGTGAACTTACATGGATGATTACAGAGACATTGAACGGAGAATTGGTGGAAAAGGGAACTGTTACAGCAGAAGTTCCGGCAGATAGCCGTGTTATGGTAAAAGTGTTTGAGAAAAATTATGGAAAGGCGCAGAAATGGAATCTTATACTTGTTCTTTCTGACAGAAATGGAAAATGTGTGGCAAAAAATACATATCAGGATATCTGCACTTTGCTTTCCAGAGTTGAAGGACATCCGGATCGTATGAGCCATGAGTTTGGAATGAGACTATACTGGATCTGAGCTATCTGTAGCTCACAGGCGGTGATATCCTGCGAGGCGTTTTACCCTTTCCTTCTTATGGTACGTCAAAGTATATCTGGGAGAGGGATAGCGTCATCACTAATTCTAATTTTTTAATTTGCCTTTTGAGAGAGGAAAAATCCTTTTCTCAAAGGGCTTTTTCTATTTATTACGGTCAAAAACAAAATGGAGATATGGCATATGCAAAGGTGGTATTAGTTACTCCAGTAGAAACAATCTGCAAAATTTGTAAAAAGAGTCTGGTAAAAGAAGAGGAGGCAAAGGTATAATGAAAAATAAAGATATGTTGAGAAAAATATATTATGAGAATAGAAAAATAAACAGAAATATCCAGAGATTGGCTAATGTTGGTTTAATCAGTCTGCTTGCAAAAGCAGGACTGATTCTGTCAGGTGTTTCTGAAGTCTTGATTCTGGTTGGTGATTTTTTGGATTATCGAAAAGTAAAAGTTGAAGAAAAATTAGAAAAATGTAAGTGATTTCCAGATTATTACAGAGAAATGAGGGGAGTATGAAAGATGACAGATTCAGTGTATTACAAAATCGGGAAATAGTTTATTTTTCAACGAGTTTTGTGTAAAAAGATGCGCTATGGATATTCTGTCTATGGTATACTTGAGGTATCATTCGGTGAAAGGAGACGGGATAAGTGCCGAAGGGAAGTAATCAGAAGTTCAAGTTGTATCGGCTTGCTCAAATTATGCAGGAACAGACAGATGATGAACACTTTACAGTAAATGTAGATGTACATGTCAGCAGACAGTTCTTAGGCTGGGTATTCTCACTTGGTGAGAGTATAAAAATTGTTGGACCGGATAATGTGGTAGAGCAGATGCATAAGGAAATTGAGAGGTTGATTACACAATATAAATCAGATTAGTCTGTGTTATGAAAAAACCGGCACATTTATCTAATGACGAACGTACGGAAGAAGCAGATAAAGTATCTTCCCGAATTGCAGAGATACTTTCAGAGAAAGCTTTACGTTTTCACCTAATGAGTATATATGCGATTTATCGTAAATTATTTCAGGGAATTTATACATATTCAGGTAAGATGAGGGACTATAATATTACAAAACCGGGAAAAAGATTTTAGTTACAAAGGATTATCGATGAGTGAAATAATTCATCATCTTGCTGTTTTTATTTCTGGACGATGGCAAATTCATGTTTTTGGGAGAAGGAAATACAAGAACGACAGCCGTGTTCTCTATCAAATATTTGAGAACATTGGGATTTTCAGTTACGAATGATATATTTGCGGAAAATGCATGGTGTTTTTGAAATGCGCTTGTTCGTGCAAATTATACGAACCTGAAAAAAGGCATTCATGAAACAACAGAGTATCTGGAGGCTTTTTTTAGAAATATGCTTTTATATGAGAAAAGCGAGATTCACAGTCGTTATTTGCATATAAGAGGATTTTTAAATGATAAAAAAGTAGATATTTAGGCTGTAAAAGTGGATATTCGAAAAGAAAAAGTGGACATTAAAAATGCTCTTATGGAAAAAGGACTGAATTTATTTGTAAAACAATAAATTATGGAGATTATAAATTACTTTCAAATCTGAGGCAGGCGAAGATTGTTGTACCTGTATCGGGGCATGGAATTATTTATTGTATAGAAGAATGTTTTTGACGTAAACTATATAACAAGAAGGCGGATGTTGAATATGGATATTGGGAAATTGATTGGTGAAGCAACAGAATATGATAAAAAACTTATTTTAGAAGCACGTAAACCAAAGAGCTGGTGCAAAAGTGTGAGTGCATTTGCGAATACCTTTGGCGGTGCATTGATTTTTGGAATAACCAATGATGGACAGATTGTTGGTCTGGAAGATCCGAGCGGTGATGCAGAGAAAATCAGTGAGATTATTAAGACACGACTGGATCCGATTCCGGAATTCCGGCTACGATTTGAAGAGGAAAACGAAAATATATTGGTTGTATTAGATATTTTTAAGGGAGATGAGACACCATATTATTATTCAGGAGATGGTGTGTTGGAAGCTTATGTGCGTGTGGGAAACGAAAGTGTGAAAGCAACTGCAACTGAATTAAAAAGATTAGTTTTACGTGGCAGGAATACTTCTTATGATTCACAGATTTCCGCCTATAAAGTAGATGATTACGCATTCTCAAAACTTCGGGAGAGATATAAGAAGTGGACGGGAAACAGTTTTGATGAGAAAGACTTGATTTCTTTTGGAATGGCAAATGAGCAAGGATATTTAACAAACGCAGGAGCATTAATTGCAGATGAGAGCCCGATTCGATGGTCAAGACTATTTTGTACAAGGTGGAATGGGTTGAATAAAAGTAACGGGATATTAGATGCTATTGATGATGCGGAGTATGAAGGAAGCGTTCTTTCCCTGATTGAAAATGGAGAGGCATTTATTAAGCGAAATGCAAAAATGATGTGGAGGAAAACTTCGAATTCCAGAGAAGAGATGCCGGAATATGTAGAGCGCAGCTATCATGAAGCATTGATTAATGCATTGGCTCACAGAGATTACCTTGTCAATGGAAGCGAGGTTCATATTGACATATATGATGACCGTATGGAGATTTATTCTCCAGGAGGAATGGCGGACGGTTCTGTTATTCAGGAAAGAGACCCACTTACAGTTCCGTCAACCAGAAGAAATCCGGTTCTTGCAGATGTGCTTAACAGGCTCGGGTATATGGAGCGGAAAGGCAGCGGATTCGGAAAAATCATCAGTGGATATGAAGTTCAAGTGAATTACGCAAAGGATAAAAAACCATCATTCAGGTCAGACAGGTATCAGTTTACGGTGATTATGCCGAATCTGAATTATGATGTCCCTCAAGATGTCCCTCAAGATGTCCCTCAAGATGTCCCTCAAGATGTCCTGGATAAGCAAATAATGAGTTTAATACGAAAAAATAATAAGATAAGTACTGAAAAAATGGCAATTGCATTAGGTGTGAGTGCCAAAACAGTAAAGCGTCATATAAAAGCAATGGATAATGTACATTTTGTAGGGCGTGGGTTTAGCGGATACTGGGAAATTATAGAAGAGTGAATCTTGCGTATGCAAAGGTAATATTAATTCGGCAGTACGGAGGGGGAAATTATAAAGGATTTACAGGGAGTTTTTATGGCAAAACCGGAAAAAAAGAGTTATAATTCTGAGGACAAATAAATACCAGGAGACTACTATGAAAAACAAGTACAACAAAACAATGACCGCCTGTTTTACCGGCTATATTGTACAGGCGATCGTGAACAATTTTGTTCCGCTCCTGTTTCTGACTTTTCAAAGGAGCTATGATATTCCCTTATCACAGATTACGGCACTTGTAACCTTTAATTTTGGTGTGCAGCTTCTTGTAGACCTTTTGTCTATCGGCTTTGTGGATAAAATCGGCTACAGGGCATCAATGGTCATTGCGCATATAATGTCGGCAGCCGGGCTTCTTCTTTTGACTGTCCTGCCGGAGGTGATGCCGCCTTTTGCCGGTATTCTCATTTCCGTAATGGTGTATGCGATTGGCGGAGGACTTCTGGAAGTGCTGGTAAGCCCTGTTGTGGAATCCTGCCCTTCTGATAATAAGGAAAAAGCAATGAGTATGCTTCATTCTTTTTACTGCTGGGGGCATGTAGGAGTTGTTCTCCTTTCTACATTGTTTTTTCAGGCGGCAGGAATCGAAAACTGGAAGCTGCTTGCTGCAGTATGGGCGGTTGTTCCTCTTGTGAATGCATTTGCTTTTACAAAAGTGCCTATGGCATCTCTTATGGAAGAGGGAGAGACGGGAATCGGCATTAAAAAACTGTTTGGAATGAATATATTTTGGGTCCTTTTGATTATGATGGTATGTGCAGGGGCAAGCGAGCAGGCTGTCAGCCAGTGGGCGTCGACATTTGCGGAAAAGGGACTCGGTATTACAAAGGCTGCCGGAGACCTTGCAGGACCTATGGCGTTTGCAGTCCTTATGGGAGCGGCGAGGGCTTTTTACGGAAAATACGGACACAGGATTAATCTTGACCGTTTTATGATTTTGAGCTGCTGTCTCTGTATTTTGTCCTATCTTGGAATTTCCCTTCTGCCTGTTCCTCAGTTAAGTCTTGCTGCCTGTGCGGTATGCGGCCTTTCTGTTGGGATTATGTGGCCGGGAAGCTTCAGTAAGGCGGCAGCAGCTATTCCCAAAGGCGGAACAGCCATGTTTGCATTCCTTGCCCTTGGAGGAGACCTTGGCTGCTCCGGTGGTCCCACTGTGGTGGGCGCTGTGTCGAGTGCTTTTGGCGACAACCTGAAAATGGGGATTCTGGCGGGAGTGATTTTCCCAGTGCTTCTTCTTGGAGGGATTCTTGCGTGCAGAAAAATGAAAAGAGAGTAAAAACGAGAGATGACTCCACAAAAAATGCAAAGCTACATAAAAATATCTCCAACCGTACAGCTGCGGTTGGAGATAGAAAATCTTATTTTTCATCTGTCTGTTTGACAGGGGGCAGTTCATTTTTAAAAATCAGCAATATTTTTTTATTGCATCACGAATCATTTCAGCAGCAGTTTCTGCAATGTGAACATCGTTTTCCGTAAGCGGAGATAATGGAGCACGTACACTTCCTATACAGAGATGTTCATTGATTTCCAAAATCTTTTTAATAACAGCATAAAGATTTCCGTGTGCTTCACACATTTTGTAAATAACAGAATCTACGGCATTCTGTACATTTCGTGCAGATTTCAGATCTCCGGCATCTGTAAGTTCTTTGATTTTAAGAATCAGTTCCGGCATTACGCCATATGTGCCGCCAATTCCGCCCTGAGCGCCGATAGACAGACCGCTTACAAGCTGTTCGTCCGGACCATTGAATACTACAAAGTCTTCTCCTCCTTCAGCTTTGAACATCTGGATGTCCTGCGTTGCCATAGAAGAGTTTTTTACGCCGACTACATTTGGATTTTTTCTCATAGTACGCAGAAGAGGAAGTGTCAGAGCTGTTCCTGCCAACTGTGGAATATTATAAATAATGAAATCGGTATTTGGTGCGGCATTGCTGATGGCATTCCAGTATTCGGCAATAGAATATTCCGGAAGATGGAAGTAAATAGGGGGAATTGCTGCAATGGCATCTACACCAAGAGATTCTGCATGGCGGGCCAGTTCAACACTGTCTTTTGTGTTGTTGCATGCCACATGTGCAATTACTGTTAAGCGCCCTTTTGCAGCCTCCATAATATTTTCAAGAGTAATCTTTCTGTCTTCGATACTCTGGTAAATGCATTCTCCAGAAGAACCGCAGGCATAAACACCTTTTACTCCTTTTTTAATCAAGTGTTCGGTAAGCTCCTGTATTCTTTTGGGACTTACTTCTCCATTATCATCGTAGCAGGCATAAAAAGCCGGGAAAATATTGTAGTATTTTTCTAATTTGTTCACAGTATAAACTCCTTTCTCTTCCGGGTATCCGGGTACATATAAATATATGGTTTATGTTTTAAACATCAACTACTTCATTTAATGATTCCGTAAAAGACCTAGTGATTAGCTGCGGCCGTGTAATAATAGAACCTACAACAACACTGAAACATCCCAGCTGTATTACTCTTTTGGCTTTTTGAGGAGTATCAATATTTCCTTCTGCAATGACAGGATGAGAAACATTGCGAAGAATTTCTTTTATAATATAAAAATCATTTTCTTCAATTTTAAGATTCTTACTTTCTTCAGTATATCCCACAAGTGTCGTTCCAATAAAATCAAAACCGAGACGATCTGCATGTATAGCTTCTTCTATAGTAGAACAATCTGCCATCCAGAGCTGTTCCGGATATTTTTGCTTTGCTTCCATAAAAAAATCATCAAGAGAAGTATTGCCGGGGCGGATTCTGTTCGTTGCGTCTAATGCTATAATTTCCGGTTTTATTTCCATGAGCCTGTCTATTTCTTTTAAAGTGGGAGTAATGTATACAGAGCTGTCAGGGTATTCTTTTTTTATAATACCAATAACAGGAAGATCTACATTGTTTCGGATTTCCTGAATGTCTTCACATGTATTGGCTCGAATACCGTAAGCTCCGCCTTCATAAGCGGCGGCTGCCATGCGGCCCATAATATATGAAGAGTGCAGAGGCTCCTCCGGAAGCGCCTGACAGGAAACAATCAAATGCCCCTTCAGTTTTTCAATTTTTGAATTCATAATTATGTACCTATGTCCTTTCGTTAAATATAGTCTCCTGAATATTTCTATACCTGTTAGGTATCTTTAATAAATATTATATGCTTAAGAAAAGTAATTTCAATATATTTTGAAAAATAGAAAGCACTTTCAGTACTTGGGAAAAAGCACTAAAATAAAAATGCGATTATCAAGAATTAATTGTGCAAATAGAACAAATAAAGAAAGAACTTTCTAATATAATAAAACATATTGAAAGAATAATCGGTTTTGAATATAATAAACCTAACTTAATTGTTCGGACATTTATACCGAGGATAGGAGGAATGAAATGAGTGCATTTTCAAAAAAGGAGACATCTCAACAAAAAATATTGAAGAAAAACACCAGGTTTGCCTATACAGTCAATGCTCCGTTGATTATTTATCTTCTTTGTGTTTTGGCAGGGCCAATTATCTGGGGTGTCTCCCTCAGTTTTACCGATAAGAGTATTGGCGGAAGCGCATCATTTATCGGTTTTCAAAATTATATAGAGTTGCTTACGGATAAAGAATATCTGCATTCTCTGCTTAATACTTTGAGTTTTACTTTTTTCTCTATTATTTCAAAGTGTATTTTTGGAGTACTGATGGCGTTGGCATTAAATGTAGATTTTCGGGGACGTAATGTTGTACGTGCTCTGCTTTTAATTCCGTGGACATTACCTAATATCGTAGCTGTTCTTAACTGGAGATGGATTTTCTCATCTACAGGCGGAGTTGCAAACTATGTTTTGAAGGCACTGCATATTATTGATTCCGATCTGGTATGGTTCGGCTCAGCAGGTCTTGCAATGTTTACGATTATTGTAGCCAATGTATGGAGAGGAACACCGTTCTTTGGAATTTCTATTTTGGCTAAATTGCAGACAATACCGAAGGATTACTATGAAGCAGCTGCAATTGACGGAGCGAATATGTGGCAGCGTTTCTGGTATGTAACCTTACCTCAGATTAAAGATGTTATTATGCTTTCCACATTAATGTCTACAATCTGGACATTAAATGAATTTGAAACGGTATGGCTTATGACAGGTGGAGGACCAAACGGTTCTACACAGGTTATGAATGTATTTAGTTATAAGACGGCGATGACAAGTATGCAGCTTGGAAAAGGTATTGCAGTAGCAGTTCTTGCTATGCCGGTTTTGATTATTCTTATTAATATTTTATCCAAGAAGATGTTGGATCAGAATGATTAAGGGGTGAGTATATGAGACAGAAACGAAGTGTAAAAATTTTAAGCAGAGTGTTTATTGCAGTCTGTCTGATTGTGGCACTTGCGCCGATTTACTGGATGTTAAATACGTCATTTAAAGGACAGGCAGAAATATACAGCAGAATTCCGACTATGTTTCCTAATATGCCGACATTGGAATCATATGAAACATTGTTTACAAAAACAGCTTTTCTTAATGGTATGAAAAACAGTCTTCTGGTAGCTGTATTTGTTTCCGCATTTTCTATTGTCGTAGCATATCCGGCAGCATATACGCTGGCAAGAATGAAATTTAAAGGAAAGAAGTTTTTCTCGAAGACGATTTTATTTACATACTTACTTCCTACTTCCGTGTTGTACATTCCATTATACATTTTCGTGTCAAAGATAGGACTGACAGATAATATTTTAGGATTGATGCTTATATATCCTACTTTTACTCTTCCTTATGTAGCATGGATTTTGATTCCGCATATTGCGTCTATACCATATGATTTGGAAGAGGCAGCTACAGTGGATGGATGCAGCCGTTTTCGCGCTATGTATCAGATTATTTTTCCACTGGCTTTACCGGGAATAATTTCCACTACGATTTTTGCGTTTGCAATGTGCTGGGGTGAATACCTTTACGCTCTTGTTAACGTAACCACAACTTCAATGCAGACATTCCCTCTGATTATATCAGGACTGATTTTTGGAGATATGTATCCTTGGGGACAGTTAATGGCAGGAGCAATCGTAGCCTGTGTTCCTATTTTAATTATTTATATGCTTGCATCTGGTTCGCTTGTAGGCGGAAAAACAGCAGGCGGAGTAAAAATGTAATATTTGTAATCTATAAAGAAGAATAAAAATAAAATATTCAGGAGGTACTGAACATGAAAAAAAGATGGATGGCAGCGGCTTTGGCAGCAACAATGGCAATTTCTCTTACAGCTTGTGGAGGTGCGGGAGAAGAGAAGAAGGCAGAGAGTGCAAAAAAAGAATCGGACAAAGAATTAACTGTATGGGTAGAAAAAGTATTCAGCGATGATGCTAATACTGCAATGCAGGAGCGCCTTGATGCCTTTGCAGAAGAATCCGGAATCAAGGTAAAATATGAGTTTATCGGGGCAACAGATTTTATGACAAAGCTGAACGCTGCAATTGAGGCAGGAAGCAATGTTCCGGACATTACCACTTCTGCAGTAACAAAAGTAGTAAACTATTATCCAAACATTCCTTATAAAGATGTTTCTGATATTGTAAACAACATTAATGAAGAGCGTTCTTATTTTGAGGCAGTTTATGAAGGAACAAAAATAGATGGAAAACATTATTTTGTACCTATGACAAGTTCCTCAACAATGATGTTTGTGCGTAAAGACAAGCTGGAAGAAAAAGGAATCACAGAGCTTCCGAAAACATGGGATGAGGTTTTTGAAGTTGCAGAACAGATTTCCGATCCGGACAACGGCTTTTACGGTCTTGGCATTGGCTGCGGACCAACTGACGAAGATGGAGAGAATATGTTCCGTATGATTAACTGGGATCAGGGCGGATACATTTTCGATAAAGACGGAAATATTACTCTTGATAATGATGTGACAAAGAGCCTTTTAACAAAATACAAAGAAATGTATGACGGCGGTGTGATTCCAAAAGCGGCAAGTACATGGGATCCAGGCGGAAATAACTCTGCATATCTTATGGGAGAATGTGGAATCGTGTTTAATGCACCGACTTTATACAATGCGCTTCGGTCAGATGAAGCCAATAAAGAACTCTTTGAAAATACAGAAATGGTAAGTTTACCGTCTGGTTCAGACAATGATACAACAATGGGATTTGCAACAGGTTTTGCAATTATGGAAACATGTGACGATGTAGAATCTGCTACAAAACTGATTGAATATATGTATGATAAAGAGTGGTATGAGGAATATCTGGAAATTACAGCGCCGGTATTTGCACCATTATTCCAGGATATGGAAGGTGAAGGCGTATGGGCAGATGGTGTCAATGCACAGATTATCGACTATGCAAAAAAAGCAAAAGGTTATTATGGCTATCCTGTTGAAGGAATCAAAGGCCGCGCCATTGCTGCAAAACATTATTTCACTTTCCCAATGGCAGAGATGATGAATAAAGTTGTTACAGATACTCTTGATGTAGACGGCGCTATTGGAGATGCAATTAAAAAACTGGAAGCCGTACAGAAAACTGTGAAATAAAAGGAGTAAGATTATGAGTAAAACAATATGGTTGAATCTTGACAGTACAAAGGTTGATGTAACATATCTTGATGATTTTTTTGAAAAAAAAGGATGGACTCTTTTAAAAGAGCCCATCCCGACTGGAGATGAAGAAAAAACAGTAGAAATGGCACGTAAAGCCGATGCAGTTATAAGTACATGGGAACCATGGAATACAAAAACCCTGAATCAGGTAAAAGGCAAGGTGAAATATATTGTACGTTATGGCGCTGGAATGGACAATATTGATATTCCGGCAGCAACGGAAGCAGGTATTCTTGTAGGAAATGTACCAGGTGCAAACTCAGCAGCAGTTGCAGAAGTAGCGCTTCTCCATATTTTAAATATTGGCCGCCGTTTTTCTCATTGTACAGAAGGATGCAGAAATGGAATCTGGCCTTCCACAATTACAGGAAATGAATTAGATGGAAAGACAGTAGGTCTTTTGGGCTTTGGAAATATTGGTAAGCAGCTTGTCCGTATGATGAAGGGATTTGACGTAAAAGTTCTTGTTTACGATGCGTATTTCCCAGATCAGGATGATGAAAAATATGGAGTTACTTTTGTAAAAGACAAAGAAGAGCTGTTCCGGGAAAGTGATATTTTAAGTCTGCACGTTCCGTTTAATGAAGAAACAAAGGGAATGATAGACAAGAATGTATTTGCAATGATGAAGCCCACAGCGTATTTGATTAATACCTGCAGGGGCGGTGTAATTAATGAAGAGGATTTAATCCAGGCTTTAAAAGAAGGACAGATTCAGGGAGCAGGTCTTGATGTGCTTGTTCAGGAACCGCCGGAAAAAGATAATCCACTTCTTTCTATGGACAATGTTTCTATAACATCTCATATGGGAGCGGCATCTCTCGAATCCGAGCATCGTTCACAGGTAATTATAGGAGATTGCATTGCAGACTTTTTCGCAGGAAATGTACCATACAATGTAAAAAATAAACTTGAAAAGTAAAAAATTGAAGGAGGGCATTCCAAAGGAGCAGATTCTTTGTGAATGCCCCTTTCTGGATTGCGAGGTAAATATGAAAAAAAGAATATTATGTTATGGAGATTCTAATACATGGGGATATGATGCGTTTACTGACGGACGTTTTCCGGATGAAGTCCGCTGGACCGGACAACTGGCTTCCTTCTTGGGACAGGAGTACACAGTTATTGAAGAAGGACTGTGCGGACGGACAACAGTATTTGAAGATCCCCTTAATGAAGGAATGAGTGGTCTGTCATATCTGTATCCCTGTATGATGAGTCATTCGCCACTGGATTTTATGGTGGTAATGCTTGGCACAAATGACTGTAAAGCACGTTTCGGTCTTACGCCAAGAAATATTGCCTGCGGTATGAAAAGACTTTTGATAAAGGCACAGCAGATTCCGGCATGGCGGGAAACACCGAGAATACTTCTTGTTGCGCCCGGTCCTATTGAACCGGAATGTGAAATGTCTTTCGTAGGGGAAGAAATGGGAATTTGTTCTGAGCGTTCAAAAGGAGTAGCCAAAGAATACAGAAAAATTGCAGACGAGCTGCATGTGGATTTTCTGGATGCCGGTGATTTTGTGAAAATGAACACTTTAGATTATATGCACCTTGATAAAGACAGCCACGGTATTTTGGGACAGAAAATCGGAGAATATATAAAGAATAAGGAGAAGGAAAATGAAAAAATACATATGTATTGATATTGGAGGAACTGCTGTCAAGTATGGCGTTATAGATGAAAATGAGAATTTTCTTATAAAAAAAGAGACACCTACAAAAGCAGGTGAACGAAAAGGTCCGGGTATCATGGAATGTATTAAAAAACTGACAGGAGAATGTCTGGAAGAATTTCCGGAAGCAGAAGGCATTGCTGTATCTACTGCAGGAATGGTGGATCCTGAAAAAGGAGAAATTTTTTATTCTTCTCCGTTAATTCCGGAATGGACGGGAACAAAAATAAAAGATATTTTAGAAGAAGAATTTCATATTCCATGTGAAGTTGAAAATGATGTAAATTGTGCAGGACTTGCGGAAAGCATGAGCGGAGCAGGAAAGAATGCGAGGATTTGCGTGTGCCTGACAATAGGAACAGGAATCGGAGGATGTATTGTTATAAATAAAGAAATTTTTCATGGATTCAGTAACAGTGCATGTGAAGTGGGATATATGTATCTTCCTGACGGAATATTTCAGGATACGGCAGCCAGCAAAAGTCTTGTGGAAAAAGTGGAAAAGCAAAAGAAATTGCAGCCAGGAGAATTAAATGGTAAAATAATATTTGATAAGGCTATGGCAGGAGATACGGAGTGCATTTATGCTATAGAAGAAATGGCAGATATACTGGGAAAAGGAATAGCAAATATTTGCTATGTATTGAATCCGGAAGTGGTTATTCTGGGAGGAGGAATCATGTCCCGGAGAGAGTATTGGAAACCATTACTGATAAAAGCATTGAATAAATATCTGGTATCGGGTATTGCGGAAAAGACTACATTGACATTTGCTGAATATGAAAATAACGCGGGTATGCTGGGAGCCTTTTACAATTATAGAAATCGACAGAAAGGTAAGCAATCAGCAAATGAAATATTACGAAAAAACAGTGATACCGATAATTGAAAGCCATTACGAAAATATGTCTTCTTTGGAAAAAACAGTTGCGGATTTTTTTATTAAAAATAAAACAAAGATGGATTTTTCTTCCAAGAATATATCTGAGTATCTTTTTGTATCGGAGGCGACATTATCACGTTTTGCAAAAAGATGTGGATTTAAAGGGTACAGGGAATTTATTTATCGGTATAAAGAATCTTTTAATGGTACAGACAAGGTTATTACAGATCAGGTAAGAACTGTTTTTGAGGCTTATCAGGAAATTCTGAATAAAAGTTATAATCTTGCAGAGGAAGAACAATTTAAAAGGATTGCAGGTTATATGGTAGACGGTTCCAGAGTGTTTGTGTATGGAAAAGGAAGTTCCGGTCTTGCTGCCCGTGAAATGCAGAATCGTTTTATGCGCCTGGGATTGGATATCACAGCATTGGAGGACAGTGATTTGATGCGTATGAATGCTTCCCTTTTGACAGAAAACAGCATAGCGATAGGAATCAGTATCAGCGGAGAGACAGAATCCGTACTGGATTCTTTAAAACAGGCACACATTAATGGAGCGCGAACCATATTGATTACAGCATATAACAGAGGAGAATATCATAGTTTTTGCGATGAGGTTGTTTTGACTGCTGCCCGTCAGAATCTTAATTACGGAAATATTATTTCACCTCAGTTTCCTATACTTTTGATTCTTGATATTTTGTATAAATATTATCAGGAAAATGATCAAAAACTGAAAGAAGCCCGTCATGGAAATACTTTGGCGGCATTACGCCATCAGTCTAATACAATAACTGGCACAGCAGGCAAGGGTCAGAGTAAAAAATGATAAGTTTTTGTATGCAGAAAAATGAAGACAACATGATTGTATGTTACGGGGACTCGAATACGTATGGATATGCCCCCTGCGTGCCTGGGGGCGGTCGATACTCAGAAAAAGAACGATGGACAGCTCTTGTAGAAGCGAAAACAGGGATTTCTGTAAAAAATTACGGGTTATGCGGACGGAAGATTCCGAGATATGAAGCGCAGTTTCAATGTGTAAGAGAGCAGATGGAGGTTTGGATACAGGAGTCGGAGAGGGTTTCTCTTTGGATTATGCTTGGGACAAATGATTTTCTGGAAAATGAAAGAAATATGGCGGAAGAAGTTGCTTTTCGCATGGAGACATTTTTAAATAGTATCAAACAAAAAGCAGAAGAAAGTAGAATATCTATTTTTTTGATTTCCCCTGTGCCTGTGAAACAGGGGGCTTGGGTGGAAAGCGAAAAGCTTTGTTGGGAGACGCACAGACTGTCGGATTTTTACAGAGCGATTTCGAAAAAACTCGGAATTGATTTTGCAGATGCGGGAGAATGGAACATCTCTCTTGCTTATGATGGTGTCCATTTTACAGAGGAAGGTCACAGGATTTTTTCGGAAAATGTAGTGAAAGCTATAGAAAACCTTTCCGTGGGTAAAAGTGCATAAAAAATTCGACACAATTTAGGTAAAAATGTAGCTTGACGACTAACGGTAAAATGCTATATAGTGTATATAGATTCATATTTAAGTGAAATCATAATCGTTGATAGTGTGTTACTGATGATGCAGGCATAAGCTATCCGGTTTTATTCATAAGATGTATGATTAAAACGGGGTAAGTTTATGCCTTTTTTATTCCATAATATAGGAGTTGTATATGTACTGCATTTTGAAAATTTTAAATAATAATGCACTTTTAGCAAAAGAAAAAGACAGCGGAAGTGAAAGAATTCTTTTGGGAAAAGGGATTGGATTTGGAAAAAAGGCAGGAGACAGGATAGACCCCAGGGAAGAAATCCAGGTGTATACACCGGTGGCAAGAGAAGAAAGCAGTTCGGCTATAAATATGGTAAATACCATCGATCCTGTTTATATTGAGACTGCGGGAAAAATCATTGCAGAAGCGGAAAAGGTATTTGATTCGGTGAACGGGGATATTCTGCTTCCGTTGGCAGATCATATTGCTTTTGCTGTGAAAAGGGAGAAAGATAATATTTTTCTTCCCAATCCTTTTATTCCGGATATTAAGATTCTTTTTGGAAAAGAGTATGCCGTTGCAATGGAGAGCAGAAAAATTATAGAAAAAATGACAGGCTACCGTATTTCGGATGATGAAGCCGGCTTTATTGCCCTTCACATTCACTCCGGACTTTCCAATGAGCAGGTATCTGATACGTTAAAAACAACGCAGATTATAGATGAAAGTATGCAGACCATAGAGAAGATGGGAGGCAGGGAGCTTCAAAAGGAATCTCTGAACTATATTCGCCTTATGAGCCACTTATATTACATGGCTGTGCGGGCGAAGACAGGAGAAGCTGTCAATGTGGATTTAAATGATTTTGTGAAAAATAAATATCCGAAAGCATTGAAAATCGCAGAGCAAATATGCGGAAATATGGAAACGGCGCTTCAGAAGAAGCTTCTGCCGGAGGAGACAGGATTTCTTGCAATACATATCCAGAGGATGATTGCGTCATAATGAAAAGAGAGAGTTCAGCTTTGCTGCGCTTCAGGCGCAGGTATCAGTTGAAATATATTAATTTTTATCTAATGAAGGGAGAATTTTAAAATGAAAAGCTTTGAGTACACAATAAAAGATGAACTGGGAATCCACGCAAGACCGGCAGGTATCCTTGCAAAAGAGGCAAAGAAATACGAGAGCAAAATCACACTGACAAAAGACGGAAAAAGCGTTGATGTAACAAGATTAATGGCTCTTATGGGACTTGCAGTAAAATGCGGCAACACAGTAGAGGTTCAGGTTGAGGGAAGCGACGAAGAGACAGCTTTCGAGGGAATCAAAGCATTTTTCGAAGAAAATCTGTAATTATTAACGGAATAAGTTTGAAAATCATAAGAAACGGCAGGGAAAAACATGCAGTGTTTGAAAGGGAAATCAGTTTACAAGGGAATCGCAATGGGAAAGATTTCCGTGCTGAAAAAAGATGATTACATTGTAAAAAGAACAAAAATTGAAGATACGCAGGCTGAGATTCAGAGAGTGAAGACTGCAGTTGCAGCATCACAGGAGCAGCTTCAGAAGCTTTATGAAAAGGCTGTAAAAGAAGTAGGGGAAGCCAGCGCTGCTATTTTCGAAGTGCATCAGATGATGCTTGAGGACGAGGATTATAACGAGTCCATCGAAAACATTATTACAACAGAGATGGTAAATGCAGAATATGCAGTTGCCTCCACAGGTGATAATTTTTCTGAAATGTTTGCAAGTATGGATGATGATTATATGAAAGCAAGAGCTGCAGACATTAAAGATATTTCAAAGCGCCTTGTAAAAAATCTTTCCGGACACGGCGGAGATGGTATTGATCTGGAAGAGCCTGTGATTGTTGTGGCAGATGACCTTTCTCCAAGCGAGACCGTTCAGATGGACAAAGATAAAATTCTTGCTTTTGTTACCGTGCACGGTTCTGCAAACTCACATACGGCGATTCTTGCCCGTATGATGAATATTCCGGCGCTGATCGGTGTGGATATGGATCTGGAAGCTCTTACAACAGGAACAGAAGGCGCGGTAGACGGATTTACAGGAGAATTTTATATAGAGCCTACAGAA
>UQJE01000019.1 GCA_900541345.1 uncultured Blautia sp.
ACGTCACATTTTGTCATTCCATATTCAATTTCTCTTCTGGCATCATCAAGAGATTTCCAGAGAGGAGGGCGCAGATTAGGGTCAAAAGTAATGATACAACCAGCATCTTTTGCAACTTCAATGGCATGGCGTGTCGCCTCTCTTACACCTTCATGTGTAGATGAGAGAGTACCAAAGTGGAAAAGACGGGAATTCTGGATTAAATCATCCGGAACTTCATCTTTTGTCAGCATCATATCTGCGCCTGGATTTCTATAGAAGGAGAAATCACGATCTCCATCCGGATAAGTATGTACAAAAGCGAGAGTGGTGTGTACTTCTTCATCCATAAAAAGAGCACGTGTATCAATGCCGACTTCTTCCACTGCATTTTTTAACTGTGTTCCGAACATATCCTGTCCTACTTTTCCAATAAAAGCAGTTTTTTTGCCAAGGCGGCCAAGCATGGCAAGCACATTGCATACAGCACCGCCGGGATTTGCCTCAAGAAGGGGATTTCCCTGAGAGGTTGTTCCATTTTCTGTAAAATCGATCAGGAGCTCACCAAGAGCTGTTACGTCAAATAATCTGTTTTCCATTCGTTCTTCCTCCAAGTACGTAATCTTAATTCCAATTTAGCGCAGTGAGAAGGATTTGTCAAACAATTTCCTTTATTTTTTCAGGGAAAAATGGTAAAATGGAAAAAATGGGAGGTGTGTTATGGACGAAAAATTATATAAATATATGGATTGGCCGCGGATTGAGGCAGTAGTATATGGGGAAGAGGTTTCACCGAAAGATGTGATGGGACCAAGGATTACAAAGGATGGCGTTCTGATCCAGGGATTTTTTCCAGAGGCAAAGAGTGCGAAAGTAATTGCAGGAAAAAAAGAGTATCAGATGGAAATGGAAGACGAGGCGGGATATTTTGCAGTGCTTCTTCCGGCAAAACGGATTCCGAAATACAGCTTTCTTGTGCAGTGGAAAGATTATGAAAAGCAGTGGAAGGACCCGTATCAGTATTCAGGGCAGCTGCTTCCGGAAGAAGAGAAGGCTTTTTGTGCAGGGGTATATTATGAGTCATATAAAAAGCTGGGAGCGCATCTTATGACTGTGGACGGTGTTGAGGGAACTTATTTTGCTGTGTGGGCTCCAAATGCACAGAGGGTCAGTGTTGTGGGTGATTTTAATAACTGGGACGGACGATTCCTTATGATGCACAGAATGCCCATGTCCGGAATTTTTGAATTATTTGTACCGGATATAAAAGCGGGAACGCTTTATAAATATGAAATAAAAGAGAAAAGTGGAAAGCTTTCTTTAAAAGCCGATCCTTATGGCTTTGGAGTCGAAAAGCCAAAAGACTGCGCTTCTGTTGTGACTGATCTGTCTGGATTTTCTTGGAACGATGGAGAATGGATGGAAGCGAGAAAAAAATATGATGACAGAAAACAGCCGATTTCCATTTATGAGACAGATATTACGAAATGGGAGAGTGGAGAAGAGCTTGCAGAATTTATGAAGGAGACAGGCTATACCCATGTGGAATTTAAACCTGTTATGGAATATCTGGAGGAAAGTACAGGAGGATATTCTACCTCATCTTATTACGCTCCCACCTCCAGATTTGGAACTCCTGAAAAATTCCAGAAGGCGGTTAATCTTTTACATCAGGCTGGAGTTGGTGTGATTCTTGACTGGACGCCTGCACAGTTCCCGAGATTTGAGGGAGGACTGGAAAAATTTGACGGAACACCTCTTTATGAAGTTCCAGATGACAACTGTGCAGTTCATCCGATGTGGGGTACTATGCTTTATAATTATGGAAGTCCGATGGTACGGGATTTTCTTATAGCAAATGCCTGCTTCTGGACGGAAGTTTACCATGTAGACGGATTCCGAATGGATGATGTGGATGCCATGCTTTATCTGGATTACGGAAGAAATATGGGCGAGTGGCAGCCGAATCTTTATGGAACAAATGAAAACCTTTATGCAGTAGAGTTTTTGAAGCACTTAAATTCCATTGTAAAGAAAAGAAACCCAGGTGTACTTTTGATCGCGCAGGAAGACGGACTCTGGCCGGAGCTTACAGACAGTGTGGAAAACGATCATCTTGGATTTGATTATAAATGGAGCGGCGGCTGGACAAGAGACTTTCTGGAATATCTCGCATCTGAGCCGGACAACAGAAAAAGAAGTCATGACCAGCTTACCCTGTCTACACTTTATGCGTACAGCGAGCACTACATTCTCACGTTGGGAAGCAGGGACGTGGGAACGCTTGATGATTTCCGTAAGAGAATCTGGGGCGATGAAAACCAGAAGGAAGCGGAAATCAGGGCAGCATATGGATATATGACGCTTCACCCGGGCTGCAAGATGTCTGCGCCTGATAAAGATATGCCGAAGGCTCTGAAAGAGTATATCCGGGATTTGAATACTTTATATAAAGAACAGCCGGCTCTCTGGAAGAAAGATGACGATTATGAGGGGCTTGAGTGGATTCAGCTTATGAAATATGAGGAGAATGTACTGACTTTCCTCAGAAAAACAGAAAATCCGAGCGAAACACTTCTTGCAGTATGTAATTTTGCGGCGGATACTTATGAAAACTATCAGGTTGGAGTACCTTATGCAGGAAAATACAAAGAGATTTTTAACAGTGATTTAAAGAAATATGGCGGAAACGGTGTGGGAAATCCAAGAGTAAAAACTGCAAAATCACAGGAATGGGATGAACGCCCTTATTCTATAAAAATGAAAATTCCGGCGCTCGGGCTCCTTGTATTTTCTGTGACGCCGCAGGAGGAGACGAAAAAAGCTTCCGGGAGAAAGGTTTCTGAAAAGAGAGTTTCCGAAAAGCGTGCTTGCATAGAGAGCACTGCAGAAAAGAAAACCAGGAGGACAAAAAAATGAGTCTTGCAGACAATATTTTTATAGAGATGTGTAAAGATATTATTGAGAATGGAACAAGCACAGAGGGAGAGAAGGTTCGCCCTGTGTGGGAGGACGGAACATCTGCTTATACCATCAAGAAATTCGGGGTAGTAAACAGATATGATCTGAGAAAGGAATTTCCGGCTCTTACTCTTAGAAAGACGGCTCTTAAAAGCTGTATGGACGAGATTCTCTGGATATGGCAGAAAAAATCAAACAATATCCACGACCTTCACAGCCATATATGGGACAGCTGGGCAGATGAGGAGGGCTCGATTGGAAAAGCATATGGCTACCAGATGAGCGTCAAGCACAGCTACAAAGAGGGAATGATGGATCAGGTGGACAGGGTTCTTTATGATCTGAAGAATAATCCGTATAGCAGAAGAATTATGACAAACATTTATGTGCATCAGGATCTTCATGAAATGAATCTTTATCCATGTGCGTATTCGATGACCTTTAATGTGACAAAAGAGCCGGGCAAAGACAAGCTTACCTTAAATGCGATTTTAAATCAGCGTTCACAGGATATTCTTGCTGCAAATAACTGGAATGTATGTCAGTATTCAATTCTTCTTATGATGTTTGCACAGGTGTGCGATATGGAGGCAGGAGAACTGCTTCATGTGATTTCAGACTGTCATATTTATGACAGACATATTCCGGTCGTAAAAGAGCTTATAAGCCGTACTCCGTATCCGGCACCGATTGTAAAGCTGAATCCGGAGATTAAGAATTTTTACGATTTTACAACAGATGATCTGATTGTGGAAAATTATGAGACATGGCCGCAGATTAAAAATATCCCAATAGCCATATAAGAGGATAGATATAAAAGGAGAGACACAAAATGAATATTATTGTAGCAGTTGATAAAAATTGGGCGATTGGAAAGGATAACCGTCTTCTGGTGAGTATTCCGGCAGATATGAAAATGTTCCGCCAGGAAACAACTGGAAAGGTAGTGGTTATGGGAAGAAAAACCCTGGAGAGCTTTCCGAACGGACTCCCGTTGAAAAACCGTACAAATATCATTCTCACAGGAAATAAGAATTATAAAGTAAAAGATGCGATTGTTGTTCATACTATCGAGGAGGTTCTTGAGGAAATTAAAAAATATCCGAAGGATGAAGTATACTGTATCGGAGGAGACAGCGTGTATAAACAGCTTCTTCCATACTGCGATACAGCCCATGTGACAAAAATCGATTTTGCATATGAGGCAGACAGCTATTTTCCAAATCTTGATGAGGACAA
This sequence comes from uncultured Blautia sp., assembly GCA_900541345.1. Lineage (GTDB taxonomy): Bacteria > Bacillota > Clostridia > Lachnospirales > Lachnospiraceae > Blautia_A. The sequence goes on from UQJE01000019.1 coordinate 4,180, forward strand.
AGAATGGCATATAACGGCAGAGAGTGAGGAACAAACGTATTTCGATTTGGAATATCAGTTTGTAAAATATGAGAGAATCCTGTAAATCAGGGTTCTCTTTTTACTAAGTAAAACATACAAGAACGCTTTGTTTAGTTAAAAACTTAAAATTTTAACTCTTTTTCGCTTTAACAGGTTGAAATAATTTCGGAATTGCGGTATTATAGAAAAAATATTTGAGCGAGGAGAGAAAATTATGGAATGCAGGATAGCGTTAATTCCGGGGGACGGTATCGGACCGGAAATTGTGAGAGAGGCAAAAAAAGTGCTGGACAGAGTATGCGAGAAATACGGACATGCTTTTACATATGAAGAGCTGCTTCTTGGAGGAGCTTCCATTGATGCTTACGGAGTTCCCCTTACAGAAGAGACAATAGAAAAGGCAAAAGCAGCAGATGCTGTTTTGATGGGCTCTATAGGAGGCGATGCAAAAACTTCACCCTGGTATCAGTTAGAACCTTCAAAACGCCCGGAAGCAGGTCTCCTTGGAATCAGAAAAGCCTTAAATCTCTTTGCGAATTTAAGACCTGCGTATCTTTATCAGGAATTAAAGGGTGCCTGCCCTCTGAAAGAAGAAATTATAGGGGAAGGCTTTGATATGGTAATTGTCAGAGAACTCACAGGCGGGCTTTATTTTGGAGAGAGAAGGACAACAGAAGAAAACGGAATTCGCACAGCCGTAGATACGCTTACCTATAATGAAAAAGAAATCCGCCGTATTGCAGTGAAGGCATTTGAGATTGCGAAAAAAAGAAGAAAACAGGTGACAAGCGTAGATAAGGCAAATGTTCTGGATTCTTCCAGACTTTGGAGAAGTGTTGTGGAGGAAGTAGCAAAGGATTATCCTGACGTAACATTATCCCATATGCTTGTAGACAATTGCGCGATGCAGCTTGTGCGTGATCCGGGACAGTTTGATGTGATTCTTACAGAGAATATGTTCGGAGATATTTTGTCAGATGAGGCAAGCATGGTGACTGGCTCCATCGGAATGCTTTCTTCTGCCAGCTTAAATGAGACGAAATTCGGACTTTATGAGCCAAGTCACGGTTCTGCTCCGGATATTGCAGGACAGGATAAGGCAAATCCCATTGCAACTATCTTATCAGCAGCTATGATGCTCCGTTATTCTCTTGATCTGGATAAAGAGGCAGATGCAGTAGAGACGGCAGTACAGAAGGTGCTGACAGAAGGGTACCGCACAGGAGATATCATGTCGGAAGGCTGTAAAGCTGTGGGAACAGAGGAAATGGGAAATCTGATTGCCCAGGCTGTTTAAAAGGAAACAGATATAAACAGAAATACGCATACATAAAGGAGAGACAGATATGAGAAGTGATGCAGTAAAAAAAGGAACACAGCAGGCGCCGCACCGTTCTCTGTTTCGTGCCCTTGGCATGACAGAGGAAGAGATGGAACGTCCTCTTGTTGGTATTGTAAGTTCATATAATGAAATTGTTCCGGGACATATGAACCTGGATAAGATTGTAAATGCAGTAAAACAGGGAGTGGCAATGGCGGGAGGAACCCCGGTTGTATTTCCTGCGATTGCAGTATGCGACGGAATTGCAATGGGACATATCGGAATGAAGTATTCCCTTGTTACAAGAGATTTGATTGCGGATTCCACAGAGGCGATGGCAATGGCACATCAGTTTGACGCTCTTGTTATGGTTCCAAACTGTGATAAGAATGTGCCGGGGCTTTTGATGGCGGCAGCCAGAATCAATGTGCCAACTGTATTTGTAAGTGGAGGACCTATGCTGGCGGGCAGAGTGAATGGACATAAAACAAGTCTTTCCAGTATGTTTGAGGCAGTAGGGGCATATGCAGCGGGAAATCTTTCAGAGGAAGGTCTCTGTGAGTATGAAAACAAAACGTGTCCTACCTGTGGTTCCTGCTCCGGTATGTACACAGCCAACAGTATGAATTGTCTTACAGAAGTTCTGGGAATGGGACTTCAGGGAAATGGAACCATTCCGGCAGTTTATTCCGAGAGAATCCGTCTTGCAAAACATGCAGGTATGCAGGTAATGGAAATGTACAGAAGAAATATCCGCCCAAGAGACATTATGACAGAAGAGGCAATTTTGAATGCTTTGACAGTGGATATGGCTCTTGGCTGTTCTACAAACAGTATGCTCCATCTTCCGGCAATTGCTCATGAAATCGGAATGGATTTTGATATAAGCTTTGCAAATGAAATCAGCGAAAAAACACCGAACCTCTGTCATCTTGCTCCGGCAGGTCCTACTTATATGGAAGATTTAAATGAAGCCGGCGGCGTATATGCGGTAATGAACGAGCTGAATAAAAAAGGACTTCTTCATACAGAGTGTATGACAGTTACAGGAAAAACAGTGGGAGAAAACATCAAAGACTGTGTAAATAAAAATCCGGAGGTTATCCGTCCTTTGGAAAATCCATACAGCGTAACAGGTGGTCTTGCAGTTTTAAAAGGAAACCTTGCTCCTGACGGTGGCGTTGTAAAACGTTCTGCAGTTGTGGAAGAGATGATGGTTCATGAAGGACCGGCAAGAGTGTTTGACTGTGAAGAGGACGCTATAGCGGCAATTAAAGGCGGAAAAATTGTGGCAGGAGACGTTGTGGTAATTCGTTACGAAGGACCAAAAGGCGGTCCTGGAATGAGAGAGATGTTAAATCCAACATCTGCTATCGCAGGAATGGGACTCGGCTCTTCTGTGGCACTGATTACAGACGGAAGATTCAGCGGAGCGTCAAGAGGCGCATCAATCGGTCATGTTTCCCCTGAGGCGGCAGTGGGAGGTCCCATTGCTCTTGTGGAAGAGGGAGATATTATTTCTATAGATATTCCTCATCTGAAATTGGAAATCAAAGTATCAGACGAGGAAATGGCGAAACGAAAAGAAAAATGGCAGCCGAGAGAACCGAAGGTAACAACCGGCTATCTTGCGAGATATGCAGCAATGGTAACCTCAGGAAACAGAGGAGCCATTCTGGAAGTACCAAAATCAAAATAAGGAGGAGATGCTATGGAACTGACAGGTGCGCAGATAATTGTAGAATGTCTGAAAGAACAGGGTGTGGACACGGTTTTTGGATACCCTGGAGGAGCAATTTTAAATGTATACGATGCTCTTTATGAATATAAGGATGAGATTACCCATGTGCTTACGTCTCATGAGCAGGGTGCTGCCCATGCTGCAGACGGATACGCGCGGGCAACCGGAAAAGTAGGAGTCTGCATGGCAACTTCAGGACCGGGTGCTACCAACCTTGTAACAGGAATTGCAACTGCATTTATGGATTCTGTTCCTGTTGTTGCGATTACTGCAAATGTAGGAAAATCACTTCTTGGAAAGGACTCTTTCCAGGAGGTGGATATTGCAGGAATTGTAATGCCGGTAACAAAGCACAGCTACATTGTAAAAGATGTAACAAAGCTGGCTGATACGATCAGAAAGGCTTTTTTAATTGCGAAAAGCGGACGTCCCGGTCCTGTTCTCGTAGATGTGACAAAGGATGTGACCGCCGCAAAATATGAATATATTCCTCACCGTCCTGCAACTGTGACAAGAGAAACAAAGGATATAAGAAAAGAAGATATTGAGCAGGCAGCATATCTGATCAACAAGGCAGAGAAACCGTTTATTTTTGTTGGAGGAGGCGGAGTAATTTCCGGGGCTTCCGGGGAAATTGCAGAGCTTTCCGCAAGAATCCAGGCTCCGGTGTGTGACAGTCTTATGGGAAAAGGCGCATTTTCCGGGGAAGATCCTATGTATACAGGAATGCTTGGAATGCACGGAACAAAAACATCAAATCTTGGGGTAAGCCAATGCGATCTTTTAATTGTGCTTGGTGCAAGATTCAGCGACCGTGTAACGGGAAATGCAGATACTTTTGCCAAAAATGCAAAAATCATTCAGATTGATGTGGATGCGGCAGAAATCAATAAAAACGTATATGTGGACGCCTACATTGAAGGAGACTTAAAAGAAGTGTTAAGAAGGCTTCTTGAAAAGATTCCCGCACAGAATCACCCGGAGTGGGTTGCACATATTATGGAAATGAAAAAGAAGTATCCGCTCCGTTACGATGAATCTCAGCTTACAGGCCCGTATGTAATTGAAAAACTGTACGAGCTTACAAAGGGAGATGCCATTATCAGCACAGAGGTTGGGCAGAACCAGATGTGGGCGGCACAGTATTATAAATATAAAACTCCGAGAACGCTTCTTACGTCTGGTGGTCTTGGAACAATGGGATATGGTCTTGGCGCGGCAATCGGAGCAAAAATGGGAAGACCGGATAAGACAGTTGTAAATATTGCGGGAGACGGCTGTTTCCGAATGAACATGAATGAGATTGCAACCTCTGTTAGAAGCGGCAATCAGTTAATTGAAATTGTACTGAATAATCACGTACTGGGAATGGTGCGTCAGTGGCAGACGTTGTTCTATGACCACAGATATTCCCATACTATCTTAAATGACAATGTGGATTTTGTGAAGCTTGCAGAAGCGATGGGAGCGGAGGGAATCCGCGTAACTAAGAAAGAAGAGGTGGAGCCGGCTCTTAAAAAGGCCCTTGCATCAAAAGGTACAGTAGTTCTCGACTGTTGGATTGACCAGGATTTAAGTGTATTTCCTATGGTTCCTGCAGGAGCAAATATTGACGATGTATTTGATGAGGAGGATATGAAGAAGGATGGAAAGAGTTTATAATTTTTCGGCAGGTCCTGCAGTGCTCCCGGAAGAGGTATTAAGAGAAGCTGCAGAAGAGATGATGAACTATAAAGAAACGGGAATGTCGGTAATGGAAATGAGCCATAGAAGCAGCGCATTTCAGCAGATTATAGACGAGGCGGAGCAGGACCTTCGTGATCTGATGGAAATCCCGGATAATTACAAGGTCCTGTTTCTTCAGGGCGGAGCATCGCAGCAGTTTGCCATGATTCCTATGAACCTTATGAAAAATAAAGTGGCGGATTATATTGTTACAGGACAATGGGCGAAAAAAGCCTACCAGGAAGCACAGAAATATGGAAAGGCAAATAAAATTGCTTCTTCAGAAGACAAAACCTTTTCCTATATTCCGGACTGCAGCGATCTTCCCATAAGTCCGGACGCAGATTATGTGTATATTTGTGAGAACAATACCATTTACGGAACAAAGTTTAAGGAGCTTCCCAATACAAAGGGAAAAACTCTGGTGTCAGACGTATCCTCCTGCTTTTTATCAGAGCCGGTTGACGTGAGCAGATACGGAATTATTTACGGCGGCGTACAGAAAAATATCGGACCTGCTGGTATGGTTATTGTGATTATACGCGAGGATTTAATTACAGAGGACGTACTTCCGGGAACTCCCACTATGCTGACTTATAAAACACATGCAGACGCAGGTTCCCTTTACAACACGCCAAATGCTTACTGTATTTATATGTGCGGCAAGGTATTTAAGTGGCTAAAGGCAATGGGCGGTCTTTCTGAAATGAAAAAAAGAAATGAGGAAAAGGCAAAAATCCTTTATGATTTTCTTGATAACAGTAAACTGTTTAAAGGAACCGTGGTTCCAAATGACCGCTCCCTTATGAATGTTCCCTTTGTGACGGGAGATAAGGAAATGGATGCAAAATTTGTAAAAGAGGCTTCAGAAGCAGGCCTTGTGAATTTAAAAGGTCATAGAAGCGTGGGCGGCATGCGTGCCAGTATTTACAATGCCATGCCAAAGGAAGGTGTGGAGGCGCTTGTTGATTTTATGAAAAAATTTGAGGAGGCGAATGCGTAATGTTTCAGTATCACTGCCTCAATCCTATTGCAGAAAAAGGACTGTCGCTTTTTGGAGAAGAATATAAAAATACAGAGGAAGTAAAGGATTGTGATGCTATTCTTGTGCGAAGCGCAAAAATGCACGATATGGAGCTTCCGGAAAATATCTGCGCCATTGCGAGAGCTGGTGCAGGAGTAAATAATATTCCTGTAAAAGAATGTGCGGAAAAAGGGATTGTAGTATTTAATACACCAGGTGCAAATGCAAATGGCGTAAAAGAGCTGGTTCTTGCAGGAATGCTTCTTGCATCAAGAGATATTGTGGGCGGTATTCAGTGGGTAAAAGAGGAAAAAGACAAAGAGGATATTGACAAACTTGCAGAGAAAAAGAAAAAGCAGTTTGCAGGATGCGAGATAAGCGGAAAGAAGCTTGGAATTATCGGTCTTGGAGCGATTGGTGCTATGGTTGCCAACGCAGCCTCCGGTCTTGGAATGGACGTATACGGATACGATCCGTATATATCCATTGACGCGGCATGGAATCTTTCCCGGACCATACATCACAGCAAAACGCTGGACGAAATTTATTCTCAGTGTGATTATATTACCATTCATGTGCCGCTTCTTGACAGCACAAAAAAGATGATTAATAAAGAAGCCTTCAAAAAAATGAAGGACGGTGTGGTACTTCTTAATTTTGCAAGAGATCTCCTTGTAGATGAGGAAGCATTGATAGAAGCACTGGCAGAGGGAAAAGTAAAGAAATATGTGACAGATTTTGCGAATCCCACAGTAGCAGGCAGAGAAGGAATCCTTGTAACCCCTCATCTTGGTGCGTCCACTGAGGAATCTGAGGAAAATTGCGCGGTAATGGCAGTAAAGGAGTTAAAGGATTTCCTGGAGAACGGAAACATTAAAAACTCTGTAAATTTCCCCAACTGTGATATGGGGAAATGTGTCGCAGTAGGAAGAATTGCCATTACCCACAGAAATATTCCGAATATGATAAGCCAGGTGACAAAGATTCTCGGAAGTGAGGGAATCAACATTGCAGATATGACAAATAAAAGTAAGGGTGAATTTGCCTATACCCTTCTTGACCTGGAAAGTGCAGCATCAGGAGAGGCTCTTGAGGAGCTGAAATCCATTGATGGTGTTGCGAAAGTAAGAGTAATCAAATAAAGAGAACCGGACTGGGAGAGACAGTCCGGTTCTTTTTGTCAAGGAAATGCTCCACAGGATTCTTTTTGTCAAGGAAATGCTCCACAGGATTCTTTTTGTCAAGGAAATGCTCCACAGGATTCTTTTTGTCAAGGAAATGCTCCACAGGATTCTTTTTAGAAAAGGTTAATTTTTTCAGGAAAATGTGTGAAAGATATTGACAAACGAAAATAACAGTGCTATCTTAAGACCATAGATGTTAGCACTCCATATAAATGAGTGCTAACAAATTAAAAGATAACAGAGTTTATGCAGAAAGGAGATGGGAACGTGGAAAAAGAATTAGATGAGCGTAAGAGAAAAATTCTCAAGGCGATCATCAAGACTTATATGGAAACCGGAGAACCGGTAGGCTCACGAACCATTTCAAAATATGCAGACTTAAATGTCAGCTCTGCTACCATAAGAAATGAAATGTCTGATCTGACAGATATGGGCTATATTGTACAGCCGCATACATCTGCCGGAAGAATTCCTTCCGATAAAGGGTATCGCCTTTATGTGGACGCCCTGATGAAGGAGAAGGAAGATGAAATCGCTGAGATCAGGGATTTGATGATTGAGAAGACAGACAAGATGGATAAGGTGTTAAAGCAGGTAGCAAAAGTTCTTGCGGCAAACACAAATTATGCTACTATGATTTCTGTTCCTCAGTACAGCGGAAACAAACTGAAATTCGTTCAGCTTTCCCGTGTAAATCCTCTGCAGCTTGTGGCAGTTGTGGTAAGCGACAACAATGTGATCCGCAATCAGATCATTGATTTAGATGAGGAGATGGATGATCAGACAATTCTTAAACTGAATCTTCTTTTGAATACAAATTTAAATGGTGTTCCTATACAGGATATAAATCTGGGAATGATTGCAAGGCTAAAAGAACAGGCTGGAATGCATAGTGAGATAGTGGCTACTGTTCTCGACGCTGTAGCAGATACCATTCATGTGGATGAAGAAGATATGGAAATCTATACGTCAGGAGCAACCAATATTTTTAAATATCCGGAGCTTGCGGATAAGACAAAGGCAAGTGAGCTGATTTCCGCATTTGAAGAAAAACAGCAGCTTGTAGACCTTGTGAAAGAGCATATGTCGGATACGGAGAATACGGGAGTTCAGGTATACATCGGAGACGAGATGCCAATTCAGACCATGCGGGACTGCAGTGTAGTAACTGCTACATATGAGCTTGGTTCCGGAATGCGGGGAACAATCGGAATTATCGGACCGAAGCGTATGGATTATGAAAATGTAGTAGACAGTCTTAAAACCTTAAAGGTTCAGATAGACGCACTGATAAATAAGAAAACGTAGAAAGGCGGTAGAGAAGGCGTGTCAGAAGAAAATAAGAACACATCTGAGGTTCAGGAGGAAATCAATGAAACGCCTGTGACTGAGGAAGAAACAGACACAGAAATGGCACAGGAAGAGACAGAAAATACTGAGGAAACAGATGCTCCCACAGAGGAGCAGCCTGCAGAAGGTAAGACAAAAACTTCTTTTTTTGGCAAGAAGAAAAAAGAAAAAGATAAAAAAGATCAGCAGATTGAAGAGCTTACGGACAGACTGAAACGAAACATGGCAGAATTCGACAATTTCCGTAAACGTACGGAAAAAGAGAAAGCGAGCATGTACATTATCGGAGCAAGGGAAATTGTGGAGAAAATCCTTCCTGTAGTCGATAATTTCGAGAGAGGTCTCGCACAGGCTCCGGAAGAAGATGCCTTCGCAGAAGGAATTCGAATGATTTACAAACAGCTTATGACAACCTTAGAAGAGCTGGGAGTAAAACAGATTGAAGCAGTGGGCAAAGAGTTCGACCCGGATTTCCACAATGCAGTGATGCACGTGGAAGACGAGGAGGCAGGAGAAAACATAGTTGTGGAGGAATTCCAGAAAGGTTACACTTATAAGGATTTCGTAGTACGCCACAGTATGGTAAAGGTTGCCAACTGACGGAACAACGTAAAAATTGAGATGAGAAATAAGCAGATATTATATTAGGAGGACAAATATCATGGGAAAAATTATTGGTATTGACTTAGGTACAACAAACAGCTGTGTAGCTGTTATGGAAGGTGGACAGCCAACTGTTATCGCAAATACAGAAGGAGCCAGAACAACACCATCTGTTGTGGCTTTTACAAAAACAGGAGAGCGTCTTGTAGGTGAGCCGGCAAAACGTCAGGCAGTTACAAATGCAGAGAAAACAATTTCTTCCATTAAGAGAGAAATGGGTACAGATTATCGTGTAACAATTGATGAAAAGAAATATTCCCCACAGGAAATCTCTGCAATGATTCTTCAGAAACTGAAAAAAGATGCAGAAGGATATCTTGGAGAGAGCGTAACAGAAGCAGTTATTACAGTTCCGGCTTACTTTAATGACGCACAGCGTCAGGCAACAAAAGATGCTGGTAAAATTGCAGGACTTGATGTAAAACGTATCATCAACGAGCCTACAGCAGCAGCTCTTGCATACGGACTTGACAACGAAAAAGAACAGAAGATTATGGTATACGACCTTGGCGGCGGTACATTCGATGTTTCTATTATTGAAATCGGTGATGGAGTTATTGAGGTACTTTCCACAGCAGGTGACAACCGTCTTGGTGGAGATGACTTTGACCAGAAGATTACAGACTATATGCTTGCTGAGTTCAAGAAAGCAGAAGGCGTTGATTTAAGCAATGATAAAATGGCGCTTCAGAGATTAAGAGAAGCAGCAGAAAAAGCAAAGAAAGAGCTTTCCGCTGCAACAACAACAAATATCAACCTTCCATTTATTACAGCAACAGCAGAAGGTCCAAAACACTTTGATATGAACCTTACAAGAGCAAAATTTGACGAACTGACACATGATCTTGTAGAGAGAACAGCAGATCCGGTACGCCGTGCACTTTCCGACGCGGGAATCACTGCATCTGAGCTTGGTCAGGTACTTCTTGTAGGTGGTTCTACACGTATTCCGGCTGTACAGGATAAAGTAAGACAGATTACAGGCAAAGAGCCAAGCAAATCCTTAAATCCTGATGAGTGTGTTGCACTCGGTGCTTCTGTACAGGGCGGTAAACTTGCAGGAGATGCAGGCGCAGGCGACATCCTTCTTCTCGATGTTACTCCTCTTTCTCTTTCCATCGAGACAATGGGCGGTATTGCAACACGTCTGATTGAAAGAAATACAACAATTCCGACAAAGAAGAGCCAGATCTTCTCTACAGCAGCAGATAACCAGACTGCAGTAGATATTAATGTAGTACAGGGTGAGCGTCAGTTTGCAAGAGACAACAAGTCTCTGGGACAGTTCCGTCTTGATGGAATCCCGCCAGCACGTCGTGGTGTTCCTCAGATTGAGGTTACATTTGATATTGATGCAAACGGTATTGTAAATGTATCTGCAAAAGACCTGGGAACAGGAAAAGAACAGCACATTACAATTACAGCAGGTTCTAATATGTCTGATTCCGAAATCGATAAAGCAGTAAAAGAAGCTGCAGAGTTCGAGGCACAGGATAAGAAACGTAAAGAAGCAATTGATACAAGAAACAATGCAGACTCTATGGTATTCCAGGTTGAAAATGCACTGAAAGAAGCAGGAGACAAACTGGATGCAAATGATAAAGCAGCAGTAGAAGCTGATTTAAATGCACTGAAAGATATTCTTTCCCAGACTGCAAATACAGAAGAAATCACAGATTCCCAGATTGCAGACATCAAAGCTGCACAGGAAAAAATGATGGAGAGCGCACAGAAACTTTTTGCAAAAATGTATGAGCAGACACAGGGTGCTGCAGGTGCAGGCCAGGCAGGTCCGGATATGGGAGCAGGCGCTTCCCAGGGCGGACACGATGACGATGTAGTAGATGCAGACTATAAAGAAGTCTGATAAGAAACAAGTATAGGAAAAGGAATCATGGCTGATAAAAGAGATTATTATGAAGTCCTTGGCGTGGACAAAAACGCCGACGACGCAGCATTAAAAAAAGCATACCGTAAATTAGCCAAAAAATATCACCCGGACGTAAATCCGGGTGATAAAGACGCGGAGGCAAAGTTTAAAGAAGCGACAGAAGCATACACTATCTTAAGCGATCCGGACAAGAGAAGACAGTACGATCAGTTTGGTCATGCAGCCTTTGAAAACGGTGGAGCAGGAGGTGCTGGCGGATTCGGCGGCTTTGATTTTAACGGCGCAGACATGGGCGATATTTTCGGTGATATTTTTGGTGACCTTTTCGGAGGCGGAAGCCGGGGCAGACGTGCAAATAATGGTCCCATGAAAGGTGCAAATCTTCGGGCAAGGGTGAACATTACCTTTGAAGAGGCGGTTTTTGGCTGTGAAAAAGAGCTGGAAATTGTATTAAAGGACGAGTGTACAACCTGCCACGGAACCGGAGCAAAACCGGGAACTTCCCCTGTTACATGTCCGAAGTGTAACGGAGAGGGTCAGATTGTATACACCCAGCAGTCCATGTTCGGTATGGTTCGAAACGTACAGACCTGTCCGGAATGTCACGGAACAGGTAAGGTGATTAAAGAGAAATGTACAAGCTGCCGTGGAACAGGATATACTTCTTCCAGAAAGAAGATTCAGGTATCTGTTCCTGCAGGTATTGATAACGGACAGAGTATCCGTATCCGTGAAAAGGGTGAACCGGGAACAAACGGAGGTCCAAGAGGAGATCTGCTTGTAGAAGTAAATGTAGCCCGTCATCCGATTTTCCAGAGACAGGATATGAATATCTTTTCCACTGCACCGATTACTTACGCGCAGGCGGCTCTCGGCGGAGAAGTTCGTATCAGCACAGTGGACGGCGAAGTTGCATATGAAGTGAAGCCGGGAACACAGACAGATACAAGAATCCGTCTGAAAGGAAAAGGCGTTCCTTCTCTTCGAAACAAAAATGTGCGCGGCGATCACTATGTAACGCTTGTGGTACAGGTTCCTACAAATCTTAATGCAGAGGCAAAAGAGGCGCTTCGCAAATTTGATGAAGCGTGTGGAAATCGTCCTTCCGGAACAAAGGGAGAAGCAGGCGAAAAACAGGAAAAACCAGAAAAGAAGAAAAAGAGCTTTATGGATAAGCTTAAGGAAACTTTTGAGGAATAAAGCAGAAGGCTCCGGTCACAGTACCGAAGCCTTTTTTTCCGTGAGTCTTTTGCATTCTCTTGACAATTACTTCTGTATATCGTATGGTATACCAAAAAGCCCGTGAAAGAAGGAGGTTCTTATTGAAGCTTTTGGAAAAATGTAAAAAGTGGATTCCTGTGTGGGAGATTCTGCCTCTTATATCCATTTTAGCAGTGAATTGTGTTGTTTATTGGGGGAGCAGTGTCCTCACGGCAGACAGATATCATTTTGACTTTACTTTTGCATTCGACAGGTCAGTCCCTTTAATACCGGAATTTGTCTGGATTTATATTCTTGCGTTTCCTTTCTGGGCAGTAAATTATATTCTTGCAGCGCGAAGAGGAAAGAAGAGTTTTTACAGATTTGTGGCAACCGATTTACTTGTACATCTTACGTGTTTTATTGTATTTATGGCGGTGCCGACGACAAATATCCGACCTGTTATTACAGGAGATACGCTGTCTGAGCGCGTGCTTTCTCTTGTGTACATAATGGATGGGGGGAATATGCCCTCTAATCTTCTTCCCTCTATTCACTGCTATGTGAGCTGGCTTTGCTGGAGAGGATTAAAAGGAGCCAGGGAAATTCCGGTGTGGTATCAGAGATTTTCTCTGGTGTTTGCGGTACTTATTATTATTTCTACACAGGTATTGAAGCAGCATTATATTGTGGATGCCATTGCAGCAGTTATTCTTGTAGAAGCCGCGTGGCGATTTTTTGCGAAAGAAAGCCGTTATCAGAAGATAATGAATATTTTTGAATACTGGAACAGAAAAATCTGGAAAGAAAAGATGGGAGACAATCAATTATGAAATGGAATCGTTTTACTGTAAAAACAACAACAGAGGCAGAGGACATTGTGATCTGCACACTTGCAGAAGTAGGTGTGGAAGGCGCGGAAATTGTGGATAAACAGCCTCTCACAGAGGAAGATAAGGAGCAGATGTTTGTTGATATTATGCCGGAAACACAGGAGGATGACGGTGTTGCATATTTGAATTTTTATCTGGATGAAGATACAGATAAAGACGAAATGCTGAAAAAAGTCAGAGAAGCTCTTGAGGAACTTCGCTCTTTTATGGATATTGGAGAGGGAACAATTGAGGAATCTGAGACAGAGGACAAGGACTGGATCAACAACTGGAAAGAATATTTTCATCAGTTCTATGTAGATGATATTCTCATTGTTCCTTCCTGGGAGGAAGTAAAGGAAGAAGACAAAAATAAAATGATTCTCCACATTGATCCGGGAACTGCTTTTGGAACAGGTATGCATGAAACAACACAGCTTGTGATCCGCCAGCTTAAAAAATATGTTACAGAGGATACAGAACTTCTGGATGTGGGAACAGGGAGCGGAATCCTTGGAATTGTTTCTCTGAAACTGGGGGCAAAACATGTTCTGGGAACAGATCTGGACCCTTGTGCAATTCCGGCAGTTGCAGAAAATAAGGAAGCAAATGACATTCCGGATGAAGCCTTCGATATGATGATTGGAAATATCATTGATGATAAAGAAGTACAGGATAAGGTGGGCTATGAAAAATATGATATTGTAGCGGCCAATATTCTTGCGGACGTTCTTGTGCCGCTTACCCCTGTTATTGTAAATCAGATGAAAAAAGGCGGATATTACATTACTTCCGGTATTCTTGATGTGAAGGAAGATGTTGTTGTACAGGCTGTAAAAGATGCCGGACTGAATGTTGTGGAAGTGACACATCAGGGAGAATGGGTGTCCGTCACAGCAAGAAAGGACTGATAAGATGCAGCGTTTTTTTGTAGAACCTTATCAGATTCAGGAAGAAGAGCACAGAATTTCCATTACAGGAGGGGATGTAAATCACATCCGAAACGTTCTCCGCATGAAGACAGGGGAAGAACTTTGGATCAGCGATGGCGGAGAAAAAGAATACTGCTGTACGATCGAAAGCTTCGAGGAAGAAGAGGTGATTCTGCACATTCTTTATGCCCAGGAGCCGGAATATGAGCTGCCTGGAAAGATTTACCTCTTTCAGGGGCTTCCGAAAGCAGATAAAATGGAACTGATTATACAGAAGGCTGTTGAACTTGGGGCATACAGCGTAGTGCCTGTAGCCACAAAGCGGTGTGTGGTAAAGCTTGACGGTGCAAAGGCAGAGAAAAAGACGGCAAGATGGCAGCAGATTGCAGAAAGTGCAGCAAAGCAGTCAAAGCGTATGCTCGTGCCGGAGGTTCACTCTGTAATGAAATTTAAAGATGCCCTTTCTCTCGCAAAAGAGCTCGATGTCTGCCTTGTTCCTTATGAGCTTGCAAAAGGAATGAAGGAGACAAAAGCACTTATAGAGAAAATTGAGCCGGGACAGTCTATCGGGATTTTTATTGGACCGGAGGGCGGCTTTGAGGAAGAAGAAATTCAGATGGCAATAGAGGCAGGGGCAATGCCGGTTACATTGGGACACAGGATTTTAAGAACGGAGACGGCAGGCCTTGCCATTCTTTCTGTGCTTATGTTCCGCCTGGAAGGAGATAAAAAGTAATGGAAGCATATTTTGATAATTCCGCCACAACAAAGTGCTATGAGGCGGTGCGGGAAATTGTGTGCAAAACTATGACGGAGGATTACGGAAATCCTTCTGCCATGCACAGAAAAGGCGTGGAAGCGGAGCAGTATATAAAAGATGCAAAAGCATCGATTGCCCGGCTTATGAAGGTAAATGAAAAAGAAATCCTTTTCACATCAGGGGGAACAGAATCCAATAATCTCGCTCTGATCGGCGGTGTTATGGCCAATAAGAGAAAAGGAAACCACATTATTACAACAGCAGTGGAACATCCGGCAGTAGGACAGCCTGTAGAGTATCTGGAGTCCCTGGGCTTCGAGGTGACAATTCTTCCCGTAGATGAAAGAGGGGTAGTACTTCTTGACGCTTTGGAAGAAGCTCTTCGCCCGGATACCATTATGGTTTCCACTATGTATGTAAATAACGAAGTAGGCTCTGTCATGCCGATAGAAAAAATTGCAAACCTGATACATGAAAAAAGCCCGAAAGCTCTTTACCATGTAGATGCAATCCAGGCGTTTGGAAAATACAGAATTTATCCGAAAAAGCTGGGAATAGATCTTCTCTCTGTAAGCGGACATAAAATTCATGGTCCCAAAGGTGTGGGATTTCTTTATATCAATGAAAAAGTAAGGATAGAGCCCCAGATTTTAGGCGGAGGGCAGCAGGGCGGAATGCGTTCTGGTACAGACAATGTTCCGGGGATTGCTGGTCTTGGCGTGGCGGCAGAGGAGATTTACAGAAACTTTGATGAAAATGTGGAGCATATGTACCAGTTAAAAGAATATATGGCAAAAGGACTTTCTCAGATAGAAAACGTAAAAATAAACGGGATGGAGCTTCGTGAGGGAGCACCTCAGATTTTAAGCGTAAGTTTTATGGGAATCCGAAGCGAGGTTCTTCTTCATACACTGGAAGATAGAAGGATTTATGTTTCAGCAGGCAGCGCCTGCTCCAGTCATAAGAGAAAAGCAAGTGGTACTCTGACAGCAATGGGACTTTCTGCAGAACAGAAAGAAAGTACAGTGAGATTAAGTTTTTGTGAGGAAAATACATTTGAGGAAGCAGATTACTGTCTGGAAGTGTTAAGGGAAGTCGTACCGGCTCTCAGAAGATATTCCAGACGATAAGAAAGGAGAAAAATATGATATTTCACGCATTTTTAATTAAGTATGCAGAAATTGCAATTAAGGGCAAAAACAGATATATGTTTGAAGACGCTCTTGTAAAACAGATGCGGATTGCGCTCTCTAAAGTAGAGGGAGAATTTGAAGTGAAAAAAGAACAGGGACGTGTGTATGTCTTCTGTCCGGAAGTTTATGATTTTGATGAGGCAGTAGAGGCTCTTCAGAAGGTATTCGGAATTGTGGGAATCTGTCCTGTTGTTATTTATGAGGACAACGGATTTGACAAAATGTGCGAAGACGTTGTATCTTATATGAAAAACAGATACCCGGATTTTTCCGGAAGCTTCAAAGTATATACACGCCGCGCAAAGAAATCTTACCCGATTCCTTCTATGGAGGTAAGCGCAAAAATCGGAGGCGCGATTCTGGACGCTTTTCCAGAGGCCTCTGTTGATGTACATGAGCCGGATATGACCCTTTCCGTGGAAATTCGTGATAAAATTTACGTATATTCAGAGACGATCAAAGGGCCGGGCGGTATGCCGGTGGGAACAAATGGAAAAGCAATGCTTCTTCTTTCCGGCGGTATCGACAGCCCGGTTGCAGGATATATGATCGCAAAACGAGGTGTAAAAATTGATGCGGTATATTTTCATGCACCGCCATACACAAGTGACAGAGCGAAGCAAAAGGTAGTGGATCTTGCAAAGCTGGTTGCAAAATACAGCGGACCGATTCGCCTTCATATTGTAAACTTTACAGACATTCAGCTTTACATTTACGATAAGTGTCCGCACGAGGAGCTTACCATTATCATGCGTCGTTATATGATGCGTATTGCAGAACATTTTGCAAAAGAGACAGGCTGTCTTGGTATGATTACAGGAGAGAGTATCGGACAGGTGGCAAGCCAGACGCTTCACAGTCTTGCGGCTACAAACGAAGTATGTACGCTGCCGGTATATCGCCCGGTAATCGGCTTTGATAAGCAGGAGATTGTGGAGATTTCAAAAAAAATCGATACATTTGAGACATCTATTCTTCCCTTTGAGGATTGCTGTACGATTTTTGTTGCAAAACATCCGGTTACAAAACCGAATCTCAAAGTGATTCACCGCTCAGAGACAAAGCTGGAAGAAAAAATAGAAGAACTTATGGAAGAAGCGTTAAAAACAACAGAGGTTATTGAAATTTCATAAAGTGTCCGGAAGGAAAATAAAAAAGGAGGAAGTTTTCTGGCTTCCTCCTGTATACACGAAAGATTATTCGATTGTGTATTTGCCGATGACTTCCATTACACTGTCAAGTGCAGGACCGTCAGCATGAATGTTCAGGTCGATTGGTTTAGATAAATCTAAGCTGAAGATGCCCATGATAGATTTCGCATCGATCACATATCTTCCGGATACTAAATCAAAGTCGCAGTCAAATTTGCTGATTTCGTTTACGAATGCCTTCACTTTATCAATAGAGTTCAGTGAAATTTTTGCTGTTTTCATTGTGATAACCTCCCTTAAATATTGGTTTATTTACAGTTTTCATCTTACCTGTACCCTAAAAAAAAGTCAAGGTAAAAAGAGATAAAAAATAGTTGAAGATTTAGTGAAATTGTATAAAATTTTCGAAAGATATGTAAAAGGATGACAAACATGAAGAAAAAAGCAGCATTACACAATTTAGGCTGTAAAGTCAATGCCTATGAGGTGGAGGCGATGCAGCAGCTTCTGGAGGAGGCAGGGTATGAGATTGTGCCTTTTGAGCCGGGAGCAGACGTATATGTAATTAACACCTGTACTGTTACAAATATTGCAGACAGAAAATCAAGACAGATGCTTCATAAAGCAAAAAAAATGAATCCAGACGCCATTGTAGTTGCGACAGGCTGCTATGTGCAGACAGATACGGAGAAGTTGGATAAGGATGAGGCAGTAGATCTGATTCTCGGAAACAATCAGAAAAAAAATATTGTGGAGGCTCTTGAGGATTACGAAAAAGAAAATCACAAGCTTTCCAGAGTTATTAAAATCAACCAGACAAAAGAATACGAAAGTCTTGCCATCAGCCGCACAGCTGAGCATGTGCGTGCTTATATGAAGGTGCAGGATGGCTGTAACCAGTTCTGTACGTACTGCATTATTCCTTATGCACGTGGAAGGGTAAGAAGCAGAGCGCTGGACAATGTGCTGGCGGAAGCTCGTACTCTTGCAGAAAAAGGGTATCAGGAAGTGGTGCTTACAGGAATCCACTTAAGTTCATACGGTGTGGATTTTCCGGAAGAGAAAAAGGCAGATCTTCTGACTTTGATTGAGGCAGTTCATGAGATAGAGGGAATTAAAAGAATCCGTCTCGGTTCTCTGGAACCGGGAATTATAACAGAGGAATTTGTAAAACGCATTTCAGAACTTCCGAAAGTATGCCCCCATTTTCATTTATCGCTTCAGAGCGGCTGCGATGCCACTTTGGAACGAATGAACAGACGGTACAGAAGCAAAGAATATAGAGAACGCTGTGAGATTCTCAGAAAATATTATGAAAATCCGGCTCTTACAACAGATGTGATTGTAGGATTTCCCGGTGAAACGGAAGAAGACTTTGAAAGTTCTCTTGCGTTTGTAAAAGACATCTGTTTTTATGAGACGCATATTTTCCCTTATTCCAGAAGACAGGGAACAAAGGCAGCTGCTATGAAAGAGCAGCTTACCGAGGCGGTAAAAAAAGAGCGGAGTGAAAAAATGCTCTCTGTAAATAAAAAAAGAATGGCAGAATATGAAAAAACTATGGAAGGAAAAATGCTGGAAATCCTTCTTGAGGAAGAGTGTGAAATTAATGGAAAAGCCTATTATCTGGGGCACAGCAGAGAATATGTGCGGACTGCGGTAGAGAAGAGGGACGGGCTTTCTGTAAATGATATTGTAACGGTAAAAGCAGAAAGCTTTCCGGAAGGAGAAAGTTTTCGTTGTAATTTGCGGGGAAGTATATTAAAATAGTAATGAAGTAATTGTAAGGACGTGAGAGAAAATGGCAGAGAATAATCTGGGAAATACCCAATATTTCAGGACAAAACCGGATCAGGAACTTGAAGTAAAAGAAGTGTTGGATCTGGTGTACAATGCAATGGATGAGAAGGGATATAATCCGGTAAATCAGATAGTGGGATATATTATGTCCGGAGACCCGACTTATATTACCAGCCACAAAGGCGCAAGGAGCATGATTATGAAAGTGGAGCGCGATGAGCTGGTGGAAGAACTTTTAAACGAGTATATTAAGAACAAATCCTGGGAACGATAATTATGAGAATACTGGGATTGGATTACGGCTCAAGGACAGTGGGGGTGGCAGTAAGCGACCCACTGGGCCTTACAGCTCAGAGTGTGGAAACCATATGGCGCAAACAGGAAAATAAACTGCGTCAGACGCTGGCACGTATTGAAGAACTTGTTTCGGAATACCAGGTTGAGACGATTGTTCTGGGATATCCGAAAAATATGAATAATACCATTGGAGAGCGGGCTTTGAAATCTCTGGAATTCAGGGAAATGCTGGAGAGAAGAACAGGCCTGCCTGTTGTTATGTGGGACGAACGGCTCACTACAATAGAAGCAAACCGCACATTGATGGAGAGCGGAGTGCGAAGAGAGAATCGTAAGGAGCATTTGGACCAGCTGGCAGCTATTTTTATTTTACAGGGATATTTGGATTCCCTGAGGAACGGATAAGGACGGTTAAATAAGATGGAAAAAATTAAATTTCAGTCAGAGGACGGAACATCTGTGGAATTTTTCGTGGAGGAGCAGACAAGCATAGGCGGAACTGCGTACCTCCTTGTTTCTGATTCCGCGGAAGATGAAGCACAGGCATACATTTTAAAAGACGTGTCCGATACAGAGAGCCAGGAAGCCTGCTACGAGATGGTAGAGGACGAGGAAGAGCTTGAGGCTGTATTCAAAGTTTTTGAGCAGATGATGGAAGATGTGGATTTTGAAATGTGAGGTGCAATGATTGAACAACGAAAACAGTAATAATAATATAAGAAGTGGTGGCCAGACAGGCTATACGGGAAATTACAGAAAACAGACAACCCGGTCGAAAAATTACAGTTATAATAATAAATATAACAGCCGGCAGACAAAGCCGGGAAATGGAAAATACCAGGACAGGCAGCCTCGGCAGCCGTTTAAAGGTCCTGTAAAAAATATGGGAAAGAGCCCGGCAAGAAGAGGAAAAAGACCTTCCTCCAAATTAAAAATCATTCCGCTTGGAGGTCTGGAGCAGATCGGAATGAATATTACTGCCTTTGAGTATGAGGATAGTATCGTAGTAGTGGATTGTGGTCTTTCCTTTCCGGAAGACGATATGCTGGGAATTGACCTTGTGATTCCTGACGTTACCTACTTAAAAGAAAATATCAGCAAGGTAAAAGGTTTTGTGATTACCCACGGTCACGAAGATCATATTGGCGCATTGCCGTATATCCTGAAGGACGTAAACGTACCTATTTACTCTACCAAGCTTACTCTCGGACTGATTTCCAATAAATTAAAGGAACACAATCTCACACGTTCTACAAAGCTGAAAGAAGTAAAGCATGGTCAGGTAATCAACCTGGGAGATTTCTCTATTGAATTTATTAAAACAAACCATAGTATTCAGGACGCTTCCGCACTGGCAATTTATTCTCCGGTGGGAATCGTAGTGCATACAGGGGACTTTAAGGTGGATTACACACCGGTATTCGGAGATGCCATTGATTTACAGCGTTTTGCAGAAATCGGAAGAAAGGGCGTACTTGCCCTTATGTGCGACAGTACAAACGCAGAGCGTCCGGGATTTACTATGTCGGAGCGCACAGTGGGAAAAGTATTTGATAATCTTTTTAACGAGTACAAAACTTCCCGAATCATTATTGCTACATTTGCATCAAATGTGGATCGTGTGCAGCAGATTATCGACACAGCTTATCGTTTTGGAAGAAAAGTTGCTGTGGAAGGCCGAAGCATGGTAAATATTATTGCAACAGCCTCAGAGCTTGGATATTTAAGAATCCCGGATCAGACCTTAATTGATATAGATCAGGTGAAAAATTATCCGGACGAGCAGGTAGTACTGATTACGACAGGAAGTCAGGGAGAATCTATGGCAGCTCTGTCACGTATGGCTGCAAGCATTCATAAGAAAATAACAATCAAACCGAACGACACGATTATTTTCAGTTCAAATCCAATTCCGGGAAATGAAAAAGCAGTGTCTAAGGTGATTAATGAACTGTCTATGAAAGGGGCAAAGGTTATCTTCCAGGACGCTCATGTTTCCGGACATGCATGTCAGGAAGAAATCAAGCTGATCTACTCTCTTGTAAAACCGAAGTATGCAGTTCCGGTGCATGGAGAATATCGCCATTTAACAGCACAGGCACATGTAGCGGAAGGCCTTGGAATTCCGAAAGAGAACATCTATATTCTTTCTTCCGGAAATGTTCTGGAAATGGATGCACAGAGTGCAGAAGTAACAGGAAGCGTGCATACGGGAGCAATTCTCGTGGATGGTCTTGGCGTAGGAGATGTAGGAAATATTGTTCTCCGAGACAGACAGCATCTGGCTGAGGACGGTATTATGGTTGTAGTTATGACGTTGGAGCGCCACAGCAATGTTGTGCTGGCAGGACCGGATATTGTCTCCAGAGGTTTTGTTTATGTAAGAGAGTCCGAGGATCTGATGGATCATGCAAGAGAAGTAGTAGAAAATGCGCTTGATTCCTGTCTTGACAGAAATATTACAGACTGGGGAAAAATCAAAACGGTTGTAAAGGACGCATTAAGCGATTATCTCTGGAAAAGGACAAAGAGAAGTCCTATGATTCTTCCGATTATTATGGAGGCATAAGGAGCCTCTGAAATGCAGGAGAGACAATGGATAAGATAGAAGAAAGTGTGGAAATGCTTCTTCAGGTGATAAGAGGAAGCGAAGTATACATGGATTATAAGAAGCAGGAAGAGAAGATCATGTCAAATCCGGAGCTTTTAGACAGAGTGAATCAGTTCCGCGCAAAGAATTACCGCCTTCAAAAGGAGGCGGAAAGCCAGGGGCTTTTCCGTGTGGCAGAAAGTATTGCGAAAGAATCTTCTCAGCTTCGCAAGATTCCGGAAGTGAATGCCTATCTTGATGCGGAGCTTGCTCTTTGCAAGCTTTTGCAGAAGATAGGAAGAACTGTGACAGAAGGTATAGATATGATGATTCCGGAACTGTAGCAGAGCATGGCGGTCAAAATCGCCTGAAAGAGAAAGGAGCAAAGTATGGGTAACGTAAGAGACACCGTAGGAAAAGCAGGCGTAGTTCTGGCAAGCGGCTTTTTCCGGGCTGCTCTTTATGTCTGCGTGGCAGTGTTGATTTTCTGGCTTGGAAGATCGGCGTATCAGTTCGGATACGATGTGTTTAATCAGCAGGCAATGAGTCCGGGAAACGGGCAGGAAGTAACCATCGTAGTGGAGGAAGGAGCCTCCGTGTATAAGGTTGCAAAAACGCTGGAGAAAAAAGGTCTTGTGGAAGATGCGCTTGTTTTTTATGTGCAGGAAAAGCTGTCCAATTACAGTGGACAAATGAAGCCTGGAACGTATCTCTTAAGTACCGCTTATACCCCTGTGAGAATTATGGGAATTCTTGCGGGAGACGAGGAACAGGAAGGAGCCGAAACCACGTGATTGTAGATGAGCGTATGCGAACGTATATTAACTCACTGAACACAGGAAATACGGCTTTTCTGGAAGAACTGGAACAGGCTGCACTGGAAACAGGAGTGCCTGTGATCCGAAGAGAAATGCAGAGCTTTATAAAGATGCTTCTGGCGATGAAAAAGCCAAAACGAATTCTGGAGGTGGGGACAGCCATTGGCTTCTCCACACTTCTTATGTGTGAGTATGGTCCCTCCGACCTTAAAATTACCACAATAGAAAACTACGAAAAGAGAATCCCCATTGCAAAAGAAAACTTTAAGAAGGCAGGAAGAGAAGAACAGATCACACTTCTGGAGGGAGATGCGGGAGAAATTTTAAAAACTCTTTCGGAGACATATGATTTTATTTTTATGGATGCGGCAAAGGGACAGTATATAAACTGGCTTCCTGATGTTTTGCGCCTTATGGAAAAAGGAAGTGTCCTTGTGTCGGATAATGTGCTTCAGGAAGGGGATATTATAGAATCTCGCTATCTTGTGGAGCGGAGAAACCGCACCATTTATAAAAGAATGAGGGAATATCTTTATGAGCTGACCCATAATCCGATTCTTGTAACCTCTGTTCTTCCTGTGGGAGACGGAGCAGCAGTGAGTATCAGACAGGAGTGAAAAAATGAGAAAACCAGAACTATTAGTTCCCGCAAGCAGCCTTGAAGTGTTAAAAATTGCTGTTATTTTTGGTGCGGATGCAGTGTATATCGGCGGTGAGGCATTCGGACTTCGGGCAAAGGCAAAAAATTTCTCAAAAGAAGATATGCGAGAGGGAATCGCCTTTGCGCACGAGCATGGAGTAAAGGTCTATGTGACAGTAAATATTCTTGCTCATAATGAAGACCTGGAGGGTGTACGGGAATATCTTTATGAACTGAAGGAATTAAAGCCGGATGGACTGATTATTGCAGATCCGGGAATTTTTACATATGCAAAAGAAATCTGCCCGGAAATTGAGCGCCATATCAGCACCCAGGCAAATAATACAAATTATGAGACATACCGTTTCTGGTATGAGCTTGGGGCAAAGCGCGTGGTGACAGCGAGAGAGCTTTCTCTTGAGGAAATTCGTGGCATTCGCGCTCACATTCCGGAGGATATGGAAATTGAAACTTTTGTTCATGGGGCAATGTGTATTTCCTATTCAGGCCGGTGCCTTTTAAGTAATTATCTTGTGGGGAGAGATGCAAACAGAGGTGCCTGCACTCATCCCTGCAGATGGAAGTATTCCATTGTGGAAGAGAAGCGTCCGGGAGAGTATATGCCTGTTTTTGAAAATGAAAGAGGAACTTATATTTTTAATTCAAAGGACCTCTGCATGATTGAACATATGGATGACGTATTAACCAGCGGCATTGACAGTCTTAAAATAGAAGGTCGTATGAAAACTGCGCTTTATGTTGCGACTGTGGCACGAACTTACAGAAAAGCCATTGATGATTACATGGAGAGTCCGGAAAAATATAAGGCAAATATGGACTGGTATAAAGAACAGATTTCAAACTGTACTTACCGCCAGTTTACGACTGGATTTTTCTACGGAAAGCCAGATGAGAATACGCAGATTTATGATAATAACACTTATGTGAAGGAGTACACATATCTGGGGTTTGCAGAGGATATAGACGAACACGGTTTTGTACAGATTACACAGAGAAATAAGTTTGTCACGGGAGAAACCATAGAGGTGATGAAGCCGAATGGGGAGAATATTCCGGTGACAGTAAAAGCCATTTATGATGAGGATGGCAATCAGGTGGAAAGCGCACCGCACCCTCAGCAGAAATTATTTGTAGATCTCGGAATTAAAATGGAAGTATATGACCTTTTGAGAAGAGCAGAAGCATAAGAACACAGAGAACCGCTGCCAACAGAGAAATCTGTCGGCGGCGGTTTATACATTTTCGGGGAAAAGATCCCGAAGCTTTAAAAGTGCATTTTTTTCAATGCGGGATACATAGGAACGGCTGATGGAAAGCTTCTGTGCAATTTCTCTCTGTGTTTTTTCGGGAATACCGAAAAGTCCGTAGCGCAGGCAGATTACCTGATACTCTTTTTCTGAGAGGACATTTTTCATGGAATGAAGCAAATAGGAAGTGTTTTCACGGATAAAACATTCCTCCACAATATCAACGGGCTCGCTTTCAATCACATCCAGAAGATTGATTTCATTTCCTTCCCGGTCTGTTCCGATTGGTTCATAAAGAGAGACTTCTCTTGCTCTTTTCTTTCTGGAACGAAGCATCATTAAAAGTTCGTTATCAATGCAGCGGGCGGCGTATGTGGAAAGGCGGGCTGACTTTTTCATGTCAAAAGTGGAGACTGCCTTAATAAGTCCTATGGTACCGATGGAAATCAGATCGTCCATATCTTCGTCTGTGTTCTGATATTTTTTGACAACGTGGGCAACGAGACGGAGATTTCGTTCAATCAAGATATTCTTTGCTTCTAAATCGCCCTCTCGGTATCGTCGTAAGTATAATTTTTCCTCCGAAGAGGACAATGGTTTTAAGAAGGTTTTCAAAATTCTGCCTCAAAGGGGATTTCTATATAGTCTATGTGGAGAAAGAGAAATTTGTGCTTTTCCACATTATTTATTGTAAATTCTGAAAAAGACAGATATAATGAAGTCATTACAAAAGGAGCAGAAAAATAAGATGACAAAAAAAAGAATTCTGATTATCAACACAGGAGGAACCCTTTCCTCTGTAAACGGTGAGGACGGACTTGTGCCGGGAATGCAAAGCAGAGATATGTTAGAAGAGCTTCGCATGGTATCAAGAAATCTGGAACTGGAGACAGAAGACTTCTGTTCTGTTGATAGTGCCAATATTTTTCCGGAGGACTGGGCAAGGCTTGCAGAGCTGATCGGAAAAAGAAGCGGAGAATATCATGGAATTACAGTGATTCACGGCACAGATACGCTTGCTTATACCGCGTCTATGCTTGCGTTTATGCTTCAAAATATATCGATTCCTGTAGTAGTGACAGGAAGCCAGCTTTCGATTGCAGATCCTGTAGCAGATGCGATGGAAAACTGTCGCTGCGGGATTCATATGGCGGCAAGTGGCTGTCCCGGAGTGTTTGTGGCATTTAATAGAAAAGTTATGCTCGGCTGTCGTGCCTCGAAGGTACGCACCATGAGCTTTGATGCCTTTGAGAGCATTAACTATCCGTATATTGGGGAAATCAGTTCTCTCGGACTTCATATAAAAAAAGAAAATCTTGTGGAGAAAAAAGGGATTTTTCGTCCCCAGACATCATATTCCGATAAAGTATTTCTTCTAAAACTGTATCCGGGGATAAATCCTTCGATATTAGAATATCTTCAGGAGCAGGGATATAGAGGCGTATATCTGGAAGGGTTTGGACTGGGAGGAATGCCGTTTCTGAAAAATGATTTTATCGGTGCAGCAGGAAAAGCCATTGATAATGGCATGGTCATTCTTGCAGGAAGCCAGTGCAGATATGAAGGAAGTAATCTGTCTGTATATGAAACAGGAAGAAAAGCGTTAAAAAGCGGAGTGCTTCAGGCGTATGATATGACGGCGGAAGCGGCAGTGACTAAGCTTATGTGGGTTTTGGGTCAGACAGAGGATATTCGGGAAATCAGAGAATATTTTTCTGTAGACATTGCAGGCGAGGTTTCTATTAATTAACGGGAGGTATTATAAAATGAAGGTATTAAACTTTGGCTCTATGAACGTAGATTATGTATATCAGGTAGATCATATTTTGATTCCGGGAGAAACCCTGGCGTCGAAAGAGAGAAATGTATTTTGCGGAGGAAAGGGGCTGAATCAGTCGATTGCTCTTGCAAAAGCAGGAATTCCCGTGTATCATGCAGGACTTGTGGGAGAGGGAGGAGATGCCCTTCTTGAAGCCTGCAGAGAAAACGGGGTAAATACACAATTTGTAAAAAGAGTGGAAGGTCCCTGTGGACACACTATGATTCAGGTGGATAAAAACGGACAGAATTCCATTCTTCTGTTTGGCGGTTCAAACCGCTCTATAACAAAAGATTTTGTAGATGAAGTTCTTGAAAATTTTGAAAAAGGAGATATGATTCTTCTTCAGAATGAGATTAATGAGCTGGCCTACATTATAGATTGTGCGTATGAAAAGGGAATGATGATTATTTTAAATCCGTCTCCTTATGACAGCGCTCTTGAGGAATGTGACCTTGCGAAAGTAAGTCTGTTTCTTGTAAATGAAATCGAGGGAGAGCAGATTACAGGAGAGAAGCAGCCGGAAAAGATTCTTGAAAAAATAAAAGAGAAGTATCCCGATGCTTCTGTTGTGCTCACACTTGGAAGCGAGGGTTCTGTATACCAGGACAAGACAGGAATTTACCGTCAGGAAATTTTCAAGGTAAAAGCAGTAGATACAACGGCTGCAGGAGATACATTTACCGGCTATTTTATTTCCTCCATTATAGATGGAAAACCGGTGCAGGAAGGTCTCTCTCTGGCTGCAAAGGCATCAGCAATTGCCGTTTCAAGACCTGGTGCTGTATCTTCCATTCCTCTGAAAAATGAAGTGGAAAATGCTTGATTTTCTGAAAAAAATATGGTAATATCTTGTACAAAGAAAAGGGAGTAGCGGCCATCATTTTTTGGAAAGCTGGACTTGTTTTCGCAAAAGAATGGTACATATATGCGTCAGAACGGTATATAGAATTACCCGCAATATGACATAAACAGCGAGACTTTTGTTTTGAGACACAGAGAATGTGTGTCCAGGACAAAGGTCTTTTTCTTTTCTTCAAAACTAAAGGTGAGCAGTAATAAATTTTTCATAATAAGAAGGAGGAAAAACGTGAACGAATTTCAGAATGGAGTAAATAACAAGTTTTCAAAAGTAAAAGTGCCGAAGCCCGGAAAACATTTTAAACGTGCATTGGCAGGCGTTGCGGGAGTAGTTGTGATCGGTATTCTTGCAACAGATGCAACGTATCAGATTCAGGAGCAGGAGCAGGCGGTTCTGACTACATTTGGGGTTCCGAAAGCAGTGACGGAGACAGGTCTTCATTTTAAGATACCGTTTATCCAGAAGGTGGAAAAGGTAAACACAACGATACAGGGGTTTCCTATTGGCTATGATATGCAAAGCAATGCTACAGTAGAGCAGGAGGGCCTTATGATCACATCGGATTATAATTTTATAGATGTGGATTTCTTTGTGGAGTACCGCATCGCAGATCCGGTAAAATATTTGTATTCTGCCAGAGAACCGGAAAACATCCTGAAAAATATTTCTCAGAGCTGTATCCGTACTGTGATAGCAAGTTATAATGTAGATGATGTGCTTACAACAGGGAAAAGTGAAATCCAGGGAAAAATCAAAGAAATGATTTTGAAAAGTCTGGAGGAACAGGATATAGGAATTCAGCTTGTAAATATCACGATTCAGGATTCCGAGCCTCCTACACAGGATGTTATGAAAGCATTCAAGGCTGTAGAAACAGCAAAACAGGGAAAAGAAACAGCCGTAAACAACGCAAATAAATACAGAAACGAGAAGCTTCCGGAGGCAGAGGCACAGGCAGACCAGATTATTCAGGATGCGGAAGCACAGAAGCAGGTTCGCATCAATGAGGCAGAGGCAGAGGTAGCAAGATTTAACGCCATGTATGAAGAATACAGTAAGAATCCGGAAGTGACGATGCAGCGTATGTTTTACGAAGCGATGGAAGACGTTCTGCCGGATATGAAAATTATCATCGACAGTGGAGACGGAGTACAGAAACTCCTTCCGATAGAACCGTTCTCTGGAGAAAGTAACGGGAAGGTACAGAAAGATTCAGGCAAGCAGTCGACTTCTGATGAGACGGCAGCAGGACAGAATAATGCGGAGGAAAAATAATGAGAAATAAAAAAATATTTATTATCTTAGGCAGTGTGGCTGTTTTGATTGGAGCAGCGGCATCGATTACAGTGACGGCACAGAATGAGTATAAACTTGTGCGCCAGTTCGGAAAAGTGAAAAGAGTGATAAGTTCTCCCGGTATCAGCCTGAAAATTCCTTTTGTGGAGACAACAGCGACTTTACCAAAAGAGACTCTTCTTTATGATTTGTCGCCTTCTGACGTAATCACAAAAGATAAAAAGACTATGATTTCGGACAGTTATGTACTGTGGAAGATTGAAGATCCTCTTAAATTTGCACAGACTTTAAATTCTTCTATAGAAAGCGGAGAGAGCAGAATTAACACAGCTGTATACAATGCAACGAAAAATGTAATCAGCAGCATGACACAGGATGAGGTGATCACAAGCAGAGACGGGGAGCTGTCTGATGCAGTTATGGCGTCTATTGGAGATAATATGGAGCAGTATGGTGTAAATCTTCTTCTTTTTGAGACAAAGCAGCTTGATCTTCCGGAAGATAATAAGGATGCGGTATATGAGCGGATGATTTCGGAGAGAGATAATATTGCGGCGACATATAAGGCACAGGGAAGTTCTGAAGCAAAGGTGATTCGAAACACAACAGACAAGGAAATTGCCATTAAAATTTCAGAAGCGGAAAAGAAAGCAGAAATTTTAAGAGCAGAAGGGGAACAGGAATATATGAAAATTCTTGCTCAGGCATACGGGGAAACAGAACGAAGTGAGTTTTATTCCTTTGTGAGAAGCCTGGATGCCCTGAAAAACTCCATGAAGGGAGAAGATAAGACGGTAATCCTCTCAGAAGATTCACCGATTGCGCAGATTTTCCAGGGAAAATAGCTATCTGAGGACAGCCGCAGAAAATAAATTGAAAAAAATAAAAAAATTCCTTGCATTTTGTGGAAAGCAGTGATAATATATATTGCAAGCGCGCGTATACCCTGTATACGTGCGCCTGGAAACTGCAGATTTTAATGCTATATTTACGGAAGGAGGATTTCCAGTGAAAGTAAGATCATCTGTAAAGCCGATCTGCGAAAAATGCAAGATCATTAAAAGAAAAGGATCTATCAGAGTAATCTGTGAAAATCCAAAACACAAACAGCGCCAGGGTTAATTCAGCCTTAGTGTTTGTGAAAACGTGCGGCTGCAGTGTGAAACACCCGGAAAGGTTGTTCATACTGTTTTAAAGTTTTTAGCATGTATTGCCTAATACCGAGAGGCAAGGCTGCAAAAGCAGCATTTTCGGAAAGGCCGTTATTCGCCAGAAGCGGCTGGGTGTTTACCGAGGCACCCCAATTAGGAACTAAAAAGAGAAAGCAGCGTACAGACACATCCCATTTCACCTTGTGCAATATGTACAAGTGATGTGCAGCGCAGGACTTTCAAAGAAAGAAAATGGAGGAAACAGTACATGGCTCGTATAGCTGGTGTAGACTTACCAAGAGAAAAACGTGTAGAAATCGGTCTGACATATATTTATGGAATCGGCAGACCAAGCGCAACTCAGATCCTTGAGAAAGCAGGCGTAAATCCTGACACTCGTGTAAGAGATCTGACAGACGAAGAAATCAAAAATATCAGTTCTGTTATTGATGAAACAATGACAGTAGAAGGTGACCTTCGTAGAGAAATCGCCCTCAACATTAAGAGACTGCAGGAAATCGGATGCTACAGAGGTATCCGTCATCGTAAAGGACTTCCGGTTCGTGGCCAGAAGACAAAAACAAATGCAAGAACACGCAAAGGTCCTAAGAGAACTGTTGCAAACAAGAAAAAGTAATTTGTTGATAAATAGATAATAAAAAGGAAAGTGTAGGTTAGTTTTAAAATGGCAAAAGTGACTAAGAAAACGACAAAACGTCGTGTCAAGAAAAACGTTGAACACGGACAGGCACACATTCAGTCTTCCTTTAACAATACAATTGTTACACTGACTGACAGTGAAGGA
>UQJE01000020.1 GCA_900541345.1 uncultured Blautia sp.
CAGATGTGGAAGACAGCATTAATTCTACGCTTCAGACAAAGAGTACACAGAATGATATTACAGACCGCCCGGCACAGGAGGGTGACGTGGTTACTATCGATTATGAAGGAAAGAAAGACGGCGTTGCATTCGATGGAGGAACAGCACAGGATCAACAGCTTGAGCTTGGTTCAGGATCATTTATTGACGGGTTTGAAGATGGCATTGTCGGACACAATATCGGAGAGACATTTGATCTGAATCTGACATTCCCAGAGGATTATAAAAGTGAAGACTTGGCTGGACAGGCAGTTGTATTTACCGTTACATTGGACAAGATTTCAGAAGTGATTGTTCCGGAGTTGACAGATGAATTGGTAGCAGAGCTTTCTGAATCCGCAAAGACAATTGAAGATTACAAAAAAGAAGTAAAAGAAGATTTGGAGACTTCCAATAAGCAGGCAGCAGAGTCTGAGCAACAGCAGAACGTATGGGATGCTTTGATGGAACAGTGTACAGTTGAAAAATATCCAAAAGACAAAAAGCAGGAGACAATCGATAATATTACAACACAGTACGGTTCGATTGCTTCTATGTATGGAATGGATGATGTTGATACATTCTTAGAGCAGGCATTTGGTGTTACTTCTGAGGTGATGGCAGAGAACATTATCAAACAGGAATATGCAGTGGATTTGATTGCAGAGAAAGAAAATTTAAAAATTTCTGATGAAGAGTACAAAAAAGGTTTGGAAGAATACGCAACACAGTATGGTTATACAGATTCCGCAGAGCTTGAAGATGCTGTTGGAAAGAAAGAAGTGAAAAGAGCGCTGTTACAGGATAAAGTGACAGACTGGCTTGTAGACAATTGTAAATTAGTAGAAAAAGATTCAAAAGATTCTTAAAAAATGAAGGGATTGTGGAGACACAATTCCTTTTGATTTTCGCCATTTTCTTGAGTAACTGATGGATATCAGTTAAAATAAAGTTTAGAAAGTGACAACATAAATCCACTTGGCGAGGTAGACGTCTGGGATAACTTGATGCGTATCAAAAATCATCAGGTGGCAACAAAACTTTTTATGACAAAATGAGAAAATCTTGTAGATAGTGAAAGGGAGCTTAAAAATGAATTTGAAAAAAATACATCATGTTGCAATTATTGTTTCGGATTATAAAGAATCAAGAGAATTTTATGTAGAAAAGTTAGGATTTCGAGTTATAAGGGAAAATTATCGACCGGAGCGGGAAGATTATAAATTGGATCTAGAGTTAGATGGATGTGAACTTGAGATTTTTTCAGGGAAAGGGAATCCGCCTCGTGTCAATTATCCGGAGGCATGTGGTCTTAGGCATCTTGCATTTTATGTGGAAGATATGGAAAAAGTCATTGAAGAACTTCACGAGAAAGGAATTGAAACAGAACCAATTCGAGAAGATCCTTTTACAGAAAAAAGAATGACATTTTTCCATGATCCAGACGGTTTGCCACTTGAATTACATGAATAATTAAAATGACTTTTAGTGAATCAAGAGTGTTCGGTTAAAAAATTTACTTGAACAAAGAGAGGTGCAGAAGCCGGAAGGCTGAAATATCAAGACATACCAAAAGAATCCTTTGCATACACTGTAACAACAGT
This sequence comes from uncultured Blautia sp., assembly GCA_900541345.1. Taxonomy (GTDB): domain Bacteria; phylum Bacillota; class Clostridia; order Lachnospirales; family Lachnospiraceae; genus Blautia_A. Next base: position 1,623 of record UQJE01000020.1, read on the forward strand.
AATTGCAGGGGAAGTATATGAAAGATTATATCGAGGAGCGAGCAGTAGAAATCGCATATTATATTATTGAGAACCAGGCGACAGTGCGGCAGACCGCAAAAAAAATTGGAGTAAGTAAGAGCACCATACATATAGATGTAACAAAATAGGCGGTTGTGTGAAGATTTTGTATGTGGTGAGGTGAAGATAGGAAAATAGGGGAGAGAAAGGTCGCAGAAATGCGGTCTTTTTCTTTTTGGTGATTTTATTGTGCTATGGGTGGAAATCGGTTAAAATAGACTATAGAAAGCAGGTGGAAGAATCATGGCTAAAACTTTTTTATGGATAGAAGATCGGAAAGGAAAAGCAAGTTACATATTTTGGGGAAATTTCATGAAACAACTCTATCCGGATGTAATAGTTGAAAGTAAAAAGAATAATAGTGAGTTAGTGAAATCGGTAAAGACGTTACAAGATGAAGAGAATAAATATATCATTGTTTTTGATAATTCTTTTGACAATCTACAGGTTGTAATGGAACAGAAGCGTTTGAAGAAATACGCGAATGAACAGAAGAATGTTTGTCTGTTAGATATCATTTGCTTCGAGTATATTCTCTTAGAATTTACAGAATTAATTGAATGGATTTATGCTTCGGAAGATGATTTTTTGAAAAAAAGAGCCGGGATGATTGAGGCAAGACATAAGCTGGTAGAAACCTTGCAGGATGATGATTTTGACTATAAAGGGATTCGTGAAATTGTAGACTATGATAAACGTATTGAAGAACATAACATTGAGCAATTATCAGCGAAGTTACTATTCGATTTGACAAGAAATACCGGGTTTGAAGTATCAAAAGGAACGCTTGGAGAATGTTGGATAAAGTCATGTTGTGAATGGGGAAATCGGCAGGAAGACGATATTTGCGGATTGGATCATAACAGACTGGCTGTGTTTGATAAAATGAAACGGATCTATGATGGAAGTTCATTGAAGTTACAGTTTCCGAAAGTTGGATTGGAGGTAGTGGCATGATAACGATTTTTAAAAACAAGAAGGATATACCCCTGAATAAAGAATATATAGAACTGAATGATATATTTTTTAATCAAAATACGGCAACGAGACTGGATGATAAGGCGGCAAAGTATATTCAACTGATAGATGCTTCGGAACTTATCAGCAAATATAAAATTCGATCACGTTTTGAAGATATTACGTTGAATACCGACCAGCTTTCGACAGGATGTAAAACTGTATTGAATGTATTGTATTTTCCGGACAAGGTGTTTTGTTTAAAAGAATGTGGAAATAATGCTTTGGAAATATTATATGGTTTCGAAGAGGGATATGTATATAGTGAATATGCAATGATTCCTTTTAATATGGAACGTGTGAAGGTTTGGACTGGTAGAGAATGTAAAGTGATCGAGGATTACGAAGAACTAAAGGAGTGGTGGGAAAATGAAGAGTAAACCGGTTGTAATGGAACATTTTTCAACAGTGCATACCTCGTTTGTGGTGGACTTTACATTTACCAATAATATAACAATCTTAATGGGAGATTCAGGAACAGGAAAGACAGCAACATTTTCATTTATCAGAGAATGTATGGCAGTTAATCCTCAAATTTTGTGTTTGGATAATTATGATTATCAGAAAGATATAAAAGAAATAATCCGCCAGACAGAGGGAAAACTGGTTGTCATTGATAATGCAGATATTTTATTAGATGACGATACAAGGAAACATATTTCGTTAGATGATAAAAATCAGTATCTGATTATCGGAAGAAATCCTAAGAATCTGTTCGCAACGAAAGAAAATCTATTTGAATTGGCAAGTGAAAAGGTCGGAGAGCAGACGGTGTTTACGATAGAGCCGTATATATAACTCGAACAGCAGATAGGAAGGAATGACTGGAGGATAAAGCAAATGAAATCATGGAAAGATTTGTTTCGCACACATATATTGGAACGTGGACTAAATTATTATGAAGAAGGTTATGTTACTTCTTTGGAACAGAATTTGACAGGATATACAGCAGTAGTAGTAGGAACAGAAAATTATGATGTAGAGATAGAGATTCTGGATAATCGAGTTTATGATATGACATGTACATGCCCATATGCAGCAGAGGGAAATTATTGCAAACATATGGCGGCGGTTTTGTATGAGATAGAAGAAGGAGAACCAGATACAAAAATACCGGGAAATTATCTTCAAAAGGTTCAGGAACAAAATAAAGAATTGCAAGAGATTATTGCCGGAATTCCAATAGATGAATTACAGGAAATCGTATTTTCTCAGGCAACTTCGGATGAGTTTCTATATAATAGGATTATGACAAAGTATGCGCCGATAACACCGTGTCATATGATCAGATTGAAACAACAGGTAAATGATATCGGCTATCATTATTCTGACAGAGGCGGGTTTGTAGATTATTATCATGCAACAGATTATACAGATGCATTGAATACGCTTTTAGATGAAAATGTTCCGCTGTTATTGGAGAAAAATTATAGAATGGAAGCATTTGAATTAGTAAATTGTATCTTTTATGAGATTGGGAATCGAGATATAGATGATTCAGATGGAGGCACATCATTTGTAGCGGATAATTGTTACGAGTATTGGCAAACAATACTGCAAGAATGTAATGATAAAGAAAAAGAAAATATGTTTCAATGGTTTCAAGATCATCAGGAAAATTATGTAATTGATTATTTGGAAGATTATATTAGTGATTTTTTGCTGAATGAATTTCATGATGAAGAACTACTTCAGAAGAAACTTCATATGTTGGATGAAAAAATCGTTAAGTTTCAAAAAGAAAACTATAGTGGCGATTCGTATTCCGCATATTACGGTATGGTCAATAACATAATTACAAGGATATGTTTGATGGAAGAATTGAGTTATTCTAAGCAGGAAATAAAAGAATATCGGCAGAAATATAGGAATTTTTCTGAAATTCGGAAGATGGAAATACAGGAATATTTATCTGATAAAAAGTATGAAGAAGCCATTGCAGTATTGAAGGAAAGTAAAAAATTGGATGCGGACAAAGCCGGATTGGTAGCAGAATATAGTCAGCAATTAATTCAAATTTACGAAAAAAGAAATATGCAGAACGAATACGTGCAGGAACTGCAATATCAGGTGTTTGAATGTATGCAGCGTGATTTGGAATACATTGTCAAATTGAAAAAGCTGTGTAGTGAAACGGAATGGGAGGAGCAAAGAGAAAAATTTTTACAGGGGAAAACTTCTTATTGGATACGATATGAATTTTTAGTGGAAGAAGAATTATTTGAAAGATTGCTTCAGGAAATTCAAAAGAACCAGTCTGTTCATGTATTAGATCAATATGAAAAAGTATTGAAAAAGCATTTACCGAATGAAATCAGGGATATGTATGTGCAATATGTGAAAAAGGAATCAACTCGAACATCAGATAGAAAGTCATATAAGTATTTAATATCCTACCTAAAAAAGATTACAAAATATCCCGATGGCAAAAAGATAGCACGTGATATTGCAGAGTGTTGGAAGCAAGATTACAAAAGAAGACCGGCTATGATGGATGAGCTTCGAAAAGCCGGATTTTGATGTGTGATAAATAAAGTGAAGGAAAATTGTTAAGGAAGATGGGTAGTATGAGGAATTGCAGAAGTGAGTGTATTTTCAGTAGTTGTAAAATAATAGGAGGTTTTGTATGAGCGAAAAGAAAAAGAAAATAGGTTTTACTGTTGCATGTATAAATGAATTTGCACAACATTATAATCTCAGCATACAAGAAGCATTCCGTTACCTTTTTCAATTTAAAGGGATTGCGTTTATAAAAGAAAACTATGAAGTTGAACATACTTTAGATTTTGGAACAATAGTAGAAGACTTAGGAATATTGTGCCGAAAAAACGGAGGCGCGTTATGAGATTATATCACGGAAGTAATATTGTAATTGATAGTATAAATTTGGCAATGTGCAGACCATATAAGGATTTTGGAAAAGGGTTCTATTTGACAGACATAAAAGAACAGGCAGAAAATATGGCCGTAAGGGTGTCAAAGATTTATGGTGGTTCTCCCGTTGTCAATACTTTTGAAATACAAGATGATTTCAGAAAAATAGAGGATATCAAGGTTAAGGATTTCGGTTTGGAAACAACGGAAGAATGGGCAAAATTTGTCATGAATAATAGAAATCGAACATTTACAAATGTGAAAGGTATTTTGTGTAATAAGGATAACAAATATGACATTGTTATAGGACCTGTTGCGGATGATAATATGGCATTATTATTTCGTCAGTATGAAAATGAAATTATTGATTTTGAAACCTTGTTGAAAGGAATGATATATAAGAAGACATCGTCGCAGTATTCTTTTCATACAGAAAAAAGTATAAAACTTTTGCGAAAGGTAGGGAATTAATATGGGTAAGCAGGAACAATTAATAGAATATATCATTCAGGATATTGTTGATATGTTCTCTTCAGATCAGGATATAGAATATGATGAGGCTATGAATAAGTTTTATAATTCAAAAGTCTTTGAAAAACTTCAGGATAAAGAAACCGGTTTATATATGGAAAGTTCAAGATACGTATATGATCTTTTTAAAGATGAGATAAATTTCGGGCGTATTGTTCAAGCGGAAATATAAGGTTTATGACATATTTTTAATCAGAATACGGAAACGAGACTGGATGATAAGGCGACAAAGTATATCCGAATGGTACTTGTGTGTTGAGAATTGCAGGTGGCGGTATGAATATAGAAGCTTATGATGCGGAAGCTTTGAGGAGCATTGTTCGATTACTTGAATATGAAAATAGGATTTTAAAAGACAAATTGAAAAAAGAAAATATTCCATATGATGAGATCAATCCTTTTGAAGAGACGATAGAAAATGCAGAAGAGTATGATCTCGACCAAGGAGCGCGTATTGTACATCCTACGTTTATTACAGAGAAGATGGCGATACGCTTCTTTTCTATGTTTTGGGGAAGAGAGGATGTTTATGCCAGGCGCGGTAAGAATGGCGGCTATTTTCCACAATGTGATAATAGATGGGATGTTAAACTTTGTCCGAAACAGCGTGGAGAAAAGATATTCTGCGATGAGTGTGAAAATAAAAAATGGACAAAACTGGACGTGAAGAAAATCGTTGGACATCTGCTGGGATATAAAGAAGATGGTTCGGACGTAATCGGTATATATCCGTTGTTGTCGGATGGGACATGCAGATTTATCGTGTTTGATTTTGATAATCATGAAAAAGGTGCAGAAGCAACAGATTTTGCCAACGTGGATAGTGAATGGCAATCTGATTGCACTGCCATTGCAGGGACAGGCGCTTAAAAATGGAAACAGTGCATTTGTAGATGGAAATTGGAACGCTTATCCTGATCAATGGGATATTTTGTTTAATAGGACAGAAAAACTCAGTATAGAGGATATTGAAAAATATATGGCAAAGTGGCAGGCAGAATTAGCGGAAAGCAAAGGAAAGCTTGCTCTGATACGCTCCAACAGAACAGAAGCAGGTTCATCATCTGGATTTTGTGGCACAAGCTGTCTTCGAATGGCAAGGTCAAGGATTTTGGATTTTGCCTTCGAAGCAAGTTCCCTAATAGCTACTTTCCCGATTTCAATATTATCAACCGTATACATCACTTCATTAAGGCGTTGACTCATACGTTTTTGCTCACTATATGGCGGTAACGGAATAAGAATAGAATTCATATTATCCTGCGTCATTTTAGGTTGAGCAGAGCCAGTTACATATTTTTCCAAACTAATTGCATTGATATAAAAACAAAGATATTCCAAAATAAATTTGTCAGTAGCATCGATGCAATGAGCATGATTGTTTACCCAATATTGTCCTTCGGCAAAAAAGGCAATCGGTTTGCTACGTGTCACAAGATTCGCTCCATCTTCACCTATAAGCAAAAGTCGTTCATCGAAAATGTATTTATCAATTTTATCAATCTTGCCTGAAGCTCCATAATAATCATAGATTTTAGCAACATCCGTTCGTTGAGATGACGATAGGGGTTTTCGCTCGCTATCACGATTAATTGTTATGGCAGAAAATCTTGTCCACGCCCACCCCTTCGGCAGCTCAAATGGTATCTCCTCCTCAATACATTTCACACTTCCATCGGCGAACTTCTCATAATGCAAACTATAGAATGTTTTAGAATACTTTTTACAGAGCAAGATCCACCCCGTATTACCATATCGCAATTTCGCGCATATTCTTATTCGGAGTATGTCCTTGATGGAGAGCATTCCCATACCTGCTAATTGGCTTCGCAACAAAAATTATATTTTGGATAAATGCCGCTATATGATTTCAGAGATAAAATCGTATGTCTGTTTTTTCCTTCAAATGACAAATTTACACGAAGAGCTACTGTGACATTTTGGTAAACTTAAGATATTTTTATGGGTATGGGGTGTCCCCGTCAAAAAGAAACTCATGAGATGACATGGAGAGAAAATCGATAATGTTAAACATAGGTGGATCTTGCTCTGCAAAAAAATAAAAGAAATATGGAATTCAACCCTGTAAAAGAGTTCATTTTCCTTTCGTTATATAGAGGGAGATTCAAAATACTTAAAAAATGAAGTGAAGTATAGGACTATTTCAGTAGGTATTTTCATAGTAATGGACAAAGAGAAAAGGGAGGTGGGAGCACCTCTATGAAGAAACAAAAATTGAATTATCGTTTTCACAATCCGAATACTGCGGAAGTGACCGCCAATTACATATTAAAAGTATTTATTGAGGTGAATGCGAAGAAAGTTGACCGAGTTATGCAGGAGGTAGCTGAAAGGAATATGGAAGAGGACAAGCATGAGGAAAAATAAAAGGTTTGGGAGTACAGGTTTACTTGTGGTCTTGATGGAAAAAGGGGAAACTGATGAATAAGAAGTTGCGATTTTGAAGGGAGACCTTGTTTATTATGAGAAAAGAATTTGATATTTCACAGTTCGATAAATATAGAGAAGATAACAGAAGAGAAGTAAAGAAAGCGAATGGAGGATTGCCGATCTCGTTATAGGACACATATTCTTCTTTTGCAAACTGTTATGGCGGTGTTATTATTCTAGGGATTAAAGAGGAAAAAGATGGGAGCTGGCAAACAACCGGATTGCAAAATGAATCGAAATTGTGTAAAGATTTTTGGGATACGATTAATAACCCGAAGAAAGTAAACCTCAATTTACTAACGGATGATGATATCGAGACCTATACAATAGGTGAAAGGAAAGATGTCATCATGGTGATATATGTTCCTATGGCAAAGAGGGAGCAAAAACCGATTTATATTAATAATGATATTTTTAACGGAACGTTCCGTAGAAATTATGAAGGAGATTATCATTGTACCAGATTGCAAGTAAAAGCAATGCTTCGTGATCAGACAGAGAGAACGATGGATATGGAGATTTTGGACAAGGTTCCTATGGAAGATTTGAATTATGATACAATTCATGGGTATCGAAACAGCCATAGAACTTTGAAGGAAGGGCATCCTTTTGAACGACTGAACGATCATGAGTATTTAAGAAGTATTGGAGCGGCGCTGTTTCCGAAGAAGATGGGAAATTGCATCCAACAGTAGCGGGTATGCTTATGTTTGGAAATGAGTATGATATTGTTCGGCATTTTCCCGAGTATTTTTTAGATTATAGAGAAGAAATGGATTCTGCAATTCGTTGGACTGACAGATTACAATCCAGTTCCGGTGAGTGGTCCCTTCTTAATGTGATTGCTGTTCGCTCCGTTCACAGCAACTTGGTCAAAATCCATTCCACTTGCTGTAAACTGTCAGGAATGCTATATTATAAGAAATATCTGTCGTACTGTACAGTTGTACCAAAAATAAAATGTATGGGAAAGACGGTGAAAAAATGATACCGCCTGTAAGAATACACGGACGGAAATGGGATGTGGAGGAATGGAGCATGTTTAAAGAAATTAGAGATGAACGGGCTTTCAACGGGATTTTAAATCAGATTATAGAGAACATTCAGAATGGCAGTCTCAAAGCGGGCGATGCCCTTCCGGCGGAGCGGACAATGGCGGAGATTATGGGAGTATCCAGACCGGCAGTCAGAGAAGCTTTGAGAGCACTGGAACTGCTGGGAATAGTCAAGCCGGTGCCGGGAGGCGGAAATTATATTACGGAGGACCTGGATACCTGGCTGATCGAACCTTTATCCATACTTTTTAAATTAAATAATGGATATCTGCGCCAGAATCAGCAGTTCCGTGCGGCACTGGAGCGAGAAGCGGCAATTCTTGCGGCACGAAAGTGCACACCGCTGGATGCAGCAGAATTATGGGTGATTCTTGCACGGCTGGACGCCGCAGAAGATGAAAAGATACGGGGTGAACTGGATCGCGAACTTCACAAGAAGATTGCAAAGATCGCAGATAACCCGATGGTTTACAGTGTCCTTGCGGCAGCAGATCAGCTTACTGAGAATATTGTTTCCGGGACGAGAGACTACATTATGAAAAAGAATAATTCTGTCAGAGAGGTTGATGACCAGCATCATCGGCTTGTTAAGGCAATCATCAACGGAGATGCAGAACAGGCGGAACGATGTATGTCCGAACATATGGATACGATTGAACGTTATATGGAAGAAATGCAAAAAAAATCCTGAGAAATTTTGGGCATTTTTACAGGATAAATTGATATGACCTCTATTGCATTTTGGTAATACCGGAGGTATAATTAAAATGTAAATTGGTAATGCCAATAAATAAAACTGGCAACACCAGAAGGAGGGACGAAACAATGGGATATGTGAAATGGTCACATGAGACACTGAATCATTTTTGCGGAGACGTATTCAAGGCGTTTGGTTTTACAGAGGAAGAAAGCAATCAGATCAAGGATGTGCTTCTTACGGCTGACCTTTATGGAATAGAAAGTCATGGCATGCAGAGAATGGTGCGTTATCATAAGGGAATCGAAAAGGGAACGATCCATCCGCAGGCAAAGCCTGAAATTGTATTTGAAACACCGATATCTGCAGTGATTGATGGTCATAATGGAATGGGACAGCTTATTTCCGTTTATGCAATGAAAAAAGCAATCGAAAAAGCCAAAAAGACTGGAGTTGGAATTGTAACTGTCCGTGAGTCTAATCATTTCGGTATCGCTGGATATTATGCAAAGATGGCATGCGATGAGGGACTTCTGGGAATGGCCTGTACAAATTCAGAGGCTATTATGGTTCCTACGTTTGGCAAAAAAGCCATGCTTGGATCAAACCCAATCGCAGTAGCTATGCCGGCAGACCCGTACCCGTTTTTCTTTGACTGTTCTACCACGGTAGTTACAAGAGGAAAACTCGAAATGTACAATAAAATGGAGAAACCACTTCCGGATGGATGGGCCCTGGACAAAGATGGTCATGCAAGTACAGATGCACCGGATGTCCTTTCCAATATTGTTGCAAAGAAGGGCGGTGGAATCATGCCCCTTGGTGGAAATGAAGAGGTTACAGGAAGCCACAAGGGATATGGATATGGTATGCTGTGTGAACTATTCAGTTCCATTCTTTCTATGGGTGTTACTTCGGATCATTGCTGCACATTCCCGGATAAAACAGGAATCTGTCATGGATTTATGGCAATCGATCCGGCTGCATTTGGTGATCCTCAAGCAATCCGCAGACACTTTTCAGAATACCTGGAAGCTTTGAGAGAAAGTCCGAAGGCAGAAGGCAAAGATCGTATTTATACACATGGTGAAAAAGAAGTTTTGGCAGAAAAAGATAGAAGAGAGCATGGATTACCTGTAAACGATAATACGATGGTCGAACTTGCTAATCTGTGTGGATATCTCGGACTTGACTTTAATAAATATTTTGATGGATATGAGCTTCCAAAAGAAAGCAAATTCTTTACCGGTAATTATTAATAGATTAGAAGATTGCTGTGAACGGAGTGAACAGCAACAATAGAAGAGTTGAATGATACGGTTTCGCAAAATTTAAGATACCAGGGAGGACAATAGAAATGGATTATGCAAAAGAATCTTTAAGACTGCATGGAGAATGGAAAGGTAAGATTGAAGTTGTAACAAGAGTACCTGTAGAAAATAAGGATGATCTGTCACTTGCCTATACACCAGGTGTTGCACAGCCTTGTCTCGAAATCCAGAAGGATGTGGATAAATCTTATGATCTTACCAGAAGATGGAACATGTGTCTGGTAGTAACTGACGGTTCAGCTGTTCTTGGACTTGGAAATATCGGACCAGAGGCCGGAATGCCGGTAATGGAAGGAAAATGTGTACTTTTCAAGGCATTTGGCGATGTAGATGCATTCCCTCTTTGTATCAAGAGCAATGATGTAGATGAGATCGTTAATACAATTTATCTGATCTCCGGTTCTTTTGGCGGAGTAAATCTGGAAGATATTTCAGCACCGAGATGTTTTGAAATTGAGAAGAAATTAAAAGAAAAATGTGATATCCCGATTTTCCACGACGATCAGCATGGTACAGCGATTATCACTCTTGCCGGTCTGACCAACGCACTGAAGGTTGTAGGAAAGAAAAAAGAAGATGTTCGTATCGTTATGAACGGAGCAGGAGCTGCTGCAATTTCTATTGCACGTCTCCTTCTGACAGCAGGATTCAAAGATATCACTCTCTGCGACAGAAAGGGTGCAATCTACGAGGGACGCCCGGAAGGCATGAATCCGATCAAAGAAGAAATGGCTAAAGTTACTAACCTGGCTAAAAAATCCGGTTCTCTTGCAGAGATGCTGGTTGGCGCTGATGTATTTATCGGTGTTTCAGCACCGGGTGCTGTTACAACAGAGATGGTTAAGACCATGAACAAAGATGCAGTTGTTTTTGCATGTGCGAACCCGACTCCGGAGATTTACCCGGATGATGCAAAGGCAGGCGGAGCAAAAGTTGTTTCCACAGGAAGAAGTGATTTCCCGAACCAGATCAACAACGTACTTGCTTTCCCGGGAATCTTCCGTGGTGCATTTGATGTGAGAGCAAAAGAAATCAATGACGAAATGAAATTGGCAGCGTCTGAAGCACTTGCAAATCTGATCACAGATGAGGAACTTTCTCCGGAGTATATTATTCCGAAGGCATTTGATAAGCGAGTAGGACCAGCGGTAGCCAAAGCGGTTGCTGAGGCAGCAAAGAGAACCGGTGTAGCTCGTATTTAAACGAGATACGCAGGGGTAACACCGGAAAGTCATGAGACTGCACTGAAGGTCATGAAAGCGTGCCAGATAGAGGTTGTCGAATGAACGGATTACAAAAAGATATAGAATAAAGCAGAAGGGGCTGTCGGTTAATATCACATTTCGGCATCCTCAGTAGCAATTGAAAGGATCCCTGCAAGGACAAGGCTTGTTAGCCTTCCACCTTGCGTAGGATCCTTTTTTCTATGAAAGATGAAATTTATTTTTGGCCGCAAAAATCCCTTGTCTGGATTTTTACAGCCACACTTTTGATCAAGCTGTTTTTTCGGTGTTTTTCCCTCAAACTTCTTTAATTTTTCATTGAGAAAACGGCAGTATTTATTTATATTCCTTCCGATTGCGGTCCGCTCAAGAGATTAAAAGATAAATAAAAGTAGAGTAGTTTGAGATGGGATTAATTTCAATAATTTTCTCTTTTTCTGTTTACGAATCTTTATTTTGATATATAATATAGATGTAACAGAAAATAAATTTGATACAGAGAGGTAACACTATGAAGATAGCAGCCTATTGCCGTGTTTCCACAGATAAAGCCGACCAGCTCAACAGTTTAGAAGCTCAAAAGGAATTTTTCTCTGAATATACGCAGCGCACCGGAGATGTCTTAGTAAAATTATATGCAGATGAAGGTATTTCCGGAACCAAAATCAAAAATCGTAAGGAATTTCTTTGTATGATGTCTGATGCGGAAAAAGGAATGTTTGATATGGTCGTTGTAAAGGACATTTCTCGTTTTGCCAGAAATACCGTGGATCTTTTACAGAATGTTCGCAAGCTGAAAGCGTTAGGTATTGAAACCCAGTTCCTTACAGCGAATATGACAAGTATGGGAAATAGTGAGTTTGTTCTCACCATCTTTGGAGCATTGGCTCAGGAAGAAAGCGCTAATACATCTAAGCGAGTGAAATTTGGAAAGAAACTGAATGCAGAAAAGGGACGAGTTCCGAATATTGTGTACGGTTATGATAAAACGATCGGGGATTATTTTAACCTTGAGATTAACAAAGAAGAATCTAAGGTTGTCAAACAAATTTACAAGTGGTACACAGAAGAAGGTTACGGTGCTGCCAAGATTTCTAATATGCTGAATGAAAAAGGGTATCGAACAAAGCGAAATTGCAAATGGAGCCAGAATGCCATCTGTCGGATTTTGACCAATGAGATTTATACGGGAAAGATTATCAATGGAAAGCAGGAAATCAGTGATTTTCTGACTGGTCAGAGAAGAGAGAAGGATGAAACGGAATGGCTTGTTGTGGAACGTCCGGAGCTTCGTATGATTGAAGATGAAGTGTTTGAAAAAGCACAGGAAATTCTTCGTGGAAGAAACGATGCATTTAACTTGAATCATGAACGTCAAAGTAACAAATATTTATTTTCTACGTTGATTAAATGTAAAGAATGTGGATGGTCGTTTAGAAGAACAGTCCGTACTTACAAAAATACTTATGTGCGCTGGGTTTGTTCCGGAAGAAATGGAAAAGGAGCAGATAGCTGTCCAAATAAAACTGCTGTAGATGAAGAAGAATTAATCCAGGTTTTACAGGGATATTTCAATCGGATTCTACAGCAAAAAAATAAAGTGATTGATTATGTAGTGAAAGAATTTCAAAGAGTGTACAAAGCAAAAGATGAAAATGCAGAGTACGAAAAGGAATTAAACTTACAAGTTGCCAGATTACAGAGAATGAGACAGAAATACATGGATATGTACACCGATGATTTGATTTCCAGAGAAGAATTGAATGATAAATTAGGTGGCACACGGCAAGAACTGGAGCGTATGGAAAATGAGTTGAAAATGGTATCTAGCAATTTGACAAAGGGAGACCAGATGGAAAAAATTCTAAACGATACCTTTAAGCAGATTGAGGATATTACAGATGTTCATGAGATGACCAATGTACAGTTAAAGAGACTGATTAAGAAAATCGAAGTAGACAAAGATGGAAATGTGGATATTTACCTTCGATTATTGGGAGATTTGGGATTAAATGAAAGCATTTTAGTGGAAGACGAGTGTGAAAATAAAACAGCTCTAAATAGTAATGACCAAACATAAGGACGTAACGGAGCGTCTTCTTCAGATTAATCCGTCTCTTGCCCATGAGGCGAGAAAGATTTTAGATGTAAACAAGCAGGAACGGCATATTCGAGGCGGACTTGCTACCCGGAAAAAGTACCTGCATCAGCAGGTGTAGAAAAGCAAAAAAAGAAAGCACCGCTTTATGTTAAGATTAAGTTTATCAGGACAAAATCTTCATAAAGAAGGTGCTTTTTTGATTAGCGGGACAAAAAGTTTACTTTTATTTTTTGCGTTTCTTGCACCATTCCATATATCTGCTCAGTCTTTGTATAAAACAGTTCCTCCTGTTTGACTTTCCCTGCAAACTATGTCATAGTAAGGAAAAGAATAACGGGAGGTTTTTTATGCGCCTTACAAGAGTACAAAATGCACTGAAAGAAAAAAATATCGCATTTCAATATACGGAAGAAGATGGATGCGGAAGTCTGGATTTTGAATTTCGGGGATTGCGTTACCACGTGTGGGAATACGAAGAAAACGGTACATGGGGCGCGGAGACGAATATATTTGAGGCAGGCAGAAGCAGGGATATAGAAGATGACTACGAAGAGGTACTGGCGGCTGAAATTTTAGCGTGGCCGGATATGGCATTTTAGGAGGAAATTATGATGGAATTTTTAAATATTTTAAAAGAAGGAAAAGAATATAAGGAGCAGGTGTATGCGCTGTATGAAACGGCGTTTCCGAAAGAGGAGCAGAAACCGATTTCTTATATGGAGAAATGGGCAGAGGAAGGAAAAGCGGAACTTCTTGCAGTAGTAGAGGAGAGAGAATTTATCGGTCTTGTTATGAATATGTTCTCTTCTTCTGCGGCAGTACTCGATTATTTTGCAATTTCTCCGGAAAAAAGAAGCGGAGGATATGGAGGCAAAGCAGTCAGGGGTCTCGTGGAACGGTTTCAGGGACAAAAATATGTTTTTGAAATTGAAAAACAGGACGAGTTGGCAGAAAATGCAGAGGACAGAAAGAGGAGAAAGGCTTTTTATCTGAGAAATGGCCTGAAGGAGACAGGATTATTTGTCCATGCTTATGATACAGATTTTGAAATTCTTACCCCGGATGGAGAATTGACATATAAACAGTATGAGGATATGTTAAAGGAAATGTTGGGAAAAGATCTGAATCTGGCATCTCCGTCTTTAATTGAGGAGAAGTAGTATTTTCATTCATCTTCGGGAGGGCTAATTATGAAGAAAGCCATTTTGTTATCCGGAATATTTGCACTTTCCGTGCTTGCCGGATGTCAGACGAATGAGAAAAGCAGTAAAACTGCAGAGGACGTAAAGAAAATCGAAGAAAATACAGAAGAGAAGGGAAAAGAAGACGCGAAGAAGGAGCAAAAAGAAAAAGTCAGATACAGTATTGTGACAACGCCAACTCCTGCAGCGGCCTCCACGCCGACTTCTCTTCCTGCAGTTACCTTATCTCCTGATGAGGGAACAATCAGTAAGCCAAGCCATACAGAGGCTGCCGTAAATGATAGGCTGATTTTTGTGGGGGATTCCAGAACCGAGGAGATTCGGGATGCGGTTCAGGATGACAGCATATGGTCGTGTCTTTCTTCTATGGGATACGACTGGCTGATTTCCACAGGTGTTCCACAAATAGAACAGGAAATAGTGGATAACACATCGGTAATTCTCCTTGTGGGCATAAATGATGTGCATAACTTAAATAAATACGTGCAGTACATTAACGAAAAAGCAAAGGAATGGACAGATCTTGGAGCTTCTACATACTTTGTGTCTGTGGGGCCTGTGGAAAATGCTTCCTATGTGACAAATGAACAGATTGAGAGTTTTAATGCCGCTATGGAGGCAAATCTTCTTGGTGTAACTTACATAGATGTGTATGAACATCTTATGGAAACAGGATATTCTACTGTGGATGGAACGCATTATCCGGAGGATGTGTCTGTGGAAATTTATAATTATATTTTGGATCATCTGGAAGAGACGACAGGCGGACTCTGGGGATAAAGGAGTTTGAGATGAAAATTATAATTTCTCCTGCGAAAAAAATGAATACAGAGACTGATGTGATGGAATGCCGCGGATTTCCTGCCTTTATGGAAAAGACGAAGGTGCTTCTGGAGTATATGAAGGGCTTGGATTATGAAGAGGCAAAGAAAATGTGGGGGTGCAGCGACAGGCTTGCCCGGGAAAATTTTCAGCGTCTTTCCCACATGGATTTATATAAAGCACCAACACCAGCGCTTCTTTCTTATGAAGGGATTCAGTATCAGTATATGGCGCCGGGCGTATTTGAGGATATGCAGTGGGAGTTTGTTCAGGAACATCTGCGGATTTTGTCCGGATTTTACGGAGTAGTAAAACCTCTTGACGGAGTTGTGCCCTATCGCCTGGAAATGCAGGCAAAAATCAATCTGTCTTCCTGCAAAGATTTATACACATATTGGGGGCGTGATATTTATGAGGAAATTTCCGACAGCAGATGGATTTTAAATCTCGCGAGCAAAGAATACTCAAAATGTGTGGAAAAATTTTTAAATCCCGGAGAAAACTATATTACCTGTACTTTCGGAGAATGGAAAAATGGAAAAATCATTCAGAAAGGAACGTTTGCTAAGATGGCAAGAGGAGAAATGGTGCGTTTTCTTGCGGTTGAAGGTATTTGTGAGCCGGACGGCGTGAAAGAGTTTCGCGGGCTTGGCTTTTCTTATCAGAAAGAATTATCTACAGAAGAGAATTATGTATTTTTGAGGGAGGAAGAAAAGTGAGCGCTTCAAAATGTGAATATTGTGCCAATTATACATACGATGAAGATTATGAATGTTATACCTGCGAGGTAAATCTGGACGAAGATGAGATGGTAAGATTTATGACAGGGAATTTTCATCAGTGTCCCTATTTTCAGATGGGAGACGAGTATCGTATTGTTAGAAAACAGATGTAGAGTTTATAAAAAAAGACCGCCTTATTTGGCGGTCCGTTTTACTTTAGGCTGTGTAAAGCCTTTTCCTTTTACTTCGTTTACCTTGCTGATGATCATAAACGCTGCAGGATCGATTTCCATTACAAGCTTGTTGAGACGGATTAGCTCTCTGTTTGAAACAACAGTAAGGACAAGCTGGCTTTCTTTGTGGAGAAAACCGGTTTCTGCCTGGACGAGAGTCGTGCCTCTGTCAAGCTGTGCATGAATGGCGCTGTTGATTTCTGCATGTTTTTTACTTACGATTTTTACCTGAGTCTGTGCCATGCCAAGTGTCAGAACGCGATCCAGGATAAAGGTATAAATAAAGATAAGAAGAATTCCGTAAATGCTTTCTTCTACATTGGAAAATGTCATTTCCAGAAGAAGAATCACGAAGTCGAATACATAGAGGGACGCAGACACCGGAATTCCAAAAAAACGTTTTAAAAGAAGAGGCGGAATGTCCATACCGCCGGTGGAAGCTCCGGCGCGGATTACAATTCCGATTCCTGCTCCGATCAATACACCGGAGCATACACATGCCAGCATACGATCCTGAGTCACATTTGATAATGCGGGAACTTTCTGTAAAATACCAAGGATAACAGGGTAATAGAAAGAACTGATGAGGGTCGTGAGGGCGAAGGCTTTTCCCAGAATTAATGCACCCAGAATAAACATAACAGCATTAAAGATAAAAGCAAAAGTAGAAAGAGGCAGTCCCAGATAATGCTGGGCTGACAGTGCAAGACCTGTGGTTCCGCCAGTGATAATTCCATTTGGCAGGAGAAAGGCGACAATTCCTACTGCGTATATGGTATTTCCGAAAAAAATTGCGAAGAGATTTTTCGCATACTTAAGATAATGATTTGTGTTTGCCACGACAAGGGCCTCCTTTTTAAGATGATGAAACAGCGCTATGATAAAGCGGTATAAAAAAACAGACTGCACAAAGCAGTCTGCTGTATATAAATAAAGTTCTGGGTTTTATCTATTCTGGACATAATTTTCTCCGGCTGTATTTATGTTGTATTTCATATAATAAATCTTGATTATAATAGCATAAGGAAGAAAAAAAGTAAAGAACCCCTTTTGTAAATTCTACATATGTATTATAATAGAAGCAACTGTACGGCTGCTGTGGCAGATACAGGTGCGGAGGATTCCGCAATGCCAAAACAAGAGAGAAAGAGGACGAACGAATGGAAAACGTATATGTTATGAATCACCCTTTAATCCAGCATAAAATTTCAATGCTTCGTGACAGCAGAACAGGAACAAATGAGTTCCGTAAACTGGTAGAGGAGATTGGAATCCTGATGGGATATGAAGCGCTTCGCGACCTTCCCACAGAGGATGTAGAAGTGACGACACCGATTGAAACCTGTATGACACCAATGCTTTCCGGTAAAAAACTGGCGGTAATTCCTGTTCTTCGCGCAGGTCTTGGAATGGTAAACAGTATTCTTACCCTTGTTCCTTCTGCAAAGGTGGGTCATGTAGGACTTTACCGTGATCCGGAAACACATGAGCCGCACGAATATTACTGCAAACTTCCGGAATCTATTGATGAGAGAATCGCAGTTGTTGTAGACCCGATGCTTGCAACAGGAGGCTCCGCTATTGCTGCAGTTGATTTTATTAAAAAGCAGGGCGGAAAAAACATTAAATTTATGTGTATCATCGCAGCGCCGGAAGGTCTTGAGAGACTGCATAAAGCACATCCGGACATTCAGATTTATTGTGGACATCTTGATCGCTGCCTGAATGAAAATGCTTACATCTGCCCAGGCCTTGGAGACGCCGGCGACAGGATATTCGGAACAAAATAAGCCATGCACAGCAAAAACAAAGACGGAAGCCACGTGTCAGCACGTGGAAGTCCGTCTTTGTTTTTAGCTGTATAGGGCGCAGCCCGCGACCGAGATGGAGCGAAGCGAAATCGAGGTTTGCATGGCTTATTTTGTATTTTGTAACGTGAAAAGTTTTCAAAATTTCAAATTTCCTATTGACATACTTTGCAAAATATGATATTCTACCACAGAACGCTGCCGAAGACAGTAGGTGCCGCAAGGCATAAGGATAAAAACGCCTACCGAGGACAAAGTATTCTTTATAAGATTACGTAAGTCTTACTGTCATGCAGTAGGACTTTTTTTATACACATCCGACGGCGGTATATCAAAATCTATAAGGAGGTGTACCATATCATGGCAAAAGTAGAACTGAAACAACCAATCGTAGAAGAGATTTCCGGCATCATTAAAGACGCTGCGTCAGTTGTTCTTGTAAACTACAGCGGACTGACTGTTGAACAGGATACAATTATCCGTAAAGAGTTAAGAGAAGCTGGTGTTCAGTATAAAGTTTACAAAAACACAATGATGAAACGTGCATTTGAAGGAACTGACTGTGAATGCTTAACACAGCATCTGGAAGGTACAAACGCTCTTGCTGTTTCTGCAACAGACGCAACAGCTCCGGCCAGAATCCTTGCAAAATACGCAAAACAGTATCCTGCTTTAGAGCTTATTGCAGGTGTTGTAGAAGGAAACTACAACGACCAGGCTGGTATTCAGGCTCTGTCCAGCATTCCGTCCAGAGAAGAACTTCTCGGAAAACTGCTTGGAAGCATCCAGTCTCCAATTACAAACTTTGCTCGTGTGCTTAATCAGATCGCTGAAAAAGGACAGGCAGAGGCAGCAGAATAATTGCTGATTGTTCCGGAAGGAACAGATAAACAGAATCCTCGCCCGAAGGGGCATCAAAACCAAAAATATTATAATGGAGGGAAATTAAAATGGCAAAATTAACAACAGAAGAATTTATTGCAGCAATCAAAGAATTATCTGTATTAGAATTAAACGATTTAGTAAAAGCTTGTGAAGAAGAGTTCGGTGTATCCGCAGCAGCAGGTGTTGTTGTAGCAGCAGCTGGCGCAGCAGAAGCAGCAGAAGAGAAAGATGAGTTTGACGTAGAGCTTACAGAAGTAGGTCCAAACAAAGTTAAAGTTATCAAAGTTGTTCGTGAAGTAACAGGCTTAGGTCTGAAAGAAGCGAAAGAAGTTGTTGACGGCGCTCCGAAAATGGTTAAAGAAGCTGCATCCAAAGCAGAAGCTGAAGACATCAAAACAAAACTTGAGGCTGAAGGCGCTAAAGTTACTCTTAAATAATAGAAGTAACACGTATATACAAAAGGGAGCGGGAATGTCGCAGACATTCCCGTTTTTTTCGATTTACAGGAAACAAAATAAAGAAAATCTTGAAATCAGTTGACATACTGTTTTTGTTGTGATATAGTGAAGAATGCTATATTATGGCAAGATATGCCTACTTGCAAAAATGCAGTAAGGCTCATGTTATAATAAATATAAGGAAAAACAGGGGTGAAACGTCAATGGAAAAAAACAGAATTCGTTCTGTAAAAACTGGAAAAAGCATGCGTATGAGCTTTCAGAGACAAAAAGAAGTCCTGGAGATGCCAGACCTGATTGAAGTCCAGAAAGATTCCTACAAATGGTTTCTGAGAGAGGGACTGAAAGAAGTATTCGATGATATTTCTCCAATCGCGGACTACGGCGGAAAGCTCAGTCTGGAATTCATCGACTTTACATTCGACGAGAAGGATGCAAAATACTCCATAGAGCAGTGTAAAGAACGTGACGTAACTTATGCCGCACCTTTGAAGGTTCGAGTGAGACTGATTAATAAAGAGACAGAAGAAATCAACGAACACGAGATTTTCATGGGAGATTTACCGTTAATGACTGCTACTGGTACCTTTGTTATCAACGGTGCTGAGCGAGTTATCGTTAGCCAGTTAGTTCGTTCCCCTGGAATCTATTATGCGATTGCACACGATAAGCTTGGAAAGCGGTTATTTTCCAGTACCGTAATTCCAAACAGAGGAGCATGGCTGGAATACGAGACAGATTCCAACGATGTGTTCTATGTTCGTGTTGACAGAACAAGAAAAGTTCCGATTACTGTCCTGATTCGTGCACTTGGCGTAGGTTCAAATGCAGAAATCGTAGAGCTCTTTGGTGAAGAGCCTAAAATTCTTGCAAGTTTTACGAAAGATACTTCCACAAATTACCAGGAAGGTCTTCTTGAATTATATAAGAAAATCCGTCCGGGTGAGCCTCTTGCAGTAGAGAGTGCAGAGAGCCTTATTATGGCAATGTTCTTCGATCCGAGAAGATACGACCTTGCCAAAGTAGGACGCTATAAATTTAATAAGAAGCTTCATTTTAACAAACGTATTGTAGGACACAAACTGGCAGAGGACGTTGTAGATGCTTCTACAGGTGAGATTCTTGCAGAGGAAGGTACTGCTGTGACAACAGAGCTTGCAGATCTTCTTCAGAATTCTGCAGTTCCTTACGTATGGATTCAGGGTGAGGAGAGAAAAATCAAAGTTCTTTCTAACCTTATGGTGGATATTCGTCACTTCATTCCGGAAATCGAAGATCCGAAGGCGCTTGGCATTACAGAGTTAGTATATTACCCTGTGCTTGAAAAAATTCTGGAAGAAAATGACACTCTTGAAGAGCAGGAAGCTGCAATTCGCAGAGATATTCACGATCTGATTCCGAAGCACATTACAAAAGAAGATATTTTTGCTTCTATTAACTACAATATGCACCTGGAATACGGCATTGGAAACGATGATGACATCGACCACCTTGGAAACCGTCGTATCCGTGCAGTAGGTGAGCTTCTTCAGAACCAGTACCGCATCGGTCTTTCCAGACTGGAGCGAGTAGTTCGTGAGAGAATGACAACACAGGACGCAGAGTCTATTTCTCCGCAGTCCCTTATCAATATTAAACCGGTAACTGCAGCAGTGAAGGAATTCTTTGGTTCCTCCCAGCTGTCTCAGTTCATGGACCAGAATAACCCGCTTGGTGAGCTGACTCATAAGAGACGTCTCTCCGCATTGGGACCTGGCGGTCTGTCACGAGACAGAGCCGGATTCGAGGTTCGAGACGTACATTACTCCCATTATGGAAGAATGTGTCCGATCGAGACTCCTGAAGGTCCGAACATCGGTCTTATTAACTCTCTGGCATCTTATGCCCGTATTAATGAGTACGGATTTATTGAGGCGCCTTATCGTAAAATCGATAAGACAGATCCGAAAAATCCGCGTGTCACAGACGAAGTTGTCTACATGACAGCCGATGAAGAAGATAATTACCATGTAGCGCAGGCGAACGAGCCTCTTGATGAGAACGGATATTTTATCCATAAGAACGTATCCGGTCGTTTCCTCGACGAGACACAGGAATATGAACGTCAGATGTTCGATTACATGGACGTGTCTCCTAAGATGGTATTCTCTGTTGCTACAGCCCTGATTCCGTTCCTTCAGAACGACGATGCCAACCGTGCGCTGATGGGATCCAACATGCAGCGTCAGGCAGTGCCGCTCCTTACAACAGAGGCTCCTGTTGTAGGTACAGGTATGGAAACAAAAACAGCCGTAGACTCCGGTGTCTGCGTAGTTGCGAAAAAATCCGGTACCGTTCTTCGTTCCACATCTACAGACATCAGCATTAAGAATGATGACGGAACAAAGGATGATTACCATTTGACAAAATTCTTAAGAAGTAACCAGAGCAACTGTTATAACCAGAAGCCAATCGTGTTCCAGGGAGAGCATGTTGAGGCCGGACAGGTTATTGCAGACGGTCCGTCCACAGCAAACGGAGAGCTTGCCCTTGGTAAAAACCCGCTGATCGGATTTATGACATGGGAAGGTTACAACTACGAGGATGCTGTCCTTTTAAGTGAAAGACTTGTTATGGACGATGTTTATACATCTGTTCATATTGAAGAATACGAGGCGGAAGCTCGTGATACAAAGCTCGGACCGGAAGAAATCACAAGAGACGTTCCGGGTGTAGGCGATGATGCGCTCAAAGATCTTGACGAGCGCGGAATTATCCGTATTGGTGCTGAGGTTCGCGCAGGCGATATTCTTGTAGGTAAAGTAACTCCTAAGGGAGAGACAGAGCTTACAGCAGAAGAGCGTCTTCTCCGTGCAATTTTCGGTGAGAAAGCACGAGAAGTTCGTGATACTTCCCTGAAAGTACCTCACGGCGAATATGGTATTGTAGTAGATGCGAAAGTATTTACAAGAGAAAACGGAGACGAGCTGTCTCCTGGAGTAAACCAGTCTGTACGTATTTACATTGCACAGAAGAGAAAAATTTCCGTTGGTGATAAAATGGCCGGTCGTCACGGTAACAAGGGTGTTGTTTCCCGTGTACTTCCTGTAGAAGATATGCCATTCCTTCCAAACGGACGTCCGCTTGACATCGTGCTGAACCCTCTGGGCGTTCCTTCACGTATGAACATCGGACAGGTCCTGGAAATCCATTTAAGTCTTGCAGCAAAAGCTCTTGGCTTTAACGTTGCCACACCTGTATTTGCAGGCGCAAACGAGGATGATATTCAGGATACACTGGAGCTTGCAAATGATTATGTAAATACAGAAGACTTTGAAGAGTTCCGCAAGAAATATGAAGATGTTCTTGCACCTGAGGTTATGCAGTATCTGGATGAAAATAAAGCGCACAGAGCTTTATGGAAAGGTGTTCCGATTTCCAGAGACGGAAAAGTTCGTCTTCGCGACGGACGTACAGGTGAGTACTTTGACAGCCCGGTAACAATCGGACACATGCACTACCTGAAGCTGCATCACCTGGTTGATGATAAGATTCATGCACGTTCCACAGGTCCATACTCCCTGGTAACACAGCAGCCGCTGGGTGGTAAAGCACAGTTCGGCGGACAGCGTTTCGGAGAGATGGAGGTTTGGGCGCTGGAGGCATACGGTGCATCTTATACACTGCAGGAAATCCTGACAGTGAAATCCGATGATGTTGTAGGTCGTGTGAAGACTTACGAAGCAATTATCAAAGGAGACAATATTCCGGAGCCTGGTATTCCGGAGTCCTTCAAGGTACTCCTGAAAGAGCTACAGTCTCTTGGTCTGGATGTAAAAGTCCTGAGAGAGGACCAGACAGAGGTAGAAATTATGGAAAGCGTAGATTATGGCGATACAGATTTACGCTCTGTTATAGAGGGAGATTCCAGAGGACACAGAGACGAGGAATCCTTCAGCAAACATGGCTATACACAGCAGGAGTTTGCAGATGGTGAACTGGTAGATGTGGAAGAGGAAGAAGAGGAAGATGATTTTGAAGAGTTTGAAGAGACTCTTGATGAAGAATAAGAAAGGGGAAAGAATACATGGCAGAAGCAACCAATACAAATGAATCCTATCAGCCAATGACTTTCGATGCCATCAAGATTGGACTGGCGTCCCCTGAGAAAATCAGAGAGTGGTCAAGAGGCGAGGTTTTAAAACCTGAGACCATCAATTACCGTACACTGAAACCTGAAAAAGACGGACTTTTCTGCGAGAGAATTTTCGGACCGAGCAAGGACTGGGAATGTCACTGTGGAAAATATAAAAAAATTCGTTATAAAGGCGTTGTCTGCGATCGATGCGGCGTAGAAGTTACAAAGTCATCTGTCCGCAGGGAGCGTATGGGACATATCGAGCTTGCAGCTCCTGTTTCCCATATCTGGTATTTTAAGGGAATTCCGTCCCGTATGGGTCTGATTCTCGACATTTCTCCAAGAACACTGGAGAAGGTTCTTTACTTTGCAAACTATATCGTACTGGACCCGGCAGATTCCGGGCTTCAGTACAAACAGATTCTTACAGAGAGAGAGTATCAGGAAGCTCGTGAGTCATACGGAGAGAATTTCCGCGTGGGCATGGGAGCAGAATCCATTAAAGAACTTCTGGAAGCAATTGATCTGGAGAAAGATGCAAAAGAGCTGAAAAAAGAGCTGAAAGACGCAACAGGACAGAAACGTGCCAGAATTATCAAACGTCTTGAGGTTGTAGAATCCTTCCGTGAATCAGGAAACCGTCCGGAATGGATGATCATGACTGTAGTTCCGGTTATTCCGCCGGATCTCCGTCCTATGGTACAGCTTGACGGAGGACGTTTTGCAACTTCCGACTTAAATGACTTATACAGAAGGATTATCAACCGTAACAACCGTCTGAAAAGACTTCTTGAACTTGGAGCGCCGGATATTATCGTGCGCAACGAGAAACGTATGCTTCAGGAAGCAGTAGACGCCCTGATTGACAACGGCCGCCGCGGACGTCCTGTAACAGGACCTGGAAACAGACCGCTGAAATCCCTTTCCGATATGCTGAAAGGTAAATCCGGACGTTTCCGTCAGAACCTTCTCGGTAAACGAGTTGACTATTCCGGACGTTCCGTTATCGTCGTAGGACCGGAACTTAAAATTTATCAGTGCGGTCTTCCGAAAGAAATGGCAATCGAGCTGTTTAAACCTTTCGTTATGAAAGAGCTTGTTGCAAACGGAACATCACACAATATTAAAAATGCAAAGAAAATGGTTGAAAAGCTTGAGCCGCAGGTATGGGATGTGCTCGAAGATGTTATTAAAGAGCATCCGGTTATGTTAAACCGTGCACCTACACTTCACCGTCTTGGTATTCAGGCATTTGAGCCGATTCTTGTAGAAGGTAAGGCGATTAAGCTTCATCCGCTTGTTTGTACTGCGTTCAACGCCGACTTCGACGGTGACCAGATGGCGGTTCATCTTCCACTTTCTGTAGAAGCACAGGCAGAGTGCCGTTTCCTTCTGCTTTCACCGAACAACCTTCTGAAACCTTCTGATGGTGGTCCTGTAGCCGTTCCTTCACAGGATATGGTCCTTGGTATTTACTACCTGACACAGGAGAGACCGGGATATAAGGGAGAAGGTAAGTTCTTCAAGAGTGTGAATGAGGCAATTCTTGCATATGAGAATAAAGTTATCACACTGCAGACAAGAATCAATGTACGCTGTACAAAGACAATGCCAGATGGCAGCGTTCTTACGGGAACAGTACAGTCTACACTGGGAAGATTCCTGTTCAACGAGATTCTTCCTCAGGATCTGGGATTTGTAGACAGAAGCATTCCGGGAAATGAACTTCTCCTTGAAGTTGACTTCCTGGTAGGAAAGAAACAGCTGAAACAGATTCTTGAAAAAGTAATTAATACACACGGAGCAACAAAGACAGCAGAAGTTCTTGATGCCATTAAAGCAACAGGTTACAAGTATTCTACAAGAGCAGCAATGACCGTATCTATTTCAGATATGACAGTGCCGCCTCAGAAGCCGGAAATGATCAAACAGGCACAGGATACAGTAGACCTTATTACAAAGAACTACAAGCGTGGTCTTATTACAGAGGAAGAACGTTACAAAGAAGTTGTAGATACATGGAAAAAGACTGACGATGAGCTTACAAAAGCCCTTCTTACAGGTCTTGACAAGTACAACAATATCTTTATGATGGCTGACTCCGGAGCCCGTGGTTCTGATAAACAGATTAAGCAGCTTGCTGGTATGCGTGGATTGATGGCAGATACAACAGGTCATACAATCGAGCTTCCTATTAAGTCAAACTTCCGTGAAGGTCTTGACGTACTGGAATACTTCATGTCTGCACATGGAGCACGAAAAGGTATGTCCGATACAGCTCTTCGTACAGCCGACTCCGGTTACCTGACACGTCGTCTTGTAGACGTTTCTCAGGACTTAATTGTACGTGAGATGGACTGCTGTGAAGACAGAGACGAAATCTCCGGTATGTGGGTAAAAGGCTTCATGGATGGCAAGGAAGAAATCGAAAGCCTTCAGGAGCGTATCACAGGTCGTTTCTCCTGTGAGACAATTAAGAATAAAGACGGAGAAATCCTTGTAAAAGCAAACCATATGATCACGCCGAAACGTGCAGCCCGTATTATGAGCGAGGGTGTAAACAACGAAGACGGCGGAGCAATCGATAAAGTAAAAATCCGTACTATCCTTTCCTGTAAATGTAAAGTCGGTGTCTGCGCTAAATGTTACGGTGCAAACATGGCGACAGGAGAGCCGGTACAGGTAGGAGAATCTGTAGGTATTATTGCAGCTCAGTCCATCGGTGAGCCTGGTACACAGCTTACAATGCGTACCTTCCATAACGGTGGTGTTGCCGGCGGCGATATTACACAGGGTCTTCCTCGTGTCGAGGAGCTTTTCGAGGCAAGAAAGCCGAAAGGTCTTGCCATCATTACAGAGATTAAGGGTATTGCAACTCTGAATGATACAAAGAAAAAACGTGAGATTATCGTAACAGATCAGGAGACAGGAGATTCCAAGACTTATCTCATTCCTTACGGTTCACGTATTAAGGTTATGGACGGACAGGTTCTTGAAGCCGGTGATGAGCTGACAGAAGGTAGTGTAAATCCGCATGATATTTTAAGAATCAAAGGTGTTCGTGCCGTACAGGATTATATGATCCGCGAGGTACAGCGTGTATACCGTCTTCAGGGTGTAGAAATCAACGATAAGCATATCGAAGTTATTGTACGCCAGATGCTGAAGAAGATTCGTATCGAAGAAAACGGAGATACCGATTTCCTTCCGGGAACACTTGTCAATGTTCTGGATTACGATGAAGCAAATGAAAAGCTTATTGCAGAAGGCAAAGAGCCTGCAGAAGGAAAACAGGTTATGCTTGGTATTACCAAGGCATCTCTTGCAACAGATTCCTTCCTGTCTGCAGCATCTTTCCAGGAGACAACAAAAGTTCTGACTGAAGCTGCGATCAAGGGTAAAGTCGATAATCTTATCGGTCTGAAAGAAAATGTTCTTATCGGTAAACTGATTCCTGCCGGAACAGGTATGAAGCGTTACGGCGAGATTAAGCTTGACACAGGAATGCCTGAAGAGACAGAAGAAGAGGTTACAGAGGAAGAAGAAACTCTTGCTTTTGATACAGAAGAAATTGTAGAAGAAACTGCAGAATCTGTTGAAACAGAAGATACAGACGAAGAAGCAGAAGAGTTTGATACAGAAGAATAATAGAAAAGATAACAGTCCCCTGCCGGGTTTTGGCAGGGGATTTGTTTGTTTTATGCCTGTTAAATTATTGAAAAATACAGAAGCAACTACCATTTGTGTTAAAATTCAAGTATAATGAGTACACTTAAAGAAAATCAAAGCAAAGGAGGGATTGAAGTGGAAAGAGAACTTCCGGTGTCTGTATGGCCTGAATGGAAAATTACTGAAAAAATAGGCGAAGGTTCTTTTGGGAAAGTATATAAGGCGCAGAGGACAGAAAAGGGGCATTCTTTTTATTCTGCTATTAAAATTATTGCTATTCCTTCCAGCAAAAGTGAATTGAACAGTGTACGTTCAGAAACAGCAAATGAAAATTCTACAAGAGAATATTTCGAAAGCATAGTGGAAGAGTGTATTCAGGAAGTAAGTACAATGGAATATTTCCGGGGAAACTCCCACATAGTTTCTGTAGAAGATTTTAAAGTGGTGGAATATCTTGATGAAATCGGCTGGGATATTTCTATCAGAATGGAGTATCTTACAAGTTTTACCGATTATTGTGCAGGAAGAAGTCTTACAGAAAAAGAAACCATAAAGCTTGGTATCGATCTTTGTAAGGCGTTGGAATACTGTCAG
Source organism: uncultured Blautia sp. (assembly GCA_900541345.1). GTDB lineage: Bacteria > Bacillota > Clostridia > Lachnospirales > Lachnospiraceae > Blautia_A. The sequence continues at coordinate 29,473 of UQJE01000020.1, forward strand.
CAGTTAAATATCATACACCGAGATATTAAGCCGGAAAATATTTTTGTTTCCAGATTTGGAGATTTTAAGCTGGGAGATTTTGGAATTGCAAGGGAACTGGAAAAGACAATGAGCAGTCTTTCCAAAAAAGGAACGTATTCTTATATGGCGCCTGAAATGTATAAGGGAGAGCGCTATGACAATAGCGTAGATATTTATTCTCTTGGAATCGTGCTGTACAAGATCATGAATAAGAATCGTCTGCCTTTTTTAAATCTGGAAAAGCAGCTGATCACATACCGGGATAAAGAGGCTGCGTTAAATAAAAGAATGTCAGGTGAGAAACTTCCTTTGCCGGCAGAAGCAGGAAAGGAATTTGGGGAAATGATATGCAGGGCATGCGCCTATGATCCGGCGAGCCGATATGAGTCCCCGGAGGCGTTCCGAAAAGATCTGGAGGATTTATACGAAGGCAGGAAAAAGATTTTGCTTGGGAAAGAACACTTGTCAGAAAAGGAAGAAAATGCAGGAAACGAAACTTCTCAGAAGCCTGTGGATTTAAGTGCTTCTTCCTACGAACGAAAATCGAGAGCAAGTGAGAGAAGACGGAAAGCAAAAAAAAGAGCACGTCGCCGTATCATTGCAGTCAGTGCGGTTGTTTTGGCCGGGTGCATGGTTTTGGGCGTGTATCTTAAAAATCTTTTTGAGGATACGGTGCGTCGTCAGACAGAAAAAATGGTCAAGCTTCTTACAAACGAGGAGTATCATGGAGAGATTACGGGGGAGGATTTTTCTTCTTCTATAGATACCATTAAAGAAAGAGCGACCACAATTGTAAATGAACTTCCTTCCTACAGGCCGGAGGGCTCAGAAGGAAGCAGGATTCGCTATTATAATGATGATGGGGAGATTATGAAGGTGTTGGTGTATCCTTCTCTTTCAGAAGAGGGCAAATACGAAGAATATTATTATTGGAACGGCGCGCTGTTTTTTGCTTACATATGGGAAGGAGACACATCGGAGCTTTATTACTACAGAGATGGGATTATGATTCGCTGGATTGATGAGAGCGGAACGTGTCACGACAATGAGCTTGATAATCCGGAATATGTGAAACGTGGCGACAAATATTGGAACAATTCCATTAAACAGCTTCAGTAAACAGGAGTGCATAGCATGACATACGAGATAGAATATGCCTATACGTCCCACGTGGGAAAAATACGGGCAAATAATGAGGATAATTTCTGGTGCTGTGGGGAAAGTCTTCCGGCGCAGAATTTTGGGACAAGCGGAATTTTCGCAGGCAATACTTCTCAGAAAACCCTTCCGGTTCTGGCAGTGTTTGACGGAATGGGAGGCGAGAGCTGCGGGGAGATTGCGGCGGAGACAGCTGTCAGAGAGTTTGGAAGATTTTACGGGGAAAACAAAGAGAAACTGAAAAAATCCCCTGAAGAATTTCTGGAAGATATATGCGACAGCATGAATCGCCAGGTTGTCCGCTACGGAGAGGAAAACCGCATTGGTTCTATGGGAACGACAACCGCTTTTGTAGCTTTTTCCAGAGATGGTGTTTATGTAGGAAATTTGGGGGACAGTCGCGTGTACTGTTCAGAGAAGGACAGGCTGCAGCAAATTTCTGTAGATCATGTAATAGGCAGGAGCTTTCTGGGGAAACCGCCTTTGACACAGTATCTTGGAATTACGGAAGAAGGAATGGTATTGGAACCATGTATTACAAAGCATCCGTATGTGGCGGGAGACCGCTATCTTCTCTGTTCTGATGGTATGACGGATATGCTTTCAGACGGAGAAATTGCAGATATTCTCACAAGGGAGATTTCTCTGGAAGAGACGGTTTCCGTTTTTCTTGACCGGGTTCTGGAAAAAGGCGGAAGAGACAATGTAACAATTATTTTGTGTGAGATCAAAGAGACAGAGAAACGGTTCTGGAGAAAATGGAAAAAACACTCCGGACAGAACAAGTTGGAGGGAAAACAGCATGAAGAACAGAATGAATGATCTGGATTTTGAACAGACAGTAGCGTTTGATTCTGTAAAAGATTTTGAATTTACAAGAAAGGCGGCTCAGAAATTCCGCCAGGTAGTAAGTCTTGAGTCTTTTGAAGATGAGGATGCAGATGTAATCTTTCATTATCTTTACAAAGAGATGGAGCTGGTTTCCTTCGGGGATCATTTGAAACGGTATATTTATGAGAGGGCGGGTATTGAAGAACCTTACAATGAAGTGACGCAAGAAATGTACCGTGATATTGTGATGGAATCTTTTAAGGAGACGTACACGCCGAAGTCTATGACTCCCACCTCCACAAAGTTGAGTTCTCTTGTGAATAACTGGCTGAATCAGGCATCTGTAAAAAGAGAGACGGTTTTTCTTCTTGGCTTCGGACTTAGAATGACGGTGGAAGATGTGTCTGATTTTCTCACAAGAGTCCTGAGGGAGCAGGATTTTGATTTTCATAATCCGGAAGAAGTGATTTACTGGTACTGCTATACAAATCAGCTGGGTTATTACAAGGCGGAAGAATACAAGGAGAAATATGAAGAACTTGTTCCCTGGGAAAAGAAACCGGGAGAGGTTGTGTTCGGAAGAGATTTTGTAATTGACACAGAAGAGAAACTTTTGAAATATCTTGCGTATTTAAAAGGAGGATATGAAGATCCTAAATCAGAGAAAAGCCAGGCTTTCCAGGAATTTATGCGCCTTCTTCAGGAGACGAAGGAAATTATAGCTGCTATGTATTGTAAAGATGAGGAAGAGCGCGGAAGGGGAAAAGTGTGGACAGCAGAGAATATTACACCTTCCGATGTGGAAAAAGTAATATGCAGCGGAATTCCCATTAATAATATGGGCAATTTAAAAAAAATGTCTGCTTCTATTCTTACAAAGCATTTCAGCCAGAAGAGATTCAGCAGACAGAGAATTACAAATATTTTAAATCACAAGTTTCCGGTAGAGCGTTTTGATCTGATTACGCTTGAATTTTTTGTGGTATCGCAGAAGATGCAGGAAGAAGATCCGTATACGAGGTACAAGAGTTTCCTTGAACGGATTCAGGAGATTCTGAATAAATGCGGGATGGGAGAAATCTATATTGTCAATCCGTATGAATGCTTTCTCCTTATGTGTCTTCTGACAGACTGCCCCCTCGCTGTTTTTTCCGAGATATGGGAAAAATCATACGAGGAGGGAGAAGAATCAATGTAAAACAGCGTATGCCGCAGTCTCAAAAAATCCGCACAGAACCATGACGAGAATGGGGTTCATTTTAAATTTTCGAAGCATAACAAGTGTAGCGGCAAAATAAAGAACCATACGGAAAGAAATATTTTCCGGTGCAAAGGACACCACTCCATTTATAAAGAAGGCAGAGACAAGAATAGAGACGCCTGCCTTTGCAATCATGGCCACAACAGCCGGACGAAGAGAAGCAAGTGTTCCCTGCAAAACAGAGAGACTGCGGTATTTTGTATAAATATAAGCAAGGGCTGTCACAAAAAGACAGGATGGGAGAATACAGCCAAAGGTAGCTATGATAGCGCCCGGTACTCCCGCAATCTGCGTTCCCACGAAGGTAGCGGCATTTACAGCAATAGGTCCCGGCGTCATTTCTGCGATAGTTACAAGATTGGAAAAGGAATCCATAGTAAGCCAGGAATGCTGAAGGACAACCTGTTCCTGGATAAGCGGCATTGCTGCATATCCTCCGCCGAAGCTGAATGCTCCAATCTGGAGAAAGCTTAAGAATAGCTGTAAGTAAATCATGAATTTCTCCTTTCCGCAAGAATGGTGCGTACGGCACCGAAAGCTGCCACAGCCAGAATAATATAAATTACATTGACTTTAAAAAACCAGCAGAGAATAAAACTTACAATCATAATTATAATCTGAATCCAGTCTTTCTTTTTCACGATGTTGCTTCCCATATCATATACAACTGAAATAATTACAGCTCCAACCCCTGCTGTCATGCCGTTTAACATGGCACGGATATATGGATTTGTGATAAAGAAATCATAAATCACAGAAATCAGGGAGAGAATAATCATAGGGGGAAGAATTGCACCAAGGACGGAGATCAGAACTCCGGGGATGCCTCCCAGCTTATAGCCCACCACAATAGCTCCATTTACGGCAATGGCTCCGGGAGAGGATTGGGCAATGGCAACAAGATCAAGCATTTCTTCCTCATCAATCCAGTGGTATTCATCTACAAATTTGTTTTTCAGAAGCGTTACGATCACGTAACCGCCTCCAAACGTAAAAGTGCTTAAATATAAGGTTGAAAAAAACAGTTTTTTCAAAATGGTACTTTTTTTCTCTTTCATTTTTATATCCATTCCTTTCGCTTCGCTCAGGCACAAAACATTATGAAAAT
>UQJE01000021.1 GCA_900541345.1 uncultured Blautia sp.
GCAAGAAATGGGGCAGGTATGATGCCACTGGAAAATCTGTGACTATGCAAAAGCCTGCACCTCATGTATGCAACTTCAACATTTGGAAGGATGAAGTGAGCCATACCGAAATGGTCACTGAAACTTACACAGAACAGGTTCCGAAGTACAAGTGGGTTGGATACCATGAATGTCGTAAATGTGGTTTCCAAACCGAAGACGATGATGCAATTGCTCTTCACATCTTTGATTGTGACTCCACTTACACTACGAAGGAAAAGCAAGTCCAAGACGGGTTCGAAACTGTGACGAAAACTCGTCAAGTACCTAAGACAGTCGTTGATGACCCTGCTCACTACGAATGCTCTTGTGGTAAGCGTAAATAACCCCATGACTCTACCAATCCCCTGCCCTAACGGGTGGGGGATATTTTTTCGTTGTGTTGCACTATTCCAAGAATCAAAGACCGATAAAAAAGCAGTGGCAGAATCCCGCTTCGATCTTCGTTGCGAAATTCTCAAAGAAAATCATGGAAAGTTCTTTGAAAAGTCGGCAACGGATATTCTAAGCGAAAGCCTGCCACGAGGGAATCAAGAAGTTTGCTTTTTGCGTTTTTCTTCTTCTTTTTGTAACGTACCCATAACATAAGCCCTTTTTTCTAAGGTTTTATCTATTTTTGAGGGGAAAAGAATATAAACCTCTCTATATATTTCATGGTGGATTATATCTTCAAGGGTCAATCCGTCTTTTACTATTTTGTAACAAATTGGGTCAACAAGTTTTCTAAGTTCGTTCATGCTTTTCACTGCTCTGCCTTGTACCCATGCTTCGTGACGTTCTCTGTAATACTTGACATAATCTTTGCCGACAATCGTACAAACAGAATGAACATCATATTGATATTTTCTATCATATTTAATGTGTGTTAAATAGGACAACATATTGTCATAAGCATACCGCCCACGGCGTGGACGTTCCACGAAATTCGGTTCAATGCCGATAAGGTTAGCGATTACTGCTAATTTATTGCCTTTTCCACTTTTGAATTTAATGACGAAATGAACGTGCTTAAAAACAAATTTCTTTTCGTATATCATAGTATATTCATTCCAGAGTTTACTTTCGTCTTTATCATGCAAAATTCCGTACATTTCTTCGATTTCACAGCCACCGTTTTCAAGTCTGGTTTTGATAATTTCTCCCATTTCAGCAACGTTTCCGAGATGTGCTTTTTCTACGTCAGTCCAGTTCCAATGTTCGGGGAGAAAATCTTGTGAGAATAATATATTGTTTAAATTAGCTTCTTTCCGTGCCATAAAGTAAACACCACCTTTCAGTTTTGTTATAGTTATATTATAACAGATTTTATCGAAAATAGCAATATTAAACTATATTATTTTAAATATCCCCTTAATAATACCATTAGAGCGTGACAGATGTAAATGCCAAAACCCCGTTGTAGTATTGACAAGCCCTACTACAACGGAGGTATAGGTGTGTAATATTTAAATTATTATATATTTTAAATATCCCTTGTATTTACAGTATATATATTTGTATTTTGTGTAGGGATAATTAAAAAATAATATTTTTTCATCAGTACAACTTTCAAAAAAATGTGGTACCTCTGGTACTTTTGGGTGTTTTTATGAGAAAACCCAGATTCCATGCGGGTTTCAGCGGTACCACTTTTTTTTGAAGAAGTGGTACCATTGCCAAAAGTGTGGTACCATGTGGTACCCATTTTTAGAAAACCCAGATTCTATGCGGGTTTAGGCGGTACCACTTTTTAAAAAAAGTGGTACCACTGGCTTTTACTGCCAGTTGAAATATACCTTATGTGTAAATTGCAGTCAACGATACTTCGTATCGCAAGCGACCAGTCGTTGACAGCAATCTACACATAAGGTCTTTGGCAATCAAGCAGTAAAATGAAGAACTATATGCCTTTTATCAAAGTTTATAATTGGTTTATGATTCAAACACATTTTGGACACAATTTAGAGGTATAATAATGTCATAAATGTAAGGACAATTCACTCCTATATAACGTGAATGGTGGTGGCAGCCACACCTAACCCGAGCTGAAAATAACGAGGTTATATGATAATGCTGTAAAATAGCATTATTGTCTAATGCGTATATTTTCATGTTAGGGTAGTGGATATGATGTACTAAAATGGAATATATACGTTGAGGATAACCTCGTGACATATACTTTAGTCACGAGGTTTTTTTATTGCATTATCGTAGTTCGGCGAAAGGGGGCAAACGCCTAAACTTTTTTATCTTACCTACAGATTTTATTTCATATTCACAAAATACAAAGGAGGACTTACTATTATGAGAAATCAAAATGTAGAAATTCAAGATAAATTCTTATTGACCTTTGAAGAAGCAAGCAAATACTTTGGTATCGGCTCAAATAAGTTACGGAAAATGGCTGATTTTCAACAGAATCCAACGTGGATTGTAAAAAATGGTTCACACCGTTTAATTAAGCGGGTGCTTTTTGAAGAAGTTCTTCTGAAAGCCGATACAATTTAATAATGACGAAAGGGCTTTGCGTATGGTATCATACACTATATGGCAAGGCTCTTTTCATATCAATTTGAAAGGAGTTCTGAAACATGGCTAAGCAATCACTTAAAAGAAAAGATACTCAAGGAAGAATCCTTGAAAAAGGAGAAAGCCAAAGAAAAGACGGAATGTATGTTTACAAATATATTGGGACAGATGGAAAGTCTAAGTTCCTGTATTCATGGAGATTAACGGATTTGGACCCAATTCCAAAAGGAAAACGCCCTTGTCAATCATTGAGAGAGAAAGAGGAAGAGGTATTACGGGATAGGTTTGACGGGATTGATTCTGTAGGCAAGAGAATGACGTTATGCGAACTTTACGAAAAGCATAACGCTTTACGTCCTAATGTACGGAAATCTACTGTAAACAATCGAAATCAGCTTATGGATATTCTGAAATCGGATAAGCTGGGAAATACGAGCATTGAGAAGATTAAGGTCAGTGACGCTAAAGAGTGGGCTATCCGTCTGAAAGAAAAAGGGTATGCCTATCAGACAATCAGCAATCACAAGCGTAGCCTTACAGCGGCGTTTTACACTGCTGTAAATGACGATTTAATCCGTAAGAATCCGTTTTTGTTTAAGTTGGATGATGTAATCGAGAATAATACTACGCCGAAGATTGCATTAACAAGCGAACAGGAAAAAGCCTTTTTATCCTTTGTAAAAGCGGATAATATTTATAAGCGTTATTACAGGGCTATTGTGGTCTTACTTCATACAGGATTGCGTATCTCTGAATTGTGTGGACTTACAGTGAAAGACCTTGATTTTGAAAAGGGATATATCAATATTACACATCAATTACGGTATGATAAAGAGGGGTATCGTATCACACCACCCAAAACGGAAAATAGTGTTAGGCAAGTTCCCATGACGAAAATTGTAAAAGAAATCTTACAAGAAGAAATCCGAAACAGGGAAAAGGTACAGTTCATTGGTGTAGATGGATATACAGATTTTATCTTCTTGAATCAAAAAGGACTTCCTATGTATGCAAGTGCATACTCTACATCTTTCTCTGGCATGGTAAAGAAATATAACAAATCCCATGAAAAGAATCCGTTACCAACTGTTACACCTCATACTTTGCGACATACGTTCTGTACGAACATGGCAAACAAGAAAATGACCCCAAACACGCTTCAATACATCATGGGGCACAAGAACATCACTATGACACTGGGGTACTATGCTCATGGTTCGGCAGAATCCGCAAAGGCAGAAATGCAAGAACTGGTAGCGTAAAGTACGAATCGTACTACTTTTTATACTACTTTTGAAAGGTATTATTTGAGGACTTATGTAACGATTTGTGAAGATACATATTTTTCAAAACTTCCCACAGTCCGCATAAAATAAGGCTTTGAGGACTTATGGGAAGTTATGAGAAGTTATCAAAAAAAGTATTTAAAGTTTTTATTAAAATTCACAACATTTTGTTCTGTAACTTTATTATTCGGCGAAACCGTGTCTTTGAGCGCCTGACTACATAACGGATTTACTGACATATAATAAAACTTAATTTTATCTCCGTAAAGTTCTTTTAATGGTTTATATACACTGTCACGCATATATTCCACATAATAATCCGCATTGTCGTAAATCTCATATCCGCCTACACCGGCTGCATCATTTACTCCAAGGCTCATAATTACTACGTGATTTTTTCCTTTATTAACAGCTAACGCTTCTTTTAATTTTGTAAGACCTTCCCAATGAAGCCAACCAAGACCCTGTCCACTCTTAGCAACTATATTTACCCTATCTGGAGCGATTACTGGTTTATCAGTTGGAAGCCACTCCTCTTCATTATGCTGCCCTACTGTTAACCCCATATGTTCTGTTCTTGAGTCTCCGACAAAATATACTGCTGTATTTTCAGCCGGTTCCTCCAGTTCAGTTGGGCGATTCACTACAGCAAGATCATCTGTCTGTGTATATACCGCCATATAGTATTTTCCTGCCTCCGGAATCTTATCACCGGCAACATATTCCGGTTTTTCATATGCATCTTCAGTTGAATCCGTCTTGGACCAGCCAACACAGACTCCGCCTGCCACTTCCAGATTTACAGAAGGGAAGGTTGCTTTTCCTGCAGCAATATCCGGCTCTATTCCGAACAGCCGCTCGCCGCCTCTGTAGTACAGCATTGCCGCTTTTTCTGTTGTACCGGATAATAAAGAGCTGCTTCCATAAATATAGGAAGTGTTTCCATTCTTCCTTACATTGTCCACAGTTACCAGCGCCTTATTTCCAAAGCTCCAATACTTCCCATTTGCCTTACAGGTACTCAAACGGCTATTTGATTTATCAAAGGAACAGATGATATAAAAATCAAGTACCAGATCTTTTGTTGCGTATAATGATTCTGCTTCTTTTTTTGCAGTGATCGCCAGTCTTGTACCGATATTTGTTTTTGGCTTGTCCACCTTAAAGTAGTTGACATAGTCTATCACTTTGTCGCTTGGCTGGATACTGACTCCGTCCACTTTAAGGAGCGGGTCCAGATAATCGTCAAGTTTAAAGCTTTTTGTTCCTTTCGGCACGTTCTGGCGGACGCAGAACCAGATTGGCGCGTCCAGCGTGTCGAACTTGAGCGGACGTTTAGCTGCCTCTGCATTGATGGAAGGAGAATCATGGGCGTCCATCTCTGCAAATTTCTGCGGAGAATACCCCACTCTCATTTTTGGAGCGCTGATGTTTGCTGCGACAGCAGACTCCACGCCTAATTCCTGCATTACTTCTTTTCTTCTTAAATTTTCCATAATCTTTTACCTGGCTGCATATATTTTTTGATTGCAGCCTTTTCCTTTCTTTTGATTTTTTCTTTTTATTTTTTCCTTCAGGAGCTCCTTGCACGATTATCATAGCAAACATTTATTCTGTTTTGAATATCATCCACTTTAAATTTCAAATTTATTTTTTATTTTTTCAAAAAAAATTACGGTCTTTTAAGATTCTCATCTTAAAAAACCGTATATATTTTTCTGTTTTTTGTTTTTCAAACGCTTTATAGACCTTTTAAACTGCTCTCTTCAGTTAAAAAAACATTTCATTCATATAAAACTCATTAAATTCTTTATCCGCAGACAGATTCACCTCTTCTGAAATGCTTACCAGCTTTTCTATGGTTTTGTCTCCGTTTTCATCTTTTAGGTATTTACATGCGCCTGAAAGCGAACTGTTTCCCACTGCCACAATCCGGTCCGCCCATTCCTCCGGAATCATGCCGATGGCAATCGCCTTGTCTGTATTCAGCTTATAGCCGAATCCGCCTGCAAGATACACTTTTGAAACTTCTTCTTTTTTTATTCCATAGCGGAGAAGAAGCGTTTCCACACCTGCGCGAACAGCCGCTTTTGCAAGCTGGATTTCTCGTACATCCTTCTGGGTAAATACAATTTCTTTTCCGTCGGGAGTTTTTGCCAATGGAAATCCATCGTCAAAGTAGTCTTCATCAAGTGCCCCTGTCTCGTCCACAATTTCCTCACGCACAAGCTCTGCCGCTGTCTCCACTACTCCTGTTCCGCAGATTCCCTGCGGCGCTTCGTCCCGAATTGTTTTTACCTCTGCCTCTGTGCCCTCAAGCTTTACAGAGCAGATTGCGCCGGGCACGCTTCCCATGCCCCAGGTAATGTTTCCACCCTCAAACGCGGGACCTGCTGCTGTAGAAGTCACAAGGATTTTCTCTTTATTTCCGATTCCCATTTCCCCGTTTGTTCCAAGGTCAATGAACATACATACGTCTTCTTTTTCAGTAAAATCATAAGCGTACATTCCTGATACAATATCTCCGCCTACGTAAGTAGAAATGCCGGGAAGAAGAACGACTTCTTTTTTGCCGAATCTATCTGTGCCAAGAATCTCTTCCGTTCCTTTGATAAAATCAATATTTACAGGTGTAAACGGGAACACGCCAAGGGTATCGCAGTCGTATCCCATTAGAAGATGCCCCATTGTTGTATTTCCGCCTATCACGATTTTCCCCACGTCCTCGCCGGAAACTCCCGTCTCTTTTAAAAGCTTCTCCATACTGTCCTGTAAATCCTTCTGTATGGATTTCTTAAGCTCCTCTTTTTTTCCGTCAACAGAAGCCTGTATTCTGGAAATCACATCTGCACCGTAAGCTCTCTGGCTGTTTACGGAAGTGACGGTGTGAAAAACTTTGCCGCTTTCCCCGCCAATTAAAGACATGGCAATGGTCGTTGTCCCTATATCTACAGCAACATGATAAAACGATTCTTCTGTACCGCTTTCTTCTGTATTTTCTGTTTCCCCTACTGCCTCAAATAAGGACTCGTCACTCTGGGAAACGGAAACTTCCAGTTCCTCCGTGGGGTAGAGACAGCAGGAAAGACGCCAGCCTGCATCCAGCTCTTCCTCTGAATATATTTTTTTATCTTCGTCAGAAATCCATGTATTTCCATTTAAAACCTGAATACCGCATTTTCCGCATCTGCCCTTTCCTCCGCATGGCGCACTGATATAAATTTCCTGACGAATAAAAGCGTCAAGGAGGCTTTCCCCTTCTTTTACAAGAATCGTTTTCGTCTCCGCTCCTCTGTGCACCACAACTTCTGTGTCCGGAATATTTCGAAGACGGCAGTGGATATTCGGGCATTTCCGGCAGTCGTGCTGCGCCTTAAAACTATCTGCATCCTCTGTTAAAACGAATACCTGACAGGAGGTTTTTACAGGGTCAAACATGAATCCTGTACTTATATCAATTCCGAATCTGCGCTTCAATTCCAGATGTTCCCACGCCGTTTTCTGCGATTCCATAGAAATATCATGGGGCGCTTCCAGACGGGCAAGAACGCCTACATTATGTTCTCTGCATACCTCCTTTAATCTGGCAAGAACCTGCTCCTCCATAGAAAAAAGAGCGTCGTCCGCCATTGCGTCTGTGAGCATTCCCTTTACATAATCGCCTTCCTGAAAGGCTTTTGTACTCTCTTCCTTGATTCCGTTTCCAATACTCATTACCATATATACAACAGGTGTTCCTGCTTTATACTTTTCTGTTGCAACAGATTCCGGAAGCGTACCAAAACCAAGGATACCTACCGGCTCTACAAGAGACAGCATATCCTCGTAAATTTCTTCGTATGTATCCACAACTTCCTCATATACAGGGCTGTCTTCGTAACAGTCCATTGCTTTTAAAACAGATTCTTTCTGTATTTTAAACTTCAGATTATGAAGCTCGTAAAAATTCTCCATGTCTGCCTCCTTAAAAAAAGAGGACACGCGCAGGTTTCCTCACGCAATGCCCTCTCCCACACGATACTTTCGTGGATTTATGCTGATTTTCTCTTCAGAACCGCCTCTTTTGCAACCTCTGCTGCAGATGGTGCGTCTGCTGTGTAGTAGTCAGCGCCAATCTGCTGTGCAAATGTGTCATTTACAGGCGCTCCGCCTACCATAACAATGTATTTTTCTCTTAATCCTTTTTCATTTAACTCGTCAATTACGTCTTTCATATTCGGCATAGTTGTTGTAAGAAGTGCAGACATACCGATTACATCTGCGCCAACCTCTTCTGCCTTTGCAATAAATGTATCTGCATCAACGTCTGTTCCCAGGTCGTAAATCTCAAAACCTGCGCCTTTTAACATCATAACAACAAGGTTTTTACCGATGTCGTGAAGGTCGCCCTTTACCGTACCGACTACAGCTTTTCCAATCGGCTCATTTCCAACCTCCACAAGCTTTGGCTCAAGAATGGAAATTCCGGCTGACATTGCTCTTGCTGCTACAAGAACTTCCGGTACGAAAACTTCATTTCTTTTAAACTTTCCGCCTACAATCATCATACCTGCAAGAAGTCCGTCGTTTAAAATTTCTTTTGGGTCAAGTCCCTGCTCAAGTGCTTCTTCAACAAGTTTTTTAACGTTTTTTGCGCGGCCTTTCTGTAAAAATTCTGAAATCTCATTAATAATTTCTGCTGGCATTTTTAAATCCTCCTCGTTTATCCCTCTTTTTATATCAGAGCTTCCGCAAACTCTGTACAGCTCTTTCTGCTGTTTTCTTTATGATGCTATTATATAGGTTTTTACCAAAAAATTTATGTATTTATTTTAGAAAACCTGTATATTTTTTTTGTTTTTTCGTGTATTATAAGAGAAGAAATAAACATTTTGGTATTTTTTTAAGATTTAAGGAGAGAATTTTATGCAGCCTATCCTATATTCTATTATTGAAAAACAAAAACTTCGTGAACTCCTTGAAACATTTTATCAGTGTATCAATCTCCCGATTCAGGTTCTCGACGAGACAGGGGAAGTTCTGGATGCTTTTGGCGATTGTCATAATTACTGTAAAATCTTCAAGCATTTTCTTCCAAAAGGAGAATCCTGCACCAAACTTCACTCAAATGCCAGCAAGCTTGCCATGAGCCTTGGGGAAACTTATATTTTTTCCTGCCACTCCAACTTAAACCATATTGTTTTTCCTCTTACAAACAACAACGTACTTCTTGGCTCCATTCTTGCCGGTCCTTTTCTTATGGACGAACCGGATTCCCTGCTCTTATCCGACATCGGGGAAAAATATTCTATTCCTACAGCTCCTCTGTTGGAAATGTATGAAGAAGCAGGAAGCCTCCCTGTTTTCGAGCCTGCAAAGGTCACTTACATAAGCCGGCTGCTTTACTATATGTGCTCCGGTCTTGTAACAGACAGCCGTGCGCAGTTTAACTTAAATCACAATAAGCTTTATCAGCAGTCAAAGATTAACGAATCCATTCAAATGTATAAGGCTTCTCCTCAGGTAAACAGCCGTGTTTATCCCTATGAAAAAGAAAAAGCCCTGATCACAAAACTGAAAACAGGGGATACAGAACAGGCAAAAGCTCTTCTAAACGACCTTCTGGGATATGTTTTTTTTGCTGAGGGAAATAATTTTGAAGTTGTAAAATCACGTGCGCTCGAGCTTTCTTCTCTTCTTTCCCGGGCTGCTATTGAGGGCGGAGCCACAAGCGACAGTGTTCTGAAAGTAAATAACCAGTTTCTCATGTCTCTGCAGAATATTACAGATCTTGACGACCTTTGCTATAAGCTTCAGGAAACGATTGATGTTTTCACAGACTGTATGTTTAACTATATTCCATCAAAAGGAAATGAAATTATTAAAAAAGCAATCCGCTATATTTCCCAGAACTTTTCCAGAAATCTTACTCTGGACGAGGTGGCAGACCATGTTCACTTAAATCCCGCCTACTTTTCTACTCTGTTTAAGCAGTCAACAGGCTCTTCCTTTAAGGAATATTTAAACATGGTGCGCATTGAGGAAAGCAAGCGTCTTCTTTCCAATACAGATTCCTCTATTATTGATATTTCCCTTGCAACAGGATTTGAAGACCAGAGCTATTTCTCAAAAGTATTCAAAAAATATACCGGTCTGACCCCAAAGCAGTACCGGTAGAAAATAAATAACATCAGTAAAAATACATCGCATATCCGGCTTCTCCTGTAAAAAAGCTGCCGCATTAAGCATTCACCAGGAAAACATTTATACGTTTCAAGCGACTTTGTCGAGTACATCTTTGAGACTACAGGCTCAAAGTGAACGCAGACGGAGCGCGAATGTATAAATGTTTCCGTGGGATTCTCAATGTGACAGCTTTACCCCTTATTTCTCGTAAAATTCTTTTACAGCATCAAAGAATGCCTGAATGTTTTCAAGGGGACTCATTGGCGGAATATCGCAGCCGCTTGCAATTACAAAGTTCGGATATTTGCAGCAGCGCTCCATAAGTTCAAGTGTTTCTTTGCGAATCTGCTCCGGTGTGCCCTGGCGGATTGTTCCTGCCGGGTCAATATTTCCGATGATCATTCTGTCTGACGGGAACGCTTTTAATGTTGTCTCAATATCAATGGCATTTCCGAAGCTGTATGCAAGTGCGTCAATCTCTTTTACATTGTTGATAAGAGGCTCGATATTTCCGCAGTTGTGGTACATAACTACGAAGTTTTCATCCTCTACTGCCTCGCGGATTTTATTTACATAAGGTGTGGAGAACTCGTCAATCAGGTTTGGAGAAAGAAGCCCTGCTGCCGGCTCTGCCATAGCAATGCCGTTCGCGCCTACTGCCTTAAATGCTTTTGCGTATTCAATCAGGAACTCTGTTGCCTTCTCAAGAACTGTCTCTACCATCTCCGGTTCTTCATAACAGAGAATCATGATTTCTGTCATATCAAGAAGTCTTCCTGCAAGGGAGTATGGTCCAATAATACCTGCAAGTACAGGACGGTCTGTAATCTGCTGGCAGGCAAGTTCAATTCCTTTTACACATTCTCCTGTTCTTCCGTCGCCAACCTTCGGAACTTTCAGCGCTTCTGCCTCGTCCTCATCGTGTACAAGAGCTGCGTGAACAGTAGGAACATCGTCCTCGCTGTAATGAACCGGGCTTCCAAAAGCCTCTGCCTCAACAGAAAGATCCATAAGACTAAATGCCACGCCTGTATCAAAACGGTCTGCAATGGCTTTCATACACTGCGCCTGAAGCTCGCCGCTTTTTACAAGCTCATCTACTGTGTGTCCGATAATCTGTACACCCGGAAAAGAGAGGATTGGCATCGCCTTCTTTACCGGATTGTTAATACATTCTGCTACCCATTCTTTCATGTTACGTTTCATAAAATCTACTCTCCTTTTATAAGTTTTCTTCTATTCTCTGTTGCTGTATTATCACTGGTGTAAATCGCGGAAGCTCTTTTCTTTTATCTGCCTACATTATAGAAAATTACAAATAGAGATTGCTATAACTTTCTATCTATTATTTGTACTTTTTTTGTGTTTTTATATGGCATAATATACGAAATAAAGATAAATCCCCTTTCATCTAAACTTCTTACATATATTTTTATAATTTTTTTCAGACAATCCGGTAATTATTTTAGATTCCTATACTGCCTCTTGCAGTAATCTGCCATGTATCACCAAGAAACAATTCTCCGGATTCAACCCGGCTGTTTTCATGATGTATAAAAATCTCTGTTTTTACATCTCCTTTTGCTCCCCGCCGCCGCGCTTCTTTTTCTGCCGCAGCTTTTCCCTGTTCCCGGAGATACTTCTCTGCCTCTTCGTATTCTTTAAATTCCGCCTGATTTTCCCCCACAAAAACCTGATACTTGTCAATTCCCGCCGTAGTATATACAGGATGAATTTCCCCCTCCAGAGTGACCGCCACGTTTCCTACTACAGCACCAATTGCATTTGCAACCTCCCCGTACTTTGGAATTACAGCCTTTGTTCCCAGCATCTCTGCAACCGGCTTTAAAAATACTCCTGTGGGAGCGCCCACACCTATCAGCGCAAAATCTGTATGAAAACTTATATTCATTGGGCTTTTTTCTTTTCCCGATGCCTGTCTGTACGCCGCTTCTATCAAGGTTTCCAGTTGGCTGTCCAGCTTCTTTCCTTTCAGCTCTTTTCTGGTGTTTTGAAGAAAAATCCGTACCAGATTACAGTAAAGGCGTTTTTCTACAAGGTCGTATACTCTTTGGGGAATCTTTGCCGCATCTGTCCGGACCGACGCCCCAAGATACTTTGCGGAAAGAGCTGCTGCTCTTGTATCAATTCCTGAATAATCCCCTTTTAGTATCATAGCGTCTGTTGGAGTAAATCCTGCCCTGATTAAAATGCCCTCTTTTTCCAGACGCTCTGTGCGGAAATTATATAAATCTTTTCCCACTGCGTCTGCAGCCTCCCCAAGCATAAGCGGTCCGTTTTTTAACACCTGACAGAGATTTCTCTCCTGCTCTGTGTAAGAATCCTCCCATACCGGCTCTTTTACCAATATAAGAAATTCGTTCAGATAAAAAATATCTGTTTTTTTCTCCTGTAAAAGCCCTTCCAGCTTATCAACAGCCTCAGGATAATGCTGTGCAAAATTGGAAACAGGAACAATTCTGTAATTTTCCAGATACAGATGTCCCAGCCTGTCGTAATGCACTGCCGTATCTCCGCCAAGACCGAATGTATCCACAAACATTCCTTTTACGAATGTTTCCCAGTTTCCAATGTGGATTCCATCTGAAACTTTTAACGGTTCTCCATCTTTCATAAACGCCACATCTGTTGTTGTACCTCCCATATCCACAATAAGGGCGTTTTTTTCTTCTGCAAGATACCTGGCTCCCACAATACTTGCAGCAGGTCCGCACAAAAGTGTTTCCACAGGTCTTTCCTCCGCCGTCTCCTCACTCATAAGCGTTCCGTCGCTTCGCACAATTACCGGAGGAATCAAAAGTCCTCTCTCCTTAAAAACGTCTTTTACTGCAAGAAGAAAATCGTGAATAACAGGAATCAGCCTTGCATTTAAAAGCGCTCCTGCTCCTCTCTTTATCGCATTTAAGTCCGAAAAAAGGTCTTTTCCCAGAACAACAGGACCGGAAAAATATTCGCAAATTACCTTCTTCGCCTTCTTCTCATAATTTCCTCCCAGTTTTTTTGAAAAAAGCTGTACAATACTGATTCCTGCACACCCTTTTATGATTTCCGGCACATCTTTTTTAAATTTTTCCCAGTCCGGCTCTGTACATTTTTCCTTTGCACTGCTGATTGTGCAGTCCAGAAAATATACGTCCTCTTTATTTTTGATGCCGTAACTTTCTCCCACCTCATCAAACGTCTTTTCAGACACTCCGATAAAAATGAGCTTTGCCCTTTCCCCCTTATCTTCCACACAGGTATTTGTTGCAAGAGTGGTAGAAAGCGCCAGAAGCTCCGTCTCTTTTATAAATTCCTCCGGAAGCTTTTCGATCACTTTTTTGATTCCTTTTTTTAAATCTTCCCTTGTAGTAAGCGATTTTGCTCCTGCTATAATTTCTCTTTTTTCCAGATTATAAATAACGGCATCTGTATAAGTGCCTCCTGTATCTATTCCAATTCCAATCACAATAAAAACCTCCAAAACTGTACTTCCTGCATTTATTTTAGCAAGTACAGCCGGAGGCTTCTATTAATTATTATTCATTATTTGTAGTTTTTTTCGAATTGACACTCCAAACAAAATATGATACCTTAAACTTGTTCATAATTTTGCAGGTGCATAAAGCATAAAAGGAAACAGGTGCAATTCCTGTACAAGGCCGTTACTGTGAGTGGAGGAATCCATAAGTCAGATACTTGCCTGCAAAAGTTAATATCTTATTCTGCGGACACCGGAAAAAGACGTTTTGACGTTAGAAGTCTGCCCTGAAGCAGGCTTTTTATTTTTTTACAAAATAATATTTACGGAAACACCAGCTTCCAGTCCAGGCAGAACACGCATGAAAGGAGAAACCCATGAAAAACAAAACAGCAGCTATTATTTTTTCTCTGACTGTCACTGTACTGGCAAGCGCACTCTCTGTACAGGCAGAGGATAACAAACGTGAGACAATTACTCTCACAGACAATGTAGGACGTGAAGTAGAACTGGAATGCCCTGTGGATACAGCCGTCAGCGCACTCCGCTATAACAACGAACTGATCCGCGCCTGCGGAGCTATCGACCACATTATTTCCGTAGATTTAAATACAGCTCAGGACAGAGAATACTGGGGAATGTTTGATCCGGAGGAAGTCATCGGAAAAAGCCAAAAAGAGCTTGACTACGAAAAAATTGTAGAGCTTGATCCGGAAGTTGTAATCCTGCCTGCAAATGGCGCTTATGAAGAAGCCATCGAAAATCTGGAGCCGTTCGGAATTCCTGTTTTCATCATTTCCGGTTACGATACCGCCGATTTTGAAAATCAGGTAAAAAACATCGGAACCATGTTTGGAACAGAAGAACAGGCACAGAAATTTTATGACTACTTTGACGACAAGCTTGAATATATAAACAAACAGCTTGAAGGTGTAGAAAAAAGAAAACTTTATATCGAGGGCACATCCGACCTTACAACCATATTCCCGGGAGACCCTATGTATAACATGGTAGAATATGCCTCCGCTGACAACATTTTCTCTGTGGACTATGAAAATGTAAATAAAGGAGAGGTTGACCCGGAAGAAGTAATCGCCCGCAACCCTGATGTTATCATTAAACTGGTAACTCCCGCACAGGCAATGTCAGGTACCGGACTTTATACACCTCCTACAAAGGATGAATTTAAAACAGCATACAATTCCATCGTAACACGCGCAGGCTGGGATGAAATTACCGCAGTTAAAAATGACGACATCTATTTTATGACCCAGTTCAGTCACGGCGGAGCCGGAAAACTGGTAGGAACATGCTACATTGCAAAAATGTTATACCCTGAACTTCTCCCTGAACTGGATCCTGCAGAGGTTTTCCGTTCCTGGATGGAAGATTTCCAGGGATTCAAAAACATTGAAGGTCATTTCTACAGCGGAAAGGATTTACACGATTAATGAAACAGCCTGCTTACCATGTTCTCAATGAGTATCAAAAAAGAAAACACAGGAAATATCTACTCATCGTCTCCGGCTTTATCCTGATGTTTATTCTCGCTATCTTTTTTACAACCCTGGGAACTACAGATACCACGTTCTCCGATGTTGCCGGAAGCATCTTCCGCGCTTTTACATCAGGTGGAAAAATCTCTGATAAACAGGATAAGATCATCGTACTTTTGCGCCTTCCCAGAATGGCAATGGCAATCATTGCGGGAATCGGGCTTTCTTCAGCGGGAGCTGCCATGCAGGCAGCCACCCGCAATCCAATGGTAAGCCCTTTTACTATCGGAATCTCAAATGCTGCTGCATTCGGCGCTTCTCTGTCTATTGTTTTCGGGATAGGATTTTTCAGTGGCAGCCAGCTGGGCACCGTATTCAATGCATTTCTCTGGGCACTGGGCTGTATGGGACTTGTCGCTTTAATCTCCACAAAAGTGGGTATGAGTCCTTCCACCATCGTCCTTACAGGTATTGCATTAAATTATCTTTTCAGCGCCTGTACATCAACCATTGAATTTTTCGCAAACGAACACAAGCTTGCAGAAGTAGTGCAGTGGGCTTTTGGCTCTCTCAACGGAAGTCAGTGGCATGAAGTTCTTATTGTGACCGTCATCGTGTGCATCTGTACAGTTGGAATGTTTTATCATGCCCCGGCATTGAATATCATTGCTGCCGGAGACGATGAGGTTGCAAAATCCCTTGGCATTCACCCGGAACGTGTACGGCTTATTGTTTGTGTAGAAGCCGCTCTTGCCACAGCTGCAGTCATCAGTTTTACAGGAGTCATCGGCTTTATCGGACTTGCAGGACCTCACATTGCACGTATTCTCATCGGAAGCGACCATAAATATATGCTTCCTTTTTCCGCTGTCATGGGCGCATTGCTGATGCTCGCTGCAGACACCATCGGAAGATTGATTCTGGCACCTGTCATGATTCCGGTAGGTATCGTAATTTCTTTTCTCGGCGTACCTATTTTTATTAATCTGATTCTCATGCAGAGAAAGGGGAATGTATAATGGCATTGCAAATAAAAGATATTTCCTTTCGGTACGGAACGAATCTTATCCTCGACAAAATAAGCTTTGAACAGAAGACAGGGCGGATTCTTGCACTTCTCGGCCCCAACGGAACAGGAAAAACAACACTTCTGAAATCCTTAAGCGGAATCCTTCAGCCTTTTGAAGGAAGCAGTCTTCTTGATGGAGAAGATATTTTAAAAATGAGTGTTAAAAAGAAATCTCGCCTGATTGCCTATGTTCCCCAAAATACCACTACGGTATTTCCGGTAAAAGTATTTGATGCCGTAATGATGGGAAGAAAACCCTTTCAGGGATTTCACACAACAAAGAAAGACGAGGAAATCGTTCTTGAGATTCTTGAATTATTTGAATTAACAAAACTGGCATTTAAAAACACGAATGAATTAAGCGGCGGTGAACGCCAGCGTGTTTTTTTAGCCAGAGCATTATGCCAGCAGCCCCGTCTTCTTCTTTTGGATGAGCCTACCAGCAGCATGGATCTGAAAAATCAGCTGCGAACTATGAGCATGGTGCGAAAGCTTGCCGACAGCCAGGATTTAACCGTTATTGTTTCTATTCACGATATTAATCTTGCCGCAATGTACTGTGACGATTTTCTTATGCTGCGCGATCAGAAAATTTTCACCTTCGGAGAAGCAGATAAAGTTCTCACATCCCCGAACATGGAAAAAGCATACGGTGTGGAAGCTGACATGAACGTATATGACGGATATAAACACATGATCCTTAAGAAAGTATAGTTCTTTAAACACAGATACCGGATATGGGGAAATTTTCCTTCTCCATATCCGGTATTTTTAATCCTTAAAGAATATTTCCATGTCCGCAGCTTGAGAACAGCGTCATCTTTTTCTCACATTCCTGTTTGATCGCATCTACTGCCGGAAGAATCAAATCGGTAAGTCCCTTGCCTTTTCCGCTGTTAAATTCTCTGGCTGCAGCTTCTGCTGCCGCAACGTTGATGTCTGTAAAAATATTTACTTTACTGATTCCATCATGAATCGCTTTTCTGAAATCATCGTCTGTAAGACCGGAGCCACCGTGAAGAACAAGCGGAACCTTCACCTCACCGGCAATGGTACGGATTCTCTCAAAATCAAGCTTCGGAGGAAGTTTATAAGCACCATGCGCATTTCCCACGGAGATGGCAAGGGCATCTACTCCTGTTCTCTCCACATAATCCTTTGCAAGAGCCGGATCTGTGAAAAAGCTGGAAGGATCTGCATCTCCCTCTGCCGAATCCGGATTATTTCCCACATGTCCAAGCTCACCCTCTATAGTTGCACCATAAGAATGGGCAATTTCTGCCATTTCCCGGACTTTTTTCACATTTACTTCATAAGGATCTGTAGAGCAGTCGTACATAATAGAAGAAAAACCAAGCTCAAGCGCCTGCAGGCACGTTTCTTTCTGAAGACCGTGATCCAGATGAACCACAACCGGAACTTTGGCTTTTTTGGCCATAGGAATCAGATAATACGATACCTCTTCCAGAGAACCGTAAGGAAAAAGAACCTCTGCTGTTCCTATAATGACAGGCGACTGCGTTGCTTCTGCCGCCGCAATAATCCCTTTTGCAAGCTCAACATTTACTGCATTAAATAACCCGACTGCGTACTTCTTTTCCTTTGCAGGAAGTAACACTTCATTCATATTTGCTATCATAATACCTATCCTCCTATTTTCGTTTTTCCCATCCGGAATCAATGCGCTTCTGCACTTCCTCCAGAGGAATAATCCCTCCCAGAGCATCGTATGTCTGGACACATAAAGCTCCTGTTGCTGTCGCAAGATGCAGAGCATCCTGCCAGCTTTTCCCCTTCAGAACAGCAGTCAAAAAAGCAGCTATTGTCGTATCCCCTGCTCCAATACCTGAAACCACCTTTTCCACAAGATAGCTTTTTTCAAAATACTCTCTGTCTGCCCAGGAATCTGCAATTTCCTCCCCGATTCCTCCGCCAATCTGAAGAAGACGTTCTCTGTCTGCTGTCCGGAAATATAATCCGGGCGCTCCGCATTTTATAAGAATGACTTTTGCCCCATAAGAAAGCAGCGTGTCTGCAAGAGGCTTTACATCCTTTTCCACATCAAGAAACTTTGTTATATCTCCCCCTTTTGCACGTTTTTTCCATTCAGAATACCGCTCCCTGTCAAGCATAAGACAAAGCTCTTCCACACTCGGAACAAAGAAATCCATGTACGGCACAGCTTCTTTTAATATCTGATTCCAGTCCTGCCTGTCAGCTTCTGTATTCTCCTCAAATATTGCCATATCTACAGATATGGCCGTATCTGTTTCATGCAGCATTTTCAGAAAACGAATAAATTCTTTTCCTCCGTTCTCATATAGTTTTTTCATAAGAGACGGATAACCAAAGTGAAATAAATTTGCCTTTTTTACTTTCTCAAAATCCACATCTTCCGGCATAAACACATCATTTGCTCCTGTGTGATGAAGTGCGATTCTGTCAATTCCAGGCGGTGCAAGGATGATAGAATATGATGTGCCGCAGTCTTCTCGGCTTATCATAGATTCTCCCCAGGCATCGTATTTTTCCAGAACCTCCCTGACAATCTGACCAAAAGCATCCGTCCCAGTCATGCCCATAAGCTCCACGTCTGCCCCGAGAAGCTTCATCCCGACTCCGGTATTTGATACAGCGCCCCCAACGCTTATCTTTGCCGGATCCATAGCCACAAGCTGCCCAGGCCTGAATAAATCTTCTATTTCCTTTTCTTCCTTTCCTGAAAATACCGGTATGATATCAATGCAGATATGTCCGGCTACAATTGCTTTTTTTTCGCCCATACAGTTCCTCCTGTTATCCCCATTTCCTTCTTTATTTTTCCAGAAGATTCGTTACCATTCTCTGCGTGATCTTAAGTGCACTTTCTACATTTGTAGAAGAATCATACAGTTTTGATACCTCCCCTTCCGCCAATGCCATTGCCTCTTTATATTTTGGAAATTCTTTTACTACTCTGCCATTCATAATAACCTGATTTAAAAGATTATGATCAATGATCTTATCCGATTTCTCGGTATCTTTCTTCAGGATTTCCTCTGCTTCTTTCGAATTTGTCACTTCTTTTAAAACAGACGCCCCCTGTGAATAGCGAAATAATTCCATTTGAATCTCTCTGTCATTTGTGAGCATTTTTAAAAATTCCCACGCCATATCTTTTTGCCTGCTCTCGCTGCTGATTCCTATCAGAAGACTGTCAACTCTGGAAATATTATCTCCCATAGAGCCGGCCGGCAGTGTAATACAGTCCCATTGAAAATCACTGTATTTTTTTATTTTATAAGGATATGTTTTATACGTTCTGTATTCTGCAAAAGACAGAGGCATAAAGGCCACATTACCTGCATCAAAGGTTTCCCTTGTCACTTTTTCCCCCTGATAAAGCTCATTGATCCTCTGAATAAAACGAACGGACTCCTCCGTCCTCTCCGATGTCAGATAACATTTTTTCCCCTGAGGATCAAAAATTTTCCCATCGTTGGAATACAACGCCTCCAGCCATCCGTAATTATACGTTCCAAACTGATCCAGCCGCCCGTCCCCGTCTAAATCCTTTGTTACTTTTTTGCATATGCGATAAAGGTCATCCCAGCTCCAGTCCGCATCCGGCACCGGAATCCCCTCCTTCTCCAGAAGCGTTTTATTTACAAACATAAGCGTCGGTACTGTCTCATAAGGAAGTGCATACTGCCTGTCATCTATTTTTCCTGCCTCCAGAGATGTTTCATAATAATCTCTGATCTCAACAGACTTATCCTCCTGAATTTCCTTATCCAGATTTTCCAGAAGGCCAAGGGACACCATATGACTGAAATCCTCCGATAAAATCATAAAGACATCCGGCGCATCTCCCTTTAATATTTTTCTGGCCAGCCATTCCTCATAATCATCCTTCGGAATCCCACTGTAATAATGGATTTTTATTTCCGGATGCAGCTTTTCAAACTTTTTGATAGCCTTATCAATGATTACATATCCATCTGCATTTGCAACCTCCCAGTAACTGTCTCCAAACATCCCGAATTCCAGAACCTGTGGTCTTCTTATGTTTTGTCCGTAAATAACCAGCCCCGCAATACAAAGAAGCGCTGCAACTAAAACAGCCATGTTCTTTTTATTTAATTTCATCTTCCCATCCTTCTCTGCACAACCCAGATAGCAAGCTGTGTTCTGTCACGTAAATCCAGCTTATTTAAAATAGTACTCAGGTAATTTCTCACCGTTCCCTCCGACAGAGCCAGAGTTTCTGAAATTTCCTTATTGGATGCCCCGTTTCCCACTTCCTCAATGATTTTCCATTCCGTCTTTGTAAGATCCTCAACCTGAGATTCCTGAATGGAAATAGTATAATCGGAGCGGGCAAGCTCTGAAAACAGCCTCAGTACCTTTGTTGCTATATCCGGATTTATCATTGCCCTTCCGCTGTGAACCACCTCGATGGCTTTCACCAGCTCTTCCATAGATACCCCTTTTAATAAGTATCCGCTTGCTCCATATTTCAAAGCGCTGTACACAAATTCATCATCATCAAAGGTTGTCAGAATAATGATTTTAATCTGCGGATAATTTTCTTTAATAATTTTTGTACATTGAACGCCATCCATCTTCGGCATACGAATATCCATAAGAATCACATCCGGCTTTTCCTTCCGAATGCTCTGAATAACCTCCTGTCCGTTTGCCACAGCATCTGTCACACAAATATGATCTTTGCTCTCCAGCACAATCTGCAGACTCTGACGTATTAATTCCTGGTCATCCGCTATCAATACTTTAATCATAAGTCTCCCCCCATCTTATCGGTATCATGGCATCGATCAAAAATCCATCGCTGCCGTCAAAACGAACGGTTCCATTAAGAAGCTGAATCCGCTCGGTAATATGATGCGTTCCAAAACCTGCATGAATCTCCTCGCATCCGCATCCGTTATCCCGGATACTGAGATGAATATTTTCCTCTTCTTTCTTTATGGAAATCTGAATATAGGTAGCATGTCCGTGACGGATCGCATTTGTAATGCCCTCCTGGACTACTCTGTATATTGCATTTTCCTCATCCTCATCAAACTTCAAAACAGGGGCACTGCACAGAAATTCCACCTGCACACCGGAAAGAGAATTTGTATCATCCACCATTTTTCTGATTGCATTTTCCAGAGAAAACCTCTGCAGCGCATCCGGTCTCAGCTCATTCACAGAACGCCTGACCTCATCCAGTCCTTCACGCGTAACTTTTGCAAGAATCTGCAGCTGTTTTTTGGAAATATCCGGATTGCTGTCTATCGTGGCAATACACGCTTCCAGACCTGCCGAGATTCCTGTAAGCGTATGTCCCAGTGTATCGTGGATTTCTCTTGCCAGCCTGTTTCGCTCCTTTGTCTCTCCCATTTTCTCTTTCATAACGGCATATTTTTCAAGCTTAATATTGGCTTCTTTTAAATTTTCATTGGCATTGGAAAGCCTGTGATATAGTTCATTCACTTCCTCTATGGTTCCCCGCTCCTCCTGAATGGTAAAAACACAATATAAAATAAATATAATAATTGTGAGAGAAATCATAAAATTATATGCCATCAAAAGAGCCGTCTGACTTGAGGCATCATATACCTGAATATAATCTCTGACAGAAAACAGTGGTTTCCTTGCTGATAAAAGTCCGTAATCTGTAAGCGCATAACTTACAATTCCCAGAAAAATAAACGCATACTGCCCGATTCCTCTTTTCATATGTCCTATTATATTTGCAAACGCCCATAAAAGAATCCCGTTATAATTAAAATCCAGAAGTACTACGATGAACATTCCGGCTGCCATATCCAGGCATATCGTCACATACATAACCTTCATACTGTCCGGAAGAAGATATTCCCTTGTCATAAAAGACGCTGCCATTACAAGAAGAAAAAATGCTACCTTCTTCATCAAAAATTCCGGTGTGGCCGGAATATCTGCCACATTTTTAAGAAAATTTGCCGCTTCATAGTTCGCGCAAATAATATTGGTGGATTCCACAATAAAAACACTTACTAAAAACGCGGAAACTGCTGTCACTGCAAACATCATATACGAGATACTGCTTGTCTTTCCCTTTTGTTTCTCCACTATAACCACCCGTCAATATCAAATTCTTCCAAGTTGTCTTTTGTTATCATGATTACATCAATCATGATGTCTTTTTCAATCGGTTTCCCCTGAAGGTACCTGTATGCCGCCTCAACTGCTGTTTTCCCTATCAGAACAGGCTGCTGAGAACTCGTCCCTTCCAGATACCCCTTTTTTATCATTTCTTTCGCATCCGGAGAACCGTCGATTCCGTAAATTAAAATTTCATCTGTCACATGATTAAGCTGAAGTCCTGCCAGCGCTCCAAGAGCAGTCGGATCGTTTCCTCCCAGAACCACATCAAACTTCAGACCTTTATTAATCACCCGGTCCATTTCCTCCATGGAAAACTCGAACTCTGATGTTGTTGTCAGTTCTTCTACTATCTTATACTCGTCATGACCTTCAATTGTATCTAAAAAGCCTTCCACTCTTTCATTTGTAGACTGAATATTATAATGCTTCATAATCAGAATGTCTGCTTTTGCTTTCTTTTTCATCATATCTTTGGCGCACTGCACTCCGGCCTGATAATTATCTGACCAGATAACAGATTCCACCATATTCTGCTCATATACCTTCGTGTCCACATTAAACACGGCAACACCGGCTTCTTTGCACATTTTAAGCCCTTCTGAGACCTCTGTCCAATCTACCGGATTTAAAAAAATAGCTGTTACGCCTTCATCTATCATTTCCCGAATCTGTTCATTTTGTCTATCCTGATCCTGTGCTGGATCTCTTGTAATCAGAACATCCCCATTCGCCTCTATTCCTTCGCGAATACTTTCATTAAGGGCAATAAAATAAGGGTTATTCATAGTCATATATGTAGCACCGAATTTTTTAGGCTCCTGCTCCGCCTGCTTCTTTATCTGGACTCCCGGAAACGCTACCATAGCCGCCAGTACCGCGCTTCCCGTCAAAAGTCCTGCTATCTGCCTGATTTTTTGTTTCATGCGTTTCAAATCCTTTTTTATTAGAATTAGGGGCATGTATACATGCCCCTAATATTATACTACATTTCACTCTGGAAAGCATCTTATATCTGCTTATTTTTTGTTTGTACGGAAATAGTCAATCAATACTGCCAAAAGAATTACAATACCTTTTACAACATCCTGCCAGAAAGAGTTTACATTTAACAGGTTCAGTCCATTATTCAGGATACCGATAATCAACGCGCCAATTACAGTTCCGCCAATTTTTCCGGAACCGCCTGACATGGAAGTTCCGCCTACTACTACGGCTGCAATGGCATCCATTTCTGCTCCCTCACCAGCTGTCGGCTGTCCGGAGTACATACGGGAGGCAAGAATGATACCTGCAAGACCTGCCATAACACCGGAAAAAGCATGTACAAAGAATTTTACTTTTGATACCTTAATGCCGGAGAATACTGCTGCCTGTGCATTTCCGCCTACTGCGTAAATATGACGTCCCATTTTTGTGCGGTTCATGATCAATGCAGAAATAACGACAACCACGATCATAATGATAACAGGTACCGGTACCGGTCCTATGTATCCAGCACCTAAAAACTGCCATTCTTTTGTAACGACACGAACAGGAGAACCTCCCGTGTATACCTTTGCAAGTCCTCGCGCAACATTCATGGTTGCCAGTGTAACGATAAACGGCGGAATTGTTGTAAGAGCAATGATACCACCGTTGATGCATCCGATTAAGAGACCAACAAGAACGCCTACAAGAAGTGCTGCCGGAATCGGAAGACCATAACGTGCCACACATCCTGCGGAAAGAACACCGGACAGAGCAATGATAGAACCTACGGACAGGTCAATGCCGCCTAAGATAATTACCATTGTCATACCACATGCAAGAAGCATATTGGTGGAAATCTGTCTCAGAATATTAAACATATTTTTCGGTGTCAAAAAGGAACTGCTGGTAGCTGGAAATACAGCCAGGAATATACACATTACTGCCAGGGCTACCATAATACCAAGATTTTCTTTTATAAATGCAGCGAACTTATTATCAACTGCCTTTTTGGCTTTTTTTTCAGACATTTTTTCTCCTCCTTCATGGGAAATTTATACAATTAATGAGCTGCAAGAGACATGATTGCTTCCTGCGTTACCTCTTCATGGCTGATGCTTCCGGCAACTCTGCCCTCTGCCATAACATAAATCCTGTCACTCATATTAATGATTTCCGGAAGCTCCGAAGAAATCATGATAATCGAAATTCCCGTTTTAACCAGTTCATTCATAATTGCATAAATCTCAGATTTTGCACCTACATCCACACCACGGGTAGGTTCGTCCAGAATCAATATATCCGGAGCTGTCGCCAGCCATCTTCCGATAATAACTTTCTGCTGATTTCCTCCTGACAGATTTCCGATTACCTGCTCCTGAGTCGGGGTTTTTGTAGACATCATATCAATATATTTTTGTGTGATTTCTCTTTCTTTTTTGTTATCTACGAAAACTCCTTTAATAAATTGTCCTAAAACTTCAATCGTAGAATTAAATCTTACACTTTGAACTTTATAAAGTCCTTCTTTCTTTCTGTCCTCAGGAACAAGAGCAATTCCATGTTTCATAGCTTCTACCGGAGAATGTATTTCTGTCTTTTTACCTCTGATATATATCTCTCCTTTGTATCCCGGTGTCAAACCGAAAATCGCTTTCATTGTCTCGCTTCGTCCCGCTCCTACAAGTCCGGCAAAACCTACAATCTCGCCGCTATGTATATTGAAACTCACGTCTTTCACCATATTTCCATCGCTGATATGCTCGCAGCGAAGAAGCTCTTCTCCCGGTGTTCCGTAATCTCTTGTGTAGTAATTGGTAAGCTCACGGCCTACCATCATAGCAATCAGATCATCTTTTGTTGTTTCTTTTACAACTCTTGTCCCTACATATTCTCCATCTCTCATAACGGTTACACGATCACAGATTTCCTCCAGCTCGCTCATCTTATGAGAAATATATACAATACCTACGCCTTTTGCTGTAAGAGTACGCATAATATCAAAAAGACCTGCTACTTCTTTATCAGAAATGGAGGATGTAGGCTCATCCATTACAAGAATCTTTGAATTATAAGAAATCGCTTTTACAATCTCGACCATCTGCTGCTGGGCAATTGTCAGATCTTTTACAAGCGCTCTGGCATCTATTTTCATATCATATGCATCAAGCAGAGCCTGTGCATCTTTTGTCATTTTTGCACGGTCGGCCAGAATCCCTGAACCGGCCTCTCTTCCCAGAAAAATATTTTCCGCCACTGTCATGTGCGGTACAAGAACAAGTTCCTGATGAATGATAGAAATACCATTCTTCTGCGCATCTTTAACGCCTTTTAACTCAACCTTTTTACCTTCAATAAAAATTTCGCCTTCATCGGCAATATAAATACCACCTAAAACTTTAATCAATGTAGACTTTCCGGCACCATTTTCTCCCAGAAGTGCGTGAACTTCTCCGGAGCGCAATTCATAATCAACATTTTTCAGGGCATATACACCTGGAAATCTTTTATGAATATTCTTCATTTTTAACAAAACCTGTTCACTCAAATCCTCACCCTCTTTTCATTTCTTTATCCATTTCAGGGGGGATTATCCCGGCAGAGTAACTCCGCCAGGATAATCAGTTATGTGTTATTTTATTTACTTACTGCCATCCGTCTGTGCCGTATTCTTCTACGTTTTCACCTGTAATTAAGAATGTATCTACAGGATAACGGTCATCAACTTCTTTTCCGTCCATAATGTCATACATAATCTCTACGGATTTCTCTGCGATAGCTACTGGAGACTGTGCACCGGAGCCTTCGATTAAAGATTCGCCGGAAGCGATTTCTGCTTTAATGTCAGGAGAACCATCAACACCGTAGATTAAACATTTGCCTTTCTCAAGACCAGCTGCATTTGCTGCTGCAAGAGCGCCAAGAGCTGTCGGGTCATTTCCGCCGAAAATAGCAACTACATCGCTGTGTGCCTGAAGTAAGTCTTCTGCAATACCCATAGAAACTTCAAGATTTCCTTTTGCATCCTGCTGTGCTACGACTTCAAATCCGTGTCCCTCGATTGCTTCAAGGAAACCGTTTGTACGGTCTGTTACAGAGTTCATTGTCGGGGAGTCAAGAACGATGATCGGGCCGCCGTCCGGACATTTCTTAACAAGGTCTTCACCACAAACTTTACCTGCATTGTAGTTATCAGATCCTGTGTAAGATGCAACGTAGCTTAAATCTGCAACTTCTGTATCGAAGTTTACAATCGGTACACCAGCTTCTTTCAGAGCGTCAAGTGCAGGAAGGATACCTTCTGCCTCTGCCGGGTTCAGGAAAATACCATCAATGTCCTGAGCGATCATATCTTCAATCTGTGTAATCTGAAGAGATACGTCGTTTGCCGGGTCTGTGGAGATCAGCTCATCTCCGTTTGCCTCTACTGCTTCACGAATGGCTTTTTCGATTGTTACAAAGAACGGGTTTGTTCCATCCATACAGGTATAAGCAAATTTGCGAGGTTCTTTTTCCTCTGCAGAAGCCGTTACTGCTGTCCCTGCCATCATGGAAGCCACCATTGCAGTACAAAGTGCAACACTAATCATTTTCCGTTTCATATTTTATTTCCTCCTGTCAATTAAGATAGTTAAATTTTACAAAAATCTTCTGTAATGAACAATTGTATTTTGTAATTATTTTCCAATTACATTTGTCACATTTTTCTTTGTGACTGTCACAATATCTTTTCTGATCCTCATTTCAGCTACGGCACAAAAAAACAGTTCCCTCACAAACATGCACACTGCATGATTTGTGAAGGAACTGTTTTTATAGAGAATATGTGTAGTAACTGGAACAGCCATTTAATCTAAATGGTAAACCTCTTCCATATCAGACCAGAACTCTCCCTCCAGTTTATCCGAGAGCGGCTCCATAAGAGGTTTTACAAGATCCCACCACTTCTGCGTTGTTGGATCTGCTGCCATCTTTTCCATATCTGCCTCATAGTCATTTCCAACGTATTCAAAATAAGAAAACAGGTAATCACCTCTGTGGTAGATGGAATAATTCTGGATATTACATTCTTTAATCATTTCGTTTACTCCCGGAAGAGGATTCGCATGATAGTCTTTGTATGCCTGAAGTCCTTCCGGTGTAATTTTAATCATCTGTCCAATTCTCATCATAACGGCTTCCTCCTAATAAACTTTCTGTGCTTCGTCAAACAGCGCCTGGATATTTGCAGGAGGAATATCCGGAAGAATCGCTTCATGGCTTGGAGAAATAATAAGTCCTGTTGGGAAAATTGTACGAAGCTCTTTTACTTTCTTCTGCACGTCCTCCGGTGTTCCATTTACAAGAAGGTCCTGTGTATCAACGCCACCGCAGAAAGATACTTTATCTCCAAATTTATCCTTTAATCCCTGAGGCTCCATTCCTGCCGCAAGCGCCTGAATAGGATGAATAATATCAACTCCTGCTTCAATTAAATCGGGGATAATATCCACGATGGAACCGCAGGAATGATAAATTACTTTAAGACCATAGCTGTGTGCCTGTTCTACCAGTTTTTTACATCCCGGAATAATAAAGCGGCGTACCATATCAGGAGAAAGCATAAGACCTCTCTGGCTTCCCATATCGTTTCCAATAAGAACTGCATTGAGTCTTCCTTTTGTTGCCTCATAGAAAATTTGATTTGCTTTTAAATAAAACTCCATGATTTTTGCATCCACTGCCTCATAAATTTCCGGATTTGCAATCATATTCATAAGAGCATTTTCCATGCCGAAGGCAGCACATGTATCCTGGAAGTGTGCAGACCACATCATACCAAGGCATACCTTATCATCAGGTGCAAGAGCCACTCTTCTTTTACATTCTTCCACATCAATATATTTTGCAGGATCCGGCCACTGGAAAAATTCCAAATCTTCCAGTTCTTCTGCTTCTGCGAAACAACCAGGAGTAGTAAGTGTTCTTTCTTCCGCATCTACATTTCCGTCCATATACCAGTCAAATGCCGCATAAATTGCAGAAGCATTTGGAGATTCGTAGGGAACTTCAACTGCGTAGAAATCATCTCCTACTGCAAGCTTTAATTCATGGAAATCCTTTACTCCGTAATGTTTAAATAATGCCGGCTGTGCAAAAATATCAGGCATTCCAAGCCATGCTGCCGGTCTGTCTACCGGTTCTCTGTTTACAGTGGCATAAAAACGTTCCAAACTGTTCATAATAATCTCCTTTCAAGAAACAAATTTCTGCCGCCGGCTTATGCCTGGCTTCTTTTCTGTACACTGTTGATGATAACTGCAAGGAAAATAACAAGTCCTTTGATAACGCTCTGCATATATGCGCTTACTCCAAGAAGAACCATACCATTTGCAAGGATTCCTACAAAGAGAAGACCTATAATTGTTCCGCCAAGCTTACCTTCGCCGCCCATCATATTCGTACCGCCGATAATAGCGCCTGCGATGGTATCCATCTCCCATGCGTTTGCACATGTAGGGTCACCGGAACGAACCTTTGAAGTAAGGAGAACGCCTGCAATACCACAGAGAGCGCCGGAAATAACAAACACCATTGTTTTTACTTTGTCAACATTAATACCGGAAAGTCTTGCAGACTCCTGATTTCCGCCTACTGCGTAAATAGAACGTCCGAAAGCTGTGTATTTCATTACATAAATGAAAATCGCATAAAGTACAATCATATAAACTACAAGAAGCGGAACCGGTCCGATGCTTGCAGATGCAATTTTTCCAAATGTATCAGGAAGACCTGCTACAGGACGTCCATTTGTCAATGTCTGTGCAAGACCTCTGATTGCTGTCATAAGAGCAAGGGTTACAAGGAAAGAATGAAGTTTTAATTTCGCTGTAACACCGCCTGTAATAAATCCAATGAGCGCGCCTGCTGCAATGGCAATCACAATTGCAAGAATCATAGGCATTCCCTTATTCATCATCATCGCGCCGATCACAGAACAGAAGGCAACAACAGAACCAACACTTAAATCAATGTTTCCTGTAATGATAATCATAGTCATACCAATTGCTACGATAGACTGAATCGAAATCTGTTTCACAATTGTCATAAGGTTTGTAGGTGTGAGGAATTTGTCACTTGCAATTGCAAGAACAACGCACATCAGCACCAAAAATAAATACATAATGTATTTCATTAAAAAATTTTTTAAATCAAAGGATTTTTTCTCCATGACTTTGTCCTCCCTTTATACAGCTTTCTGGCTGGTAGCATAATCCAGCAGAATATCCTGTGTCAGTTCTTTATTTTCCAGCATTCCTGTTACTCTTCCTGCTGCAAATACTACAATGTTATTTGCCACCTGAAGAACCTCCGGAAGCTCGGAAGAAATCATAATAATTCCGATTCCCTGTTTTGCCAGGTCGTTAATAAGAGCATATATCTGGTTTTTAGAACCTACGTCAATACCTCGTGTAGGCTCGTCCATAATCAGGATTTTCGGATTTGTAGCAAGCCATTTTGCAATGACAACCTTCTGCTGGTTTCCTCCGCTTAATGCTTTTGCAGCCTGATTGCCGTCACGGCATTTAATGCTTAAAGATTTAATGTACTCATCCATAAGAACTACTTCTTTTTTCAGGTCAAGTCCAAGTCCTTTTTTCAACTGATCAAGAATTGTCATACCTACATTTGTATGTAAGTCCATATTTAAAATAAGGCCTTCCTCTTTTCGGTCTTCTGTAATAAAGCCGATTCCCGCTTTTTTTGCGTCCTGAGGAGATTTTATTTTCACTTCTTTTCCTTCAATGTAAACTTCTCCGGAATCCTTTGGATCTGCTCCGAAAAGAGCGCGGACAAATTCTGTTCTTCCCGCCCCTGCAAGACCTGTGATTCCAAGAATTTCGCCTTTATGAAGCTTTAAGTTTACATTCTGGAATTTTTTGCCGGAAGAAAAATTCTTTACTTCCAGAAGAACTTCGTCTGTGTAGCATTTTACCTGCTCTGTCACAGTCATGTTCTTGCCTACCATATTTTCAATGATGACCTGTTTTGGTGCATCTTCTATATTCAATGTTTTAATGTAATGTCCGTCTCTGTAAACAGAAATTCTGTCACAGATAATCGGAAGCTCTTCCAGTCTGTGAGAAACGTAAATAATACTGATTCCCTTTGCTTTTAAATCGCGGATAATCTGAAACATATTATCAATTTCGTTGTCTGATAAAGATGCTGTCGGCTCGTCCATAATCAATACTTTCAGCTTATTTGACAACGCTTTTGCAATTTCCACCATCTGTTTCTGGGCAACGCTTAATCTTCCTACGATTGTTTCCGGTTTAATGTTCTTCACGCCCAGGCTGTCGAGAAGCTTCTGTGTCTCCTCATTCATTTTTTTCCAGTCTACTCTTGGAACTGGTCCAAGGTTATTATATAAAAGTTTTCCCATGAAAATATTTTCTGCTACGGAAACCGTATTAATCAGCGAAAATTCCTGGTATACTGCACTGATTCCAAGTGCTCTTGCATCAAAAGTAGATTTAATATTTACTTCTTTTCCATCAAGATAAACATGACCCTCGTCGTTTGTATATGCCCCTGTA
Organism: uncultured Blautia sp.; assembly: GCA_900541345.1. GTDB lineage: Bacteria > Bacillota > Clostridia > Lachnospirales > Lachnospiraceae > Blautia_A. The sequence continues at coordinate 30,729 of UQJE01000021.1, forward strand.
ATGATTTTAATTAACGTGCTTTTTCCTGCTCCATTGGCACCTACAAGGGCATGAACCTCGCCTTCCCGTACTTCCAATTCTGCATTTTCCAAAGCTGTAATTCCACCAAAACGCTTTGTGACGCCCTTCGCCTGTAACACAATATTCTGCACGTGACTTCCCTCCCTGTTTTTCTTAGTACAGGGTGCTCCAAAAGGAACACCCTGAAAAAACTGCTTTTTATTTTCTTATCCTACAAGATCCTGATGTTCGTCGATATATGTCTGGATTTCATCCATATTTTCTTTTGTATATGTATATGTAGGAATCATAACTTCTTTTTCTACATCTTCACCTTTGACAGCTTTGACTGCATTTTCTACTGCCTGGTATCCCATATCGTACGGCATCTGTGTTGTAATTGCCTGTAATGTAATATCATCAGACTGCATATCTTTTGCAAGCTCTACAGACATATCTGTTCCCATGAGAACTATATCGGATTTTCCTGCATTCTGAAGAGCCGCTGCACATCCAAGAAGGGATGTCTGATTCCAGCACCAAATCATCTGTACGTCCGGATTTGCGGTAAGAATCTGCTCTGTAATATCAAGTCCTTCTTCCTGAAGCTCCGCGTCCTGCTCGTTTACAATTTCTACTGTTTCGTCATCAATCAGCTCTTTTAACGCCTCTTTAAAACCGTCACATCTTGCAATACCAATTTCGTAGTTGCTGTCTCCGATAATCGCAAGTTTACATCCATCCGGGAAATTCTCTTTAATATAATCAACCGCGTATTTACCTGTATTTCCTCCAAGCTCTGCCGGAACAACACCTACATGACTTGTTACATCTGTATTTACTGTTGTGTTCCATGTTACTACCGGGATTCCTGCATCTTTTGTTGCTGTTTCTACAGCAGCTACAGAAGCGTCTACAGCAAGCGGAGAAATAACAAGTGCGTCTACCTGCTGTGCCATAAATGTTGCAACATTGTCAGATTCTTTAGAAATTTCGTTATCGGAAGATACGATAGAAAACTCAACTCCAAGATCTTTCGCTGCATCTTCCTGTCCTTTCATAACCTCGGCAAACCACTCGCCGGAGTTGTTCATGATAACAGAACCGATTGTGATTTTGTCTTCCGCACAAACTGTTGTTGCTCCCATTGCAAGAGAACCAAGCATTGCTGCACATAATACTACGCTTACCATTTTTCTTTTCATTTCTTATTACCTCCTGAAAATTTGTTTTCCGTTGTTTGATGAGCTTATTATAGAAAAAACCGATGAAAATATAAATTCAATATTTTCATCGGTTTGGTCTATTTTTTCACATATATATTATTCTAAATATTCTTACTCCATCGGCGAACGATATTTATCAATATTTTCCTCTGT
>UQJE01000022.1 GCA_900541345.1 uncultured Blautia sp.
TAATTTCTAAGGGTTGCCGCATGCATAATGTTCTCCTGGGTTGCCTCGGAGATGTCGATTTCCCCTGTCTTTTTACCCTCGCACATTACCACGATACGGTCACTCATTCTTAAAATTTCTGTCATCTCAGAGGAAATCATGATGATAGACTTTCCTGCTGCTACCAGTTCATTCATTAAGTGATAAATCTCACTCTTTGCTCCTACGTCGATTCCTCGGGTAGGCTCATCGAAAATCAGTATGTCACAGTTCCTTACAAGCCATTTTGCAATAACGACTTTCTGCTGGTTTCCTCCTGACAGGTTTACCACTAACTGGTCTACATTCGGAGTCTTTGTCTTTAAGGATTCTACATACTGCTGAGCGATTTCTTTTTCTTTCTTCTTATTAATGAAGATTCCCTTTGTAAATTCGCCCATTGTTGCCATAGTGGTGTTCTCTGCCACGCTCTTTCCTACAACGATTCCGTATCTCTTACGGTCTTCGGAAAGATATCCGATTCCGCATTTTACTGCATCCATCGGGTTTTTAATATCCACTTTTTCTCCGTTGATATAAATATCTCCGCTTTCCTTCGGGTCTGCTCCGAACAGTGCTCTCGCTGTCTCTGTTCTTCCTGCTCCCATCAGTCCGGAAAATCCAAGGATCTCTCCTTTATGAAGCTCGAAGCTTACATCGCGCACCATTCTTCCTGCATTTAAATGCTCTACCTTCAGCACTACAGGTGCATCCGGTGCTACAGTGCTTTCTGTCTTCGGATCCTCATAAATTACACGACCTACCATCATGTTGATGATGTCGTCCTTTGTGGATTCTTTTGTGATCAGAGTTCCTACATATCCTCCGTCTCTCATGACGGTTACACGGTCTGTAATGACTTTGATTTCATCCATTCGGTGTGATATGTATACGATTCCAAGCTGCTTTTCACGGAGGTCACGGATAATCTTGAAAAGTTCCTCTATCTCCGTCTCTGTAAGCGCCGCTGACGGCTCATCAAAAATAATTACCTTTGCGTCATGGGAAATCGCCTTTGCAATTTCACACATCTGCTGCTTTCCTACGGTAAGATTTCCCATCTTCTCTGTCGGATCAATGTCGATGTTCAGCTGAGCGAACAGCTTCTTCGCTTCCTCATTCATCTTTTTGTCGTTAATGAGTTTTCCACTCATCATCTCACGACCGATGAAAATGTTCTGCGCTACTGTCAGATGGTTCATCATGTTCAGCTCCTGGTGCACGATTACAATACCTGCATCCTGAGCTTCTCTCGGGTTGGAAAATGTTATTTCCTTTCCCTCGTAGGTAATGGTTCCGGAATCCTTGCTGTAAATACCTGTCAGTACCTTCATCAGTGTGGACTTACCTGCTCCGTTCTCTCCCATCAGGGCATGAACTTCACCTTTTCTGATTTCAAGGTCTACATGGTCAAGTGCGTGTACACCGGGGAACGACTTGTCTATGCCTTTCATTGTTAAAATGACTTCACCCATGTCTTCACCTATATGTCCTTTCTAATGATTGATTAGTTCTTTCTCTTTTTGCTTCGTACATCGGCGTATACAGCCAGAATTACGATAATACCGGTAATTACATACTGATAATCTTTCTGGAAGCCCATTGCCAGGATACCTTCCTGAAGAAGAGAAATAATCATAACACCGATAATACTTCCTCCTATGGAAGCTACACCACCTGCCATGGAAGTTCCACCCATTACACAACTTGCAATTGCATCGTTATTAAATGTATCACCAAGACCAGGCTGTACAGTTGTATAAGCACCTACATATGCGATAGCTGCAAATCCTGCAAGAGTACCACAGATAACATATGCGATCATTTCCCATTTCTTTACGTTTACACCAGAAAGACGAACTGCCTCTTTGTTGCTTCCAAGGCACAGGATGTAACGTCCTATTTTTGTGTTATTCAAAATGATTGCACAGATTACTGCAACAATCAGAAGAATAATCAGACCTGTAGGAATATCTGCACCGCCGATTTCCATACGAATCAGGTTACGATACCAACCAAGTCCGTTTTCATCTGCTGCCTGTGGCCAGCTTACAGACTGTGTTGCTGTAAATACAGAACCAACACCTTTTGCAAGCATCATAAGAGCCATAGAAGAGATAAAGGACGGAAGTCCCATATACGCTACTAAAAATCCGTTCAGGATACCAAATACAAGACCAACTGCGATACATACAAGAAGTGCTACTGCAACCGGTACACCATCTTTTGTAAGAAGACGTCCGCCTACTAAAGCTGCACAGAACATAACCGGTCCAATAGAAAAGTCAATTCCGCCGGTTGCAATTACAAAAGTAACACCCAGTGCTAAAAATCCCAGGAAGTACGCATAGTTAAGCGCACTTAAAATACGGGAATAGCTAAGGAATGTAGGGCTGATGACTGCGAATACAATGTACATCAGAAGAAGTACACCGCATAAAACAATTCGGTTAAATCCAACTTTTTTCACAAATGGACTGTTTTTAAATTTCTCCATTTCCGTTCCTCCTAATTTCTAAGGGTTGCCGCATGCATAATGTTCTCCTGGGTTGCCTCGGAGATGTCGATTTCCCCTGTCTTTTTACCCTCGCACATTACCACGATACGGTCACTCATTCTTAAAATTTCTGTCATCTCAGAGGAAATCATGATGATAGACTTTCCTGCTGCTACCAGTTCATTCATTAAGTGATAAATCTCACTCTTTGCTCCTACGTCGATTCCTCGGGTAGGCTCATCGAAAATCAGTATGTCACAGTTCCTTACAAGCCATTTTGCAATAACGACTTTCTGCTGGTTTCCTCCTGACAGGTTTACCACTAACTGGTCTACATTCGGAGTCTTTGTCTTTAAGGATTCTACATACTGCTGAGCGATTTCTTTTTCTTTCTTCTTATTAATGAAGATTCCCTTTGTAAATTCGCCCATTGTTGCCATAGTGGTGTTCTCTGCCACGCTCTTTCCTACAACGATTCCGTATCTCTTACGGTCTTCGGAAAGATATCCGATTCCGCATTTTACTGCATCCATCGGGTTTTTAATATCCACTTTTTCTCCGTTGATATAAATATCTCCGCTTTCCTTCGGGTCTGCTCCGAACAGTGCTCTCGCTGTCTCTGTTCTTCCTGCTCCCATCAGTCCGGAAAATCCAAGGATCTCTCCTTTATGAAGCTCGAAGCTTACATCGCGCACCATTCTTCCTGCATTTAAATGCTCTACCTTCAGCACTACAGGTGCATCCGGTGCTACAGTGCTTTCTGTCTTCGGATCCTCATAAATTACACGACCTACCATCATGTTGATGATGTCGTCCTTTGTGGATTCTTTTGTGATCAGAGTTCCTACATATCCTCCGTCTCTCATGACGGTTACACGGTCTGTAATGACTTTGATTTCATCCATTCGGTGTGATATGTATACGATTCCAAGCTGCTTTTCACGGAGGTCACGGATAATCTTGAAAAGTTCCTCTATCTCCGTCTCTGTAAGCGCCGCTGACGGCTCATCAAAAATAATTACCTTTGCGTCATGGGAAATCGCCTTTGCAATTTCACACATCTGCTGCTTTCCTACGGTAAGATTTCCCATCTTCTCTGTCGGATCAATGTCGATGTTCAGCTGAGCGAACAGCTTCTTCGCTTCCTCATTCATCTTTTTGTCGTTAATGAGTTTTCCACTCATCATCTCACGACCGATGAAAATGTTCTGCGCTACTGTCAGATGGTTCATCATGTTCAGCTCCTGGTGCACGATTACAATACCTGCATCCTGAGCTTCTCTCGGGTTGGAAAATGTTATTTCCTTTCCCTCGTAGGTAATGGTTCCGGAATCCTTGCTGTAAATACCTGTCAGTACCTTCATCAGTGTGGACTTACCTGCTCCGTTCTCTCCCATCAGGGCATGAACTTCACCTTTTCTGATTTCAAGGTCTACATGGTCAAGTGCGTGTACACCGGGGAACGACTTGTCTATGCCTTTCATGGTTAAGATAACTTCTCCCACAATTCTCCCTCCATTCTTTCCCTTATTTGGTCACGGCCTTCTTATCCGCAAACGCGGTCTGCCTGCCAACTGTAAATATTATAGAACCTGTTTCTTAAAATTTTAATGGAATATCTTATAAAAAAAGGTTAAAAATTTACGGTACCATAAATTTTTAACCTTTTTCTTATTTTTTACTGATTTTTTTGTAAAGAGGCTCTCTGTGATTTAAAAGGAAACAGCAGCTTTTCCACTTCTTTATCATACATATTTTCCGGTGTAACAATCTGACAGCCGGAATCAATAAACGAGCTTACTTCCTCCCCCTCCAGAAAACGCAGGGTTTCGCGAACGCTCATGTAGCCCATCTTAAATGCTTTCTGAACCACAAAGCACTGAAAAATCCCCTGTTCCATAAGCTGTACCGCCTCCAGAGAGCTGTCAATTCCTACAACCTTTACTCTATCCTGAATTCCAAGTTCCTTTACGGCTCTGGCCGCTCCGACAGATGAATACTCATTCATTCCCGCAATCATCTGAAGATCCGGATATTTCCTTAAAAGTTCTTTTGTCAGTTCGTACGAGCGCTCGTAAAGCGAATTACAGTACACAACCTCAACTACATTTTTTTCCAGTTCTCCGAGACCTTCACGAAATCCCTCTTCTCTCTCCATTGCCGTAGAAACGCCCTGCACATGACTTACAATAGCAATCTTTCCATCCGGTTTTAAAAGAGTTGCCGCATACTCTCCAAGCTTCTTTCCGGCATCCAGATTATCCGTAGAGACCATAAGATCCTGCTCTCCCGATTCTGTATACGAATCTATAAAGGTAATCATCGTCCCCTGTTCTTTCGCCGTCTTTAACGCTTTTTCATAGCTTTCTGACGAATAACTGGACGGCGAAAACAAAACGGCATCCGGCATTTCCTGTACGGCCTCCTCTAACAGTTCCTCCTGCTTTTTCACATCCTGTTCTCTTTCCGGAGCCATAATTTTAATCCGGGCTCCATACTCTTTTGCAGCCATCTGGGTTCCGGAAATAAGAGAAGTCCAGAAATCATTTGTACCGTCTTCTGTTTTTGGAATATAAATCAGATTCCACTCTTTATTTTTTTTCTTCTGCTGCTGATAATATCCGGCAGAAATCCCAATGCAGATAAGAAGGACAATCACACCTGCTGTAATCCATTTCCCGTATTTTTTCACAATTCTCCTCCCGTCTCCATGGGAATGGTAATCACCGCTCTGGTGCCCTCATTTTTTTTGCTCTTATACACAATCCCGTATTCCTCTCCATAGTAAAGCTTCAGGCGCTTCTGAACATTGTATACCCCCACTCCGTTGGAATGGTAATTTACCTTATGCTTTTCAAAAATATGGGAAAGTGTTTCCTCATCCATTCCCACTCCGTTATCTTCCACCTCAAGGACTGCTTTTTCTCCCTCCCGGTAGCCACGCACAATAAGAAAACCTTTACTGTCTTTATATTTCAGCCCGTGATAAATGGCATTTTCAATAATGGGCTGGAGAACCAGCTTAATAATTTTTACGCCAAAAATGGCAGGTGAAATATCGATCTGAAACTCCAGTTTATCTTTATAGCGCATTTTTTGAATCGTAAGATAACTTCTCGCATATTCCGCTTCCTGTCCAATCGATACCAGCTCATCTTCATTGCTGATGCTCTGCCTTAAAAGCCTTGCAAGAGAGGCCGTCATAAGTACAACTTCCTCATTTTTCTTTCCTTCCGCCATCCATATGATAGAGTCCAGCGTATTATAAAGAAAATGCGGATTTATCTGAGACTGAAGCGCCTTCAATTCACTTTTTCTTTTCTGCTCCTGCTCATGTATATTCTGAGCCATTAATTCCTGAATTCTGTGCGTCATTACATTAAAAGATTTTGTAAGGCTTCCTATTTCATTTTCTGACGAAACCTCAAGATCTATGGTAGGAAATTCTCCCGTCTGTACTTTTTTCATAGAGTCGCGAAGACGCTGAATCGGATATGTAATATTTCTGGCAAGCAGCCGTGACAATATCAATGCCAGCACGATCAAACCTGCAGCACAAACAACATACACTCTCTGTGCCTGCCTGCTTCCCTTTAATAGTTCTGCAACATTCATACATCCCACTACTGTCCATCCTGTTTTTTCTGAACGGGAAATGGTATATATTTTTTCGTGCTCTCCTTTTCCCACTGTAACTGTATCTGTTTTCGCATTCATGACCGCATCAATATTTTCTGTCTGCAGCTCATTATACAGCTGCTGCTGCTGCGGATGATATACAATATTTCCATCCTGATCTACAATAAAAACATAGCCCTTATCTCCGATACTGTTCTGATCACACAGCTCGCTGATTGCGCTGTAATTCAGATCAATAAATACGGCACCCTTTGAGGCACGGCTTCCCACAAGATTTGCAATCCCTCTGCTCATGGTAATTACCCAGGGCCGCTCTCCTTCAATTACATGCTGCACATGAGATGAGGTAAGAATAGACTTCCCTCTGCTTTCTACTGCTTTTTTGTACCACTCCTGCGTAGAAAGATCCAAATCCGGATTTTCTGTCTGATACCCTGTGTTGAAAAGAGAATTTCCTCCGTCACACACAAGCCCGATATTTTTTATATCTGATCTTCCCTTTAAAATAATCCGGAACTGCTCCAGAAGACGTTTCTCATGTCCCCTGTCCGAACTTTCCCGAAAAAGATAATACTGAGCATCCTCGCTTCCTGAAATTACAGACACAATATTATCCATATAAGTAATATACGAATCGATATTCTGATTTATCTGTTTCGTAATCGTCTGCGTATAAAGAACGGAATTCTCAAAAATTGCAGAATCCGTATATTTTACTGATACTGCTGTCACAATCAATACTGCAGAGAGCACCAGAATGGCAACTGCCGTGAAAATTGTGCTCTGTATACTTTTAAAATGTCTGGAAAGGCAAAGCCCTATCCTGGATTCCTTCATTTTCGTTTCTCCCTGGCATATTCCGTAGGTGTTTTTCCTGTCATCTTCTTAAAGGAGATTCCAAAATAATGAGGGTCTGAAAATCCTACTTTTTCCGCAATCTCATAATTTTTTAAAGTCGTATTTTCCAACAGCTCTCTTGCCTTTTCCATACGAACCCGCGTCAGAACCTCAATAAATGTCTCTCCTGTTACCTCTTTAAAAATCGTACTGAAATGGCTGGTACTGATATTGAGATAAGAGCATATACTGTTGAGGCTTAAATCTGCATCCATATAATTTCTTTTGATATATTCCATTGCCATAGACGCCTGCCGCTTTCCGCTTGAACTGTTCATTCTGCGAAGCTGTTCATATATGTAATCTACATATCCTCTTACAAGAATCATTGCCTGGTGAAAATTCTTCTGCTCGGTAACCTTTTGAAGCAGTTCTTCCCTCTGGCGCATAATGTTTTCCGTATCCGAAGTAATGCTTTCACATACATTTCCCGCTGCTCTTATAATCTGCTGTAAGTAAATACAGGCACGGCTTTTTTCCACAAGGGCTCCTTTAATCTTTTCCTCCATCTTATCAAGAGAATCGTCCATATCTTCTTTTTTTCCGAAACGTACCGCTTCTGCAAATTCCCGTATTTCTTCCTGGATAAAAAGCTCCTTATCTGTCTTTTCCTCTTCCATATCCATAAGCAGATTTCCCCCCAGAAGATACCTGCACTGGATTCCTTTCTGTGCGAGAGCATACGACATACAAAGTTCTCTTGGATTTCTTACCCAGCTTCCGATTCCTATAGACGTCTCAATTCCAATCACTTCTTTTACTTTACTCTGAATCTCTTTACATATTTCTCTTATTTTACGGGCAAATTCTCCGGTTCTGTTTCCAGTAAAGAGAATACATACGCGACTGCTTCCCTCCTGATACACAATCCCTGCTTTTTCTCTTGTTACAATCTCATCGCTTACATTAAACAACACAAATGCCATAAGAGCACTTTCCTGCCGTTTTTCTATATCCACATACTCCATATCTGCATATAAGTCCATATCAAATACCGCCACTCTGTAGCTGGGCGAATCCAGCACAATCCCCATGTCAGCAAGTTCTTTGATACTTTCCTCCACATCTCTTGTAAGATTTACAAGCGACTCTACTGCCTTGGAACGAATCACAATGGCATTTTTTCTGTAATCCTGGGAAGTTTTTGTGAGATTTTCAATCTTTGCCTTTTCTCTTCTTTTTGCGTCCACCTGTTCCTTCATGCTTTCAATCACCTTGCGAAGTTCCATTGCAGTAACAGGTTTTAACATGTATTCACTTACATTATACTGAATTGCCCTTTTTGCATATTCAAATTCTCCAAAACCACTGAAAATTACAATTACAATATCTGGATAGTTGTCATGAAGAAAGTGGCTCAGTTCCATTCCGTCCATATACGGCATACATATATCTGTAAGTACAATATCTACTTCGTGTTCTTTTACAAAAGCAGCTGCCTGCTGCCCGTTTTCACAATCTCCTACAAGCTCGCAGTCCATTCCCTTCCAGTCAATATTTTCCCTGATTGCGTCACGTACCAGAATTTCATCATCTACCAGTAATATGCGATACATCTACCTTTTCCTACCCCCGTCAGTTCTTCGTTTATTATGTTTTATCCTATCATATTTTGTAGAATTTTACAATCATTCGTAGTATTCTGTAAATTAGAAACTATCTTTTCCACACGCATTCCGGACACGAAAAAAACATATCAAGCAGAATTCCGCCAGTATTTATAAGAGAAACGTAAATTTTTCATCTTTTCCCGGAAAATATTCCCTTGTCTTTCTTCCGATTTAAAGATACTCTATAGAAAAGAACGTTTGGATTTTTTTAAAATCCAAATTCAAAGAAAAGCGACCTGAAAGGAGTCATATTATGTTAAAAGGTATTCCTGAAATTTTATCACCTGAACTGTTAAAGGTTTTATGCGAAATGGGACACAGCGACCGTCTTGTAATTGCAGACGGAAACTTTCCTGTAGAATCTATGGGAAAAAATGCAATCACAATCCGTTGCGACGGACATGGTGTTCCGGAGCTTCTTGATGCAATCTTAAAAGTTTTCCCTCTGGATACATACGTAGAACATCCTGTAAATCTTATGGAAGTTATGCCTGGAGATACAGTAGAAACTCCAATCTGGGATACATACAAAGAAATCATCGCAAAACATGATGATCGCGGCGCTGCAGCAGTAGGCAACATCGAACGTTTTGCATTTTATGATGAGGCAAAAACATCTTACTGTATCATATCCACAGGAGAAAAAGCGCTTTACGCCAACATTATGCTTCAGAAAGGCGTTGTTATTAACGACTGATTGAAAGCATTTCCTATTTTCATACTACACATATTCAAATATAAAAAGACTGCAATGCAGTCTTTTTATATTTACCGAAATATCTGTTTATTTTAATTTCAGAAAGTACAAGAAAATAAGTGCAATCAGAATCAGTGCTGCCACCACCCATAAAACAGGATTCATAAATAATCCGGAAACTGCATCTACATTCTTTGAAGACGCTGTTTCTGCCGTTTCTTCTGCTGCTTCCTCTTCTGTTTTTTCCGATTTTTCTGTAGGCTTTTGTGTCTCTGTTGTCTTCGGCATCTCTGTCGGCACTGGCGTCGCTGTTGCCTTTGGCACTTCTGTCGCTGCCGGTGTCTCTGTTGCCTTCGGTGCTTCTGTCGCTGCCGGTGTCTCTGTTGCCTTCGGTGCTTCTGTCGCTGCCGGCGCCCCCGTTGCCTTCGGCATCTCTGTCGGCGCAGGCGCTTTCTTATCTACTGCCCTCTCTGAACCTTTTCCTGTTCCCTTGCGCTCTCCCGCCCCAGAAAGATTAATCCATCCTTCTTTCTCTCTTCCTGTCACTTTTCCCCAGAGATTTCCATCTTCCGTCTCTGCCTTCATGGAAATATGAACTGTCTCTCCGTTCAAAATTTCCGACGAAGATATTTCCGGAAATTTTTCTCCCGGACCTGTATACATTTTCACACTTCCTGCCTTCGCCCCGACCACAATATTTTCGTCTGTCTCCTCTGCTCCCAGTACACTCAGCTCCGATTTTACGGCTTCTGTAATGGTGACCGGTTTTAAATCGTCGAAAAGTACAAACCCCTTCATTTTGTGATACTCTGTAAGACCCCACTCTTTCCCTGCGGCATCCTTCTTTTCCCCTTTAATATGAAGCGCCGTACCATTGGGAATCAACTGATTATTCAGTTTTCCTCCGGAGATGTCTGTACTTGCATAAATATTGATTCCTCCGTCTCTGGATTCTACAATCATATAATAATCTGTTATGTAATCTGCAGACTGTCCTTCATCTCCGTCAGCCCATACTGCAACACAGACAGTAAAACTGAAAAGAAGCGCGAGAAAAACGCTTAATATTTTCTTCATATTCTTCCCCTTCTAAATATGTATTTTCTCTTATTCTTTTATTTTACCATTTTCCTGACGAGTTTCAATTCTTTTTTCCCGACAAATCGGGAGAATAGTCGACATTTTATTTTCTAACTATGCTTCTCTTTTCGTACTTACTGTAAACAGTGCCGTAAAATTCTTTTGCAAAAGCCTGAATATAATATGTGTACTTCTGTCCTTTTTTTGCAGTTCTGTCTATATAAAATGAGGATTTTCCGTTTTTAATATCTGTAATCCGCTTTTTCGTCCCGTATTTATCAATTCGATAAATACGGTATCCGCTGCATTTTTCCTGGGGCTTCCAGGTAAGACGGATTCCGTCTTTTACAGAGGACACAGCAGAAAGCTTTTGAACTGCCGGCGAAGTTACAATTTTTCCGCTGCAGTGATATGGACTGTACCATTTTTTCCCTTCAATGCTCCTGTACGCCCGTACCATGTACTGGTATGTCTCCAGAGACTTTACCTTTTTATCCTGATATTTCAGGGAATTTCCCCCTTTTAAAACTTTTATACACTCCCATGAATTTCCCGGAATTCGGCGATATACGTAATAGCCGTCCGCTCCGTCTATTTTATTCCAGGAAAGCGAATTATACATATTATTATTTGTCCTGACGGTTGTAGATGTTGTTCCCATTTCAGTTTTGGCTGATACTCCCACAGAATGTGAGCCAAATTTCTTTTCTCCGCCATTCATCACATACGCACGAACTGTATATGTATAAGTCACTCCCGGCTTAATATAAAATCCACTGCTTTTTACATCTTTGTCAAGATATGTATAAGAAGTATCTCCCAAAACAGATACTCTTCCTTTAACCGGTCCGTTTCCTTCCTTTCGGTAAACCGTATATCCATCGCAGCCAGGAACAGACTCCCATGAAAGCTGTATCTTATTATATCCCTTTACCTCTGCTTTTACAGATGCAGGCACACCCACAGCCAGTTCTCCAGTCTTTGTGTGGGCTTTGATCCTGGGACACATTGCCTGTGCTTCATTTTCGCTGTGAAGGTCAAGCCACTGTCCGCCAGTATATAAAAAGCCCTGCCCGGCCTCTGTCCCCGCATCAAAAGAACTCCATCCATATTCTGCATCCGCTTCAACACCGTAATTTAATCTATTTTGCCCCTGATTCATAATAACTACCGAATAAAAACTTCCCGGTTCAAGAATCACCTCCGGAACAGAAACGGTATCGACACCCTGAATAGGCTGTCTGTACACAAACGGAGTCTCATACGCCGGAGTTCCGCTTAGCGGATTATTTCTGTCTTTTAAATTTGTGTACACCTGTATGGAATAAACCGCATTATCCGTCCATGTATGTGTCACCACTTCTCCCAGGATTTCCTGATGTTTTCCTCCTGCTTTTGTCTCAAATATACACGCCATTCTCTCTCCGGCTGCAAGAGGATAAGAACTGATACCTGAACTTCCGTCATAAAAATAATTGTTTGAATACTCCGGATATGGCACAGCTGTAGCACATACAAGAGTCGATATGGATTTATCCTCATAGGAAAGATAAAAATATCCGTTTTCTCCCCAGTTTTCTCCCCAACTGTTTTTCACAATCCAGGCTCCGTCTGCGGAAACATTTGAAACCTCATTAAAATTCTCTTTTGAAAAAGTGTCATCCCATCCAACTACAGTTACTACGTGATTCACACCTCCCGAAGTCGTGCAGCTATACGCTGCTGTATCCGGGTTATAATAAGCGTCCACAGCCTTATACATAATAGAAACAGAACTATACTCCAGAAGCAGCTGTTTCATTCTTTCCACAGAATAATCAGAAAATACACTGTCTTCCAGATAGGCCTCTGTTTTGTATGCACCGGAAAAATCATGGTTCTGATAAATAAATTCTGTGTGAGATGGGTTTGTGAGAAGAGGAAATTCTTCCTCTGCTGCCATTCCTGACCATGTACTTAAAAATTCAGCAGCAAGCATATCATTTCCGCCCTCATGATAATCCTTCTCCCCTGTCCAGTTGTACATATTGTGGTAATTATGGTCATTGTCTGTATTTCCCAGAACATCTCCCACCCTGTTTGCAAAAAAGTAGCAGAGATGCTCCTCGGAAAGGTCAAATATGCCTGCCCCCCGTCTCAATAGTGACGTTTCCATCGCAGATGCCATAGCAAAAGCCCAACAGGCGCCGTACGGCATCTGATTTTTTACTGAAGTCACGATTCCTTCTTCCCTGGCATCAAATTTTGACGGAAGCTCCGCAACTCTTCCTGCCTCCGGAACTGCCCGAAAATCACTTTTTATATCCGGCACTGCAGGAAGCTCCTGAAGATTTTTCATTGGTGCAAGCTGTTCTTCTCTCTCTTCTTCTGTAAGCGGTCTGCCTTTAATGTAACGGACTTCATCTTCTGTCTCTTCTCCTGTCAGAATATCTTCCTCAGGTGCAGCGAGGAGCGTATCTTCCGTCTCACTTGTCAGTTCGTCTGAAACATGAGCTGACGATTCTTCTTTTTCGGCGTTGTCTTCAAAAAGCTGCTCTTCTGATGTCAGCTCTCCTGCTGATACCGGAATCTTTCCTGCTGCAAGAACTGTAACTATAAAAAAAGGCAGAAGCCGCCTTGAAAAAAATAATTTTCTGTTCATATTTTTTCTCCTCCAGGTGTTTTCTGCCTTTATTATACATAGTTCGTTTTTTATTTACAAGGTTCGTTTCCATACTTTCTTCCCACAACATACACGGGAATAAAAAGGGTACTGAAAAACACTGTCAATATTGCCAGAGAATCACCTGTTTTTACGGATATTCCATGTTTCGAAGTAAAAAAGGAGCTGTGCATCGCACAGCTCCACATCTGCTTTAAGCAGCATATTTTATTTGTAAAGTGGTCCGTAGTTTTTGCAAGCTCTGTAGTCTGCGCCTTCTTTGTCCATTCCGAATGCGTTCCAAGCTGCTGGACGGAAGATTTTTTCTTCCGGAACATTGTGCATGCAAACCGGAATTCTCAGCATAGAGCACATTGTGATAAGATCTGCACCGATGTGTCCGTAAGAGATTGCACCGTGGTTTGCACCCCAGTTATTCATTACGTCGTAAGCAGTCTTGAATGCGCCTTCGCCTGTACATCTTGGTGCAAACCATGTACATGGCCATGTGTAGTCTGTACGTTTCCAGAGTTTATCAGAAACTTCTTCCGGAAGGTTTAATGTCCATCCTTCAGCGATCTGAAGAACCGGTCCTAATCCTTTTACAAGGTTCAGACGAATCATAGTAGCAGGCATCTCTGCTTTTGTAACAAATCTGGAGGAGAATCCGCCGCCACGGAAGTATCCGTTGTCTGCTGCGTTCCATGTTGTTGCATCCATGATTGCTTTCTGATCTTCTTCTGTTACATTCCACCATTCTTTCATTACGCCGTTGCCGTTTTCATCTTTTGCTTCACCGCAAGCATCAAGACAGCATGCACCGGAGTTAATAAGATGGATGAATCCGCCGTTTTCTTTTGCAACGCCTTCCAGATCGTAGCCTGTTGCTTTCTTAACAGCTTCCGGGCTCCAGTATGTACGAACGTCTGCGAACATCTGCGCACGGTTTGTAAGAAGTTTCATGAACATCATTCCAAGACCGTTTAATACGTCGTTCTCTGTTGCCAGAATGTATGGCTCTCTTGCGCCATTCCAGTCAAAGGAAGTATTTAAAACTGCCTCTGCAAAGTCACCGTTTGGATAGAAGTCTGTCCACTGTCTCTGTCCCTGGAAACCAGCTGCAAGTGCGTTATGTCCGATTGCTTCCTCGGAGAATTTCGGATCAAGATTATCACAGCCGTTCATCAGCTCTTTGATGATAACTGCCATCTTAACTACAAATTCAAACTGCTCTTCTTTCTTCTCCGGGCTCATCTGTAATTCTTCCGGGTTCTTGTCGAAACCGATCTTACATGTTTCTTTTGCCCATTTCAGAGCTTTTTCAAACTCTTCATGATCGTAAATACCTTCTGTCATACGACGGATGATTTCTACTTCGTCAACAGATTCTACACGCATTCCAAGGTAGGATTCAATAAAGTCGGAATCAATAATAGATCCGCCGATACCCATACAGATAGAACCAATCTGTAAGTAGGATTTACCTCTCATGGAAGCAGCTGCAACTGCTGCACGTCCGAATCTTAACAGTTTTTCCTGAACGTCTTCCGGAATAGATGTGTCGTCTGCTTCACAAACATCATGTCCGTAAATACCAAATGCAGGAAGACCTTTCTGTGCATGTGTTGCAAGAACAGATGCAAGGTATACAGCTCCCGGTCTTTCTGTTCCATTGAATCCCCATACAGCTTTGATTGTCTGCGGATCCATATCCATTGTCTCAGAACCATAGCACCAGCAAGGTGTAACAGTTACTGTAATATCAACGCCTTCTCTGCGGAATTTTTCTGCACATGCTGCAGATTCTCCAACACGTCCGATTGTTGTATCTGCGATAACAACTTTTACCGGCTCTCCGTTAGAATATCTTAAATTGTCTTCAAACAGTTTTGCAGCGGATTTCGCCATGTTCATTGTCTGTTCTTCCAGAGAACCTCTTACGTCAAGAGCACCTCTTCTTCCGTCGATTGTTGGACGGATACCAATTACAGGATAACCACCGATTAATCTGCTTTTTGCCATAATGAATTACCTCCATTTATTAAGCTCAATGTCTTTGTGAGAGAAGTTTTCCCATCTAAAAAAGCCGCAGGAAACCTGCTCTCGTTTCTTATGTAGTCAATTATACATTTGCCTTCTTTAAATTACTTGTGCTATAATAGCAAATAATAGTACAATATTCACTTTTTTGTATTTTTTTGGAAAGGAGGCTTTTTCCATGCACGATTTAGATCAAAATGAAGACCGTTTAAGAGGCACTTACGGCTTTCCCTTTGAATTTCATCACATTGACAGCAGTCATCCACGCTACATTATGTCCTATCACTGGCATGTGGAATATGAAATCATGCGTGTTCTTGAGGGAACTCTCACTGTTACTTTAGACGAAAAAAGTTTCACAGCAAAAGCCGGAGATATAATTTTTGTACATAGCGGAATTCTGCATTCTGGCATTCCGGAAAAATGTGTCTATGAATGTATTGTTTTTGATATGAATGCATTTTTGAAAGCCGGATCTGTATGTTCCGGGTACATTCAGAGAATTGTTCACCAGGACATTATGATTTATCATCACTTTACCGCAAAACAAAAGGAAATTATTGAGTCTGCAAATAGTATTTTTCAGGCTTTCCTAAAAAAAGAGGACGGATATGAGCTCACTGTCTTTGGACAATTTTACCACTTTTTCGGTCTTATTTTTGGTAAACATTACTATTTTGAGAGTCTCCCAAAAGCAAGGCGTGATTATAAGAGGATTCTTCAGCTCAAACAGGTTGTGGAATTTATTGAAAAAAACTACAGTTCCCCCATTACCTTGCAGCAGCTCTCTGCCTCTGTTTCTATGTCTCCTAAATATTTTTGCCGCTTTTTCTCGGAGATGACGCACCAGACACCTATGGACTATTTAAACAGACAGAGAATTGAGCAGGCCTGTTACCAGCTTTCCACAACGGACGATTCCATCACAGAAATCGCATACAGAAACGGATTTAATGATTTAAGCTACTTTATCCGCACCTTCCGAAAATATAAGGGGATTACCCCCGGAAAATACAGAAAACCAGGTGCATCACACCCGGTTTCCTGAATATCTTTTTCTTATATAAACATAAATCTCTCCCAAAAGGAAAATACACCAGAAGACAGCACTGATCGCCATTCCTTCCTTCATTCCCGGAACAATAAACGTAAGGGAATAGTTATGAACTCCTTCTTTCATGGAACAGGCAGCAAATCCCAAATCTCCTCGGAAAAGCGCCTGTTCCTTTCCGTCAACTGTCAGATGCCATCCCTTTTCATAAGGTATCATAAACATAACGTATCCGTCTGATGTGCAGACAGCCTGCCCTTCGATGTGGGATTCGTCCGAAATAATTCCCTGTAAAACGACTCCAGTCCCTTGTTTTCCCATCTTCTTTACTTCTGATATATCGGCAATATCGGTTCCTCCCTCTGCTGCAATCACATTTTCAAGCAGAACATCTCTTGATTCTTTGGAATACAATTTTTTAAAGCTTTCTTCTGATATGGCGTCCGAAAAAAACTTTGCCGTAAAGGCAGGTTCTGTATTCTTGTAAAGATAAATATCTCCGAACTGCTCCAACTTTTCATATTTAGACGAATCAAGGTTTCCGTCTCTTGAAAGGAGATAACGGATTCCGAAAAAAGCAGCCAGCTTATTATCTTCCACACAGTCTGTAAAACTGTAATGATTGTGGTCCATTGCATATAACTCCGGACAGCAGGTATCTATAAATTCCTTCAGGTTTTGATTTAAAACAGAATTATACGAACTGACACCGTAATATCCCTGCGCCTGCGCGTCCATACACCATGTTCCGGAAATAAAATCTTTTTCCAAACGGTAAAATCCCTGCTCATGTTCTTCCAGCCATTTCAGCGCATCCTGTATATTCGGATTATACAACGCTCCGAAAAATCCCTGGGGAATCGTCCTCTCCGCCTTTTCCACCCGGAGAGGGTCTTTTGAATTTCTTTCTTCCTCATAAACTGCCTGCTTTGCTGCAATCTCCTCTGCCGGCGTATCTGATTTTCTGACACAGATTCGTTCTTCATAACAGGCACGTCCATCAGAAGTTACATTTATAAATAAAAGAACGAGAAGAACCGTCATCGCAGAATTTTTGTATCTGCCGCCCTTTATACAGTATACCACGCATACAGCCATACACAGACCAGTTGCACAAAGTATGAAAGCATTTAACTTGTGTTCCGGAAAAAGGCTCTGCTTATATCCCACTGCATACACAAAAATCATTACCACTGAAAATCCAAAAATCAAAAGAAGCGGAATTTTCCCCTGTTCCTTTATATAATCCCACATCCAGGCAAAGCTCAGAAGAAAAAACGGAATCAGCACAAAGGTATATCTATTTGTTATATCCGAAAATCCGTTAAAAACAAAACCGCCAAGCTCTACTGTCACACAAAGCACAATAAGGACAGCGCCGCTGTACACCGCTGCCTTCGTTCTTTTCGCTGCCCCGGATTTCCAGAACACAAAAAGAAACGCTACATTTAAAAGAACCGCAAGTGTAGAACAAAAGAAAATCGGATCTTCGTAATAATTAAAATAAGCTTCAAACCACTCGTCCTTTTTTGCAAAAGTCATCTGCAGGTTTGAGGAAAAAAGACGCATAAGCACAGATTCATAAAACTTTTCCGGATAAAAGGTAAGAAAACGTTTTATGGATTCCAAAAGCCCTCTGTCTCCTGTCCCCACTCTTGAAGATACATTTAAGAGGAATTCAGAAAGAGGAAGAAAAATTCCCATACTCATTCCAAGCCCCAGGATAATCCTCCAGCAGCCGCCGAGAAATTTTAAAATCCGCTCTTTCCATTTTTTTCCTTCTTCCATCACAATGCGGAAAAGAAGATAAAGACCGAGCGCCGCCAGACACATATAGCTGAAATATGCGCTGTAAATCCCCGTAAGAAAGACAGCAAGGGGAAAAATCACCTTTCCTTTTCTGTTCTGTATATACTTTTCACAGCCCAGAAGAAGAAGTGGAAAATACACGACTGCCGTGCCAAATTGATAATGTTGTCCCCATACAAGAAGGTATCCGTTTAAGCCGTAGGCGAAAGCAGCCGCTAATTTTGCCTGTCTTCCAAAAGAAAAGCAGGAAAGATAGTGATAAAAAATATAGCCTGCTGCCAGAACCTTTAACACCTGAACCCACGAAAGGACAAACAGCATTTTATCCGGTCCCAGAATCACTCCAGCCCCCACAGTCAGAAGAAACGCCGGATCAAACGGCTCCAGTTTAAAATAATTTACTCCAAACCCATGCGTCATATCCCACCAGGAAAAACTTCCCTCTCTTATGTGATTTACCACACTTGTGTACTGCATGACATAAAGCTGCAAGGTATCTCCGCCAACATCATTAAATACCATCAGCTCGTTTCCGAAAAGATACCTCCAAAAAATAAAAAGGCTGCTCATAAACAAAGCTGCCAGTAGCAGCAGCCTTGTCTTTCTCTCCGGATTCATAAAATTTTTATTATCCATAATCTGTTTCATTTAAAAACCTCTTACTTATAACCTTTTCAGAGAAAAATCCTGGCTCTTTAAGGTAAGGTTAGGATTATAATAAGGATCCGGTTTTGCAAAAATCTCCGGCCAGTGACTTTCCAGCGTTGCGATTTCTCTCGCAAACCGCTCCCTCTTTTCCGGCGTATCCTCAAGTCCTCTTGATTTTGACTCGTAGTGATACAGCTCCACGTACGGATTGTATACCACAAGATACCCTGCGTCCCGCACCTTCAGACAAAAGTCAATATCGTTAAAAGCAACGGCAAGGTCTGTACTTAATCCCCCCACCTTATCAAAGGCTTCTTTTTTCACCATCATACATGCCGCCGTCACTGCGCTGTAATTCTGCGCACAGATGATCCTGTGACAGTAACCTGTATTTCCGCGGGGCTGCTGTACAAAGCAGTGTCCTGCAATTCCGCCAAATCCAA
The DNA here is from genome assembly GCA_900541345.1 of uncultured Blautia sp. GTDB lineage: Bacteria > Bacillota > Clostridia > Lachnospirales > Lachnospiraceae > Blautia_A. The sequence continues at coordinate 19,071 of UQJE01000022.1, forward strand.
GAACAACACCTGCATGCTGCACCGTATCATCCTCATAATAAAGCCTTGCTCCCACAATCCCCACATCCGGTCTCATACAATAACCCAAAAGCTCTTCCAGCCAATCCTCATTGATAACCTCTGTATCATTATTAAGAAGGAGAAGATACTCACCCTTCGCATAAGAAGCACCGAAATTATTAATCTCAGAATAATTAAAAGGACCGTCCCAGTAAACCATACGAACCTTCGGATTTTTCTTTTCCAGCTCTTTATAATAAGAAAAAGTCCGCTCTTCCGTACTGTTATTTTCCACAACAATATACTCAAAATTCCGATAAGTGGATTTTTCTTCTACAGAGGAAATACACCGTTCCAAATCCTCAATGTGGTCTTTATTTGGAATAATAATGGAAATCAGCGGATCGTAGTCGCGAATGTATCTTGTCCTGTAAAGTCCCAGATATTCGCCCTGATAAACCTCTGCTTTTATGCCGATTCTCTCAAAATGCGCCTCAATGGCTCTCTTGCCTGCATCAAAGGCATACATCTTGCTCTCCGGATTTTCGGCTGTGGAATCCTCATGGCATCTCCAGTGATACAGAATTTTAGGAATGTGATAAATATGCTCTGCTTCCTCCACACATCGGAAAATAAAGTCATAATCCTGAGCTCCGTCAAATTCCGGACGAAGAAGGCCAACTTTATCAATCAGCTCTTTTTTCGCTACAAACAAATGGCAGATATAATTCACTGTACAAAGCAGATCCAGGTTAAAATCCGGCTTAAAATGCGGCATAAAGAAACGGTTGCCCTTCATACTCATCTTATCCTCATCTGAATACAGAACATCCGTATCTGGATTTTCATTTAACACTTTCACACATTCATAGAGAGCATGTTCGCAGAGCACATCGTCGTGATCTGCAAATGCAATGAAATCTCCTGATGCCGCCTCCATTGCCGCATTTGTATTCTGAGCGATACGGAGAGGCTCTTCATTATAAATCACCTTAATTCTGCTGTCAGATGTCTCCAGCTTCTCTAAAAGAGCAGAAATCGGAGAATGCTTTCCGCTGCCGTCTGAGAGACAGAGTTCCCAATTTGTATACGTCTGAGCTTTTACAGAATCTACAAGCTGTTTTAAATACTCCTCTTTTGTCTTGTAAAGCGGCACAACAATACTGATTTTCGGCGCATAGTCAAAAGTTGCCTTTCTCTGTCTGGATAGTTCTCCCTCTGTTGGAAGATGCTTTGGAAGCCAGTCGCTGTAATCTACCGGTCGGTTCGTGCGCTCTGCAAGCTTTCTTGCCGCTTTTACAGCAAGCGCCTTCACTCCGTTCGCCCTCATATAATCAAGCGCCTTTTTTCTGTATTTTTCTGTTTTTCCAAGCAAAATCTCTTTTGTTCCAAGTCCTACCTTATGAACTGCCTTGCTTCCGTCCTCCTGGCGCATTACCAGATAAAGAAATTTCCCGGAAAGTCCGTCTGTCTCCACGTAAAATCCTGGTTCTCTGTCAATAAGGCACTCCCGGAACATTCCTTCCACATCCATGCGCGCATTTCTCTGCACAGGCACAGAAAGAGGATTTTTATTTTCATCAAAGAGGCGAATCTGCACATGGGAAGCCCCTGCTGCCCACCCTCTTAAAACAAGAGAATGATTTTTTCTGTTTACCCGTTCTTCCTCTATATAAAACTGAGGCTTTCCTCTTTTCTTCGAAAGAACAGAAGTTTTAATATGAAACCACTCCAAGCGCTCTTTCTCAAAAACAGCGTACGCCTTTAACATCTTGTATCCGGTCAGATCCTCCGGAAGCTCTATAAGAGCTTCCACTCTCTGTCCTCCTAAAAGCTCTCCGTCCTGAAAACGCTCTACTGCACTTTTCGCAACACACTGCTTTGTGAAAACAGAAAGCTTCTTATTGTCCAGAAATGCCTCTATCGTATATTTTTCAGGAATCACTCCCTGTATCAGATATTTGCATCTGTCATTTAAGAAAAAACGTTCCTTTTCCACTACCAGCAACTGATTTCTCATGCTTTCCTTCCTTTCCATGTCTCATATCGTTTTGCAAGCGAACAATCGCCTCTTACAAGACTTAAATTGGGATTATAATACGGATCTCCTGCCAGAAGAAGCTCACCATATCTTTTCTGAAATGCGTCGATTTCTTTCCGGAAACGCTCCTGCTTTTCCGGAGTTGTCTCAAATCCCCTCGATTTTGACTCATAATGATAAAGCTGTACGTCCGGCAGAAACACAACTTTTTTATGCAGTTCTCCTGCACGCAGACAAAAATCCACATCATTTAGTGCTACTTTAAAGTTTTCCCCGTCAAGACCAGAAAGCTCGTCAAAAACAGATTTCTTTACCATCAGGCAGGCTCCTGTCACTGCGCTTACCTCCTGAGCAGCTACAAGACGTCCCATATATCCTGTGTGATTCTTTCCAAAACCTGTAAGAATATGCCCTGCGAAACCGCCCATTCCTACAACAACACCTGCATGTTGTACTGTATCGTCAGGATAAAGCAGCTTCGCGCCCACAATGGCAGTATCTTCTCTCTGACAATAGCCAAGCATCTGTTCCAGCCAATCAGGAGTGATAACCTCTGTATCATTGTTAAGAAGGAGATAATAATCCCCATCTGCGTATTTCGCACCAAAATTATTAATAGCAGAATAATTAAATTCTCCCTCCCAGGTAACAACTTGAATGTTCGCATACTGCTGTTTCAGTTTCTCATAGTACGCAAATGTCTCTTTTTCCACACTGTTGTTTTCAATTACAATAATTTCTTTGTTTTCCCAGGTACTCTTTTCCATAACAGAGGAAATACATTTTTCCAGATCCTCAATATGATCTTTATTTGGAATCAAAATAGAAACCTTTGGATTTCCCTGTACTTTAAATTTTGTGCGATACACAATAAAGATTCCTGTAAACTCTGTCTCTGCCAAAAGGCCGCACCGTTTATAATGTTCTGAAAGCGCCTTTTTCCCTGCCTCCACCGCATAATTTTTGCTGTCCTGATTTCCTGCTGTAGAACCCTCATGGCTTCTCCAGTGATACAGCACTTTTGGAATATGATAAACATGCTCTGTATGTTCCACACATCTTAAAAGGAAATCGTAATCCTGTGCCCCGTCAAACTCCGGTCTTAAAGTTCCGACTTTTTCCAGAAGCTCTTTTTTTACGGCTACAAGATGACAGATATAATTGATACATCGCAGGTAATCCAGATTGAAATCCGGTTTAAAATGCGGATAAAAAAGATTTCCATCTTTATCCATAAGGTCTTCATCTGTATAAATAAGTTCTCCGTCCGGACAATCTCTGAGAAGAGCAGCCATTTCATAAAGGGCATCCGGAGAAATCACATCATCATGATCTGCAAAAACAATAAAATCACCCTCTGCCATTTCAAGGGCTGCATTTGTATTCCCTGAAATCCCTGTATTTTCTTTCAGATGCTTATAAAAAATCCGTCGGTCTTTTCCATAATTTTCCTGAATAAACTCTCCCAGTGTATCATCGCTGCTGCCGTCTGCCAGACAAAGTTGCCAGTTTCCGTAGCTCTGCTTTGTAACAGAATCTATCATTTCTTTTAAGAAGGATACCGGTGTATGATAAAGAGGAACTACAATGCTGAAAAGAGGCATATACGAAAAATTCTCTTTTCCCTGTCTGCGAAGCTCTTTTCCGGAGGGGCTGTGCTTCTTCGCATATGTTTCATACGCATCCGCAAAAGAGGAAGATTCTTCCCATACATAATCAAGAAATCCCCGAAGCCCAAGCGCTTTTTTTATTTCCTGATTCTTCTCTCGGTTTTCTTTTCCCACTGTGCGGGCAATTCTTCCAATTCTTGTATTTTCCCTGTCAAATCGGCGCATATCTATGATTTCCTGCTTTGTCGCAGCTCCGTTTTTAAATTCCACGATCAGCTTTTTACTTTTTACCTTGTTTCGAGGAACCTCCAGAATAAAACCATGACAGGCATCTGTCTCCACACCAAACACATCTTTTAAATCCGGTCGGCGCACACTGCTTTTAGAAACTTCTTCCTGAATTTTTCCTTTTTCATCCACAACAGATAGGTCATAACCACCAAACGTATCTACACACCAGCCCTGGATATGCACTTTATCCAGCCGTTTTTCCACGCACTCCATGTAACACTGAAGAGTATCCTGATAATACTCTTTCTTTACCTGCTCCATTGTTTTCTGCATAACCGGAATGCTCTCTTTTCCACAGCAGACTCTCACGCGAAGAAACTCAGCAAGAGAAAACAGGTTTTCTATATTTTCAATGTAAATTTCAAATCCTGCATTCACGTCTGGAAAAGAAAGTTGGGGAAGCGCTGCCAGCACATCGGGACGCTCTGTTCTGACTACTCTACAGGAAAGAGGGGCATAATCTGCCCTTACCTGAACCTCCGGCTCTAAGTCCCCTGCGTACAGCCACCCTGTTATAATACACGTTCCATTATTTTTTCTCTGGTATTTACAGGCGTCCACCGTTACCCTGCATTCGCTCATTTCCTCACTTCCTTTCTACCACTTTTCTGTATTTCCTGTACATTTTCCAGATTTTTGTATTCTTCATTTCCCGGATAAGGTGATTCTTTTTCTTAATCTCATCTTTCAGTTCTCTGTTTTCTGCCTGAAGCTGTGCATATTTCTCCTGGATCCACATAGCACCCGGAGACATTGCGGTAAACATATCTCTCATTGGAATATGTCCATCCGTGATGTATTTCTGGAAGGAACTCTCCATTTTTTCAAACTGCCTGCACATACAGGGAGTAATACCGAATTTTCTATAAATCTCTTCTTCGTCAATCACTTCCCGCATAGGATTGGAATGAATATAATAATGAATCACGCGGTACAGTACAAATTTACCGGGAACCGGAAAATCAAATGTCCACTCATAATCAAGAACAACCGGAGGGTTGGTAAGTACAAGATTCTGACACACCATGTCAATATCTGTCACATCTGCGCACTCCATCTCCCGGAAAAATACAGTCTCTCCAAAAACTTTTGTAAACGCCTCTGTCTTTTCAAAAACTGTATCTTTATATATTTTTTCGATTTCTGTAAGATACCCTGTAAGAAGTTTTTCCGCCTCTTCTTTTTCCCCCTGCTTCAAAAGACTGTCAAGACGTTCCTCCAGAGTTTCTCCTGATACATATTCCAGAACAACGCTTTTTCCCTCAAGCGCACATTTGTTGCACACAAAAGGAGAATCTTTGAATACCTTTTCCAGCGCTTCTCCCCATTTTGCCAGAGAAGCAACATGCTCCTCTCCTTCTTTTCCGGCAGGCGTTTTCCGCACACTTCTTACACCATCCTGCTCCAGAATATCTGTACGAAGAGAAAATCTCGGACTTCTCTCATTGGAATATTTACTGTATATTAATTTTTCCATTATCTGCCCTCCCACTGTGCCACTACAAGAAAGGAATTGGAAAATTCCGGAAACATTCCGCTCTCAATCAGGGAATCGTATACTCTTGGCTCATCAAATAAAAAGATTCTCTCTCTGTCATAATTTGCAAATCCATGAGAAAGCTCCCCTTTTTTGGGGAGATAATCATCGGAATAGATCGTCATTGGGAACTTGTAGTCCGGATATGGATAGTAAAATGCGGTGGAAAACTCTCCTGCCCGGCTGATAATATCAGAAAGCTCTTTCTTCGAGAATGTTTTTACTCCCTTTGTTTTCGTATACCCTTCCAGACCTTCAAAATAAGTTCCTGTATGGTCTTCTGTACAACCTGCCCAGTATTTTAATCCCAGCCTGTTTTCAATGGCTATGATAATTTTTCCTCCGGGATTTAAATGACGGGAAATCCGGCGCAGCATTTCTACATACGGTTCTTTTGTGCCGATATATCCTTCTGAATATTCAAACACACCGATTAAAGTTATATAATCGAATTTCTCTTCCAGATTTTTTTCTATATCCTGGAAATTTCCCACCATAATTTTTACGTTCTCATAATCTCTGTTTCTGTAAGCATTGATGGTACTTCTCATTTTAGAAAGCTCAATGCAGGTAAGAGAACCGGCCTTCTCTGCAAGAGCACCTGTGACTGCTCCGCAGCCGGAACCAATTTCCAGCACCTTATCTTCTTTTGTTATGGGAAGCCATTCCAGAATATTTTTTCTTATATGAGAAAAATGATAAAGAACAGGCCAGCTGTTCCTCTGTGCAATGACAGCGTTTAATTCCTCTTCTCTGTAATACTTCGCAATTTCCAGAAGCTCTTCCTCAACGGGACCGTCACTGTATAAATCTTCTCCCGGATAATAAGTGTAGTCCAGGGTCACATTTCCGATTTTTTCCTGCATAAAACTCTCCTTTTATTCCAGTTCCTCAATACTCACTTTGGAATTCATATCATAAAAGCCTACTGTGTTTTTGTGGGAGACGACTGTAATGTTGCAGGCATCATAAAGCCTGTGGAACACCGTAAAATCTCCGCCTTTATATCCTGTACAGCCGAAAGAGAGAAGATATTCCCCTCCCTGAAGGCTCATTTCCTGGGTAAAGGTCACAATACACTCTTTTCCTGCCTCGGAATGCTCCACTTCCATTTCCTCAAAAAGTGTGTTTGTCCCTGTGATCTCTGTTCCCTGTATATTTTTAAAGGTAAACGCCATAATCGGCTGCTGAATCGTCTCATGAAAACGTACCTTCATCTTAATTGAAAAACTGCTGCCTTTTTCTATGGTATTACTCTGTCTTCCCTTGGAATCCAGAACAACAAAATCCACAATCTCAGCCTGCTTGTCTCCGTATTCCAGAGTATCCGGATTTACCATAAAACCGGCTCTCCAGTTTTCCGTTTCTTTTCTGGAAGAAGGCGCTTCCTCCTCCCCCTGCTTCACAGGATCCTGATTGACAAGAAGCTGTTTATACATATCTACCATTTCTTTTGGATTGCCCTCGTCCAGCATCTGTCCCTTATTTAAAAGAACTACCTTGTCACAGTATTTGGAAATGCTGCTCAAATCATGGCTTACAATCAGGATGGTTTTTCCCTGATTCTTAAATTCTTCAAATTTATGATAACATTTTGCCTGGAAAAATACGTCTCCCACAGAGAGTGCCTCATCTACAATGAGAATTTCCGGGTCAATATTGATAGCTACTGCAAAGGCAAGACGCACAAACATACCGCTCGAATACATTTTTACAGGCTGGTGGATAAAATCCCCAATATCTGCAAAAGAGAGAATATCATCAAGACGGGCATCTATCTCCTCCTTTGTAAAACCGATCATGGTTCCATTTAAATAAATGTTTTCAAGACCTGTATACTCCATATTAAAGCCTGCGCCAAGCTCAAGAAGAGCGGAAATTCTTCCGTTTACCTTCACCTCTCCCTCTGTTGGGGAAAGAACGCCTGTAATAATCTTTAAAATCGTAGATTTACCGGAACCGTTCGTCCCGATAATTCCCACGCATTCGCCCTCGTTTATATCAAAATTCACATCACGAAGCGCATAATGTTCTCTGTATTTCTTTTTTCTGGACAGCCCCAGTGATTCCTTTAACCGGTCCGAGGGCTTGTCGTAAAGTTTATACATTTTTGTCAGGTGCTGTACCTGAATGGCTTTTTTATTTTCCACTTGTCCCTCTCCTTATAATACATCTGCAAAATGAACGCGAAGACGTTTAAATACCCAGTTTCCGAAAAGGAAACAGAGAATGGTAAATATCCAGAAGTAAAGCGTCCACATCGGACTTTCAAAAAACCACTTTTTCATAACAAAAGCATCTCTGTAACCAGATACAATATAATACATCGGATTTAACTGAAGCACCTTCTGAAGAAGAGGATGTCCCGGAAGAGAAGTTTCCGCAATCCACATAATCGGTGTCAGCCAGATTCCTACCTGCAGACCAATGCTGATGATCTGAGTTAAATCCCGAAAGAAAACAACAACAGCGCAGGTAGCATAAACAAGTCCCAACACAAGAAGGAAGGTACATATACTGTAGTAAAGAATCTGGATATAATATAAATCCGGAAATCTTCCGTAACACATATACAGAATAATTGTAAACAGCACGAAAAAGCCGTGCACAAACATCGCTGAAATAATCTTCACAACAGGAAGAACGCTGATATTAAAAACGACTTTTTTTACAAGATAATTATATTCAAGCAGAGAGTTTGTTCCTCCTATCAAGGCATCCTGAAAGAAAAACCACGGCACGATTCCAGCCACCAGATAAAGGACAAAGGGAACTCCCAGATCCCCTGTACCGGAGCGAAAGCCCACGGAAAAGACAAACCAGTATACAAGTATGGTTACAATTGGCTGCACAAACGCCCACACAATTCCCAGATAAGAACCTGCATACTTTGTCTTAAAATCATTTTTTGCCAGTTTGAAAACCAGCCGGCGGTTTTTATATAATTCCGCCGGCAGGAAAAAAATAGTCTTCAGCATTCCCGACTCCTATCTGTGAAACTCTTTTAAGCCGTGCCATTTTTGATCCTTGTCAGAAAGCTCCAATTCCATTCCTTCCGGAACCGGCCATTTTACACCAATATCCGGATCATTCCAGATAAGACCGCCCTCATCGTTGGGATGATAAAAATCAGAGCATTTATAAGTAAATTCAGCATGGTCAGAAAGTACAAGGAATCCATGTGCAAATCCCTTCGGAATAAAGAACTGCTTCTTATTTTCTGCTGAGAGAAGAACGCCGTACCATTTTCCAAACGTTTTGGACCCTTCTCTTAAATCTACTGCCACATCGTAAACTTCTCCGCTTACTACGCGCACAAGTTTATCCTGGGGATACTGAATCTGAAAATGAAGTCCGCGAAGAACCCCGTAATGTGAACTTGACTGGTTGTCCTGTACAAACTCCACATCAATTCCCGCTTCCTTAAAATCATTGTAATTGTATGTCTCCATAAAATATCCTCTGGAATCACCAAATACAGTCGGTTCGATTACTTTCAGCCCTTCTATGTCTCCGCATGGAGTTACTTTAATTTTTCCCATTTTTTATCTCCTTTCAAAATCCTTTGAACTTTAAAATTGTATCTGTCACATATGCCACGTCTTTCATGTCAAGATTGTAGAACATAGGAAGACGGAGAAGTCTCTCGCTCTCTTTCGTTGTATACACATCTTCCCCTGAAAACCTGCCAAACTTCTGTCCTGCCGGAGCTGTATGGAGGGGAACATAATGAAATACACTCCTGATCCCATTTTCCTTCAGATAGGTAATCAGTTCTGCCCGCACTTCCTGATTTCTCACTTTCAGGTAATACATATGGCAATTATTTGTACAATCCTTTGGAACAACCGGACGTACGATCTTTCCTTCTTCTTCCAGAACTGCAAGGTGTTCATGATAGTAATTATAAATCTCTTCCCTCTTCTTACTGATTTTATCACATTCTTCCAGTTGTGCATAGAGGTAAGCTGCATTCAGCTCACTTGGAAGATAAGAAGAACCGTAATCAATCCAACGGTACTTATCCACCTGTCCCCGGAAAAACTTGCTTCTGTCTGTTCCTTTTTCCCGGAGTATTTCCGCCCTCTCCTGGTATTTATCATTCCGGAAAACAAGAGCACCGCCCTCTCCCATTGTATAATTCTTTGTTTCATGAAAACTGTAACAGCCGAAATCCCCGATTGTGCCGAGCGCCTTTCCCTTATAATAAGAGCCAACCCCCTGAGCTGCATCCTCCACAACTTTCAAATTATACTTTTGGGCCAAAGCCATGATTGTATCCATCTCACAGGAAATTCCTGCATAATGAACCGGAACAATCGCTTTTGTTTTTGGTGTGATGGCTGCCTCAATCTTTGTCTCATCAATGTTCATCGTATCCGGTCGAATATCTACAAATACAATTTTTGCTCCTCGAAGCACAAATGCATCCGCTGTTGATACGAATGTATAGGAAGGCATGATTACTTCGTCTCCCGGTTTTATGTCGCAGAGATAAGCTGCCATTTCAAGCGCATGGGTACAGGATGTTGTCAGCATCACATGACGAACATCAAACTTTTCCTCCATCAGTGCAGAGCATTTCTTTGTATAGCTTCCGTCCCCGCACAGCATTCCCTTTTCTATCGCGTCCTGTATATAAGCAAGTTCTTTTCCCACAAACGCAGGTCTGTTAAAATCTATCATCTTCTGTTCCCTGTCCTTTATGCATGATTTACACATACACCATTTTCATCAAAAATATAAGTCATTCCATCAATGGTAATAGCCGTATTTTGCGCCATGATACCGGATGTCTCCGTCCATCCTGGATAAAAATAATACCATTTGCCTTTTATCTTATGCCATTGTTTGTATGCTTTTCCTTCCTTATTAAAATAGTATGTGTTTATTTTACCATTTTCCTGAATTTTGGCAAAGCCGCTATTCATTCTTGCGCCATCTGCACCATAATAGTAAATATCGCCCTGACTGCTGATTCGTTTTCTGTTTGTAAACGCATATCCTCGCTTGCTGTCAAAAAGATAAAATTTTCCATGTACATTTCTGGAGCCTTTATATGCATATCCATCTGCTCCCATATAATATTTCTTTCCTTCTGTCTGCACCCAGGTATTTGCTACACGGATCCCGCTTTCATCTGCGTAACAAGTTCTGTTTGTAGAAGCGGAATAAAGAAGCTGATTCTGGAACAAATGACCATCCTTACTGTCAAAACAGTAATATTCTCCACCTATTTTTCTTGTTCCTTTTAAAGGCTTTCCATTCTTATAATAATATTTTTTGCCATCCTTTTCTACCCATCCATCTTCTCCTGTACCGCTGTCCTCTCCTGAGTCACCTGGCACATAACTGCTTACCGGCTCTGTTCTCGGTATGATTTTCTTTGTATAATCAACATATCCGAAATTAACATCCACATTACAATCTTTAGGAATACCGTCGATCAGACCCTTTGTAGGATTTAAAACTCCGCCTCCATCCCCGTCTGTTGCCTGCCAAATTGTATAATCGTAAAGAGAGCTTGATGGCGCCTGGATTTTATCTCCGTAGCTTGCAATCCATACATCGAGCCCGGAAAGACGGCTCATATCAATTTTACTGCTGTACCAATAGGTGTTACAGTAAATCATTGGATAATATCCCGCCCGCTTTACCTCATTACAGAAAGTAAGGGCAAGCTCTGATATTTTAGAAGGTGTCAATTCTCCCATTTTTGAATATTCCAGATCAAATACAACTGGATAGGAAACTTTGTATCCTCTCATTTTCTCAATGACAAGCTGCGCCTCTTTTAAGGCCTGCTCTTTTGTGGTAGCTGTGCTGTATACATAAGTTCCAACCGGCATTCCCACAGCATTTGCTTCCCTCATATTATAAGCATACGTCTTATCCATATACCCGGTTCCATATGCTATTCGTATCATGGCAAAATCCACATTTGATTTTTTAACTTTTGACCAGTTGATTTTCCCCTGCCATTCGGATACATCAATTCCTCTCGTAATTGCCCCCGGTATTGCCACACCACTTCCATTGTAACAGACACCGTTAATTTTCTGCCATGCCTTTGGGTTCGGCTTTTTATCGCTATCTTTTTTTCTCTGACCTTCCTCTAAAACAACTGCCTCACTTCTGTCATACGGTTCAAAAGGATTCGCATTTACTGCGATGCTCACTCCACTAAGATTCAGCGTTATTACTGCCAGTCCTGCAGCCAGCCATTTTTTCCATTTTTTCATCTTCTACCTCTTTTTTTAGCTATATCTCCTTTGTTTCTCTCATGGTATAAAAGCCACAGCCCTTATTATACAGACTGCCCTCCTAAATTTCAAGGAAGAATGTTAAGGCTGTTACTTCGCACATACGCACTCGCAAAACAGGAGATATGCCAAAGGCATATCTCCTGTAGTATTTGTCTATTCTTCCTGTTTCCTAATCTTTAAATGGATGGATCTGTCGGATCTGAATTATACGGAGGCTTCATAGGAACGAGAGCTCTTCTTCCAAGAGGTCCTCTTAACGCTTCTCTTGATTCATATTTATTAGAATGGAAAATACGAATTGTTGCTCCGTTACAGTTCTCATATACCCATTTTGCATCTGCCACACAAGCACGGATACAACCGTGAGAAGCAGGATTTCCAAGTTTATTGTACTCTGCTGCCGGAACGCTGTATTGATTCATCGCCACGCCAGCTACAGAATGAACAAAAATTCCTCCAAGACCGGCTCCAGCCACATGTGTGCCGTACTGACCCCAGGACGGTCCCATAAGACTCTGCCATCTTGAACTTCTCCAGAGAGTGAACCGACCATTTGGCGTCTCTGTTCCCGCTGCTCCAACGGATACACGAATGGATTTTACAGGTACCGTTCTGCTCTTATCATAAATGGTCATAACACCATTTGTCTGGTCCACCTCTACATAGTAAGGTCCTCTGTAAACAGAAGTCAGATCATTGATACGGTAAGCTTTTTCATCAAAGTAATAACGAAGTCCGTCAATTACTGCGCTTGTATCTTTGTAGAAACCATCGCCATTTGGATTCACATAGCGTACCTTATTCTCTGAGTTGCTTAAAACAACCCAACCCGTACAGAATTTACCCTGCTCATCAAGCCATCCGTATGTATTATCTTTCCAGCGGAATGCATTTGTGAGCGTTGTGAATTTCTGGAAATAATACCAATTCCCGTTAATCTTCTTCCACTCGTCTCTTGCAAGCTGTCCGTCAGGCTCTGCATAATACCACTTATTGTTATATTTGATCATGGTATTTTTGAACACTCTTCCGCGATGTGTCTTTTCATCCGAAATTTCAAAGAAATATGTTTTTCCGTCAATTTCCTTAATTCCACTTGCCAGTCTTCCAAAGGAATCAAAATACTGACTTCCGACCCATCTATTCATATAATGTTCACCATTATCGCGGAAATA
>UQJE01000023.1 GCA_900541345.1 uncultured Blautia sp.
CGCTCTTCCGATCTCATTTTTTCAAGATATTCTGCCAGAAAATCTTCTTTTACACGAAGGTTGATAAATCCCGGCTTTACTACTTCTGCCATTGAAAATACAGAATTTTCTCCAAGATTTGCCACTACTTCATCCGCAATCATAAAAGGAGCTTTTTTATATGCCTTTGCTCCTGCCATTGCTCCGTTACACTGAAATTCACATAAGTCCGGTCTGTTTGATACGGTTACCTTTCCATAAGATGGGTCGTATCCTGCTTTTTCAAATGCAGCGGAAAGCTCTTCCGCCATCTGTTCCATCAGTTTTTTCATAATCTCTTTGTTACTCCTTGTATTTTCTGTTTTGACTTCTTCAAATTTTTACTTTTTTGGTACATCCGATTGCAAGGGCTCCATATCCGATATGGCAGGCAATACTTAAAGACAACGGCGCCATACGGACTTCATGTCCCGGAAATGCCGCTTCAATTTCCTTTTTAAATTCTTCTGCTTCCTCCGGGTTTCCTGTGTATGCGCTTTCTATACACATCAGTCCCTCTTTTTCATATTCGGCAAATCGTTCCTGCATATCCTCCTGTGCTGCTTTCAGCATCACTCTTTTAGCCTGTTTCTTACCCCTTACTTTGGCATAAGCATCCAACTTCTCTCCCTGAATCTGAAGTACTGGTTTTAAATTCAGAACTGTTCCGATGGCAGCTGCAGCAGGAGTAATCCGTCCGCCTTTTTTCAAATATTTTAAAGTTTCCAGGGTAATATAAATACTGGATTCCAGTTTTTCCGCCTCCAGCACCTCTTTAATCTCTGCTGCACTTTTCCCTGCATCACGAAGAGCCAGCGCATCTACGACTGACTGATACTGGGTGACGGAAATTCGCTGATTATCTACTACCTGCACTTTTCCATCGTAGTCTCTTGCAAGTCCCATTGCAGTTTCACAGGAATTGCTAAGTCCGCTTGACATAGGGATATGTACAATTTCATCGTTTTCCTTTAAAAGCATATCCCAGAGACCGCATACTTCTGCCGGGCTTGGCTGGGAAGTGGAAATCGGCTCATCATTTTTCAGTCTTTCATAAAATTCTTCCTGAGTCAGAGTTACCCCTTCAAGATACAGGGTTTCATTAATATAAAAAGGCATGGGAATTACGTGCACTCCCATCTTCTTTGCCTGATCCTGTGTTATGCCGCTGTTACTGTCTGTCACAATGGCAATCTTTCCCATATTCATTCTCCTTTACTAGAAAATATACATACTGTGTTTAGTGTAACATACTTTTCTGTTCTTCTCAATTAAAAATTGAAAAAATCCTTTCTGCGTGATAAAATATGAAAAACAAATTGTGATGGAAGGAGTGTTTCATATGTCATTTATACAAGACAGCTATGCACTGGCAGCAGAAACTCTGAAGAAAAAATTCGCCAAAAGAAACATGGATGCTTTTTACTGTGCCACAAAGGAAGAAGCAAAAAATCGAATCCTTTCCATGATTCCGGAAGGCTCTTCTGTTACCTGGGGCGGAACGGAATCTATGGAAGAAGCCGGAGTATGCGAAGTGATCCGTACGGGAAATTATGAATTTATCGACAGAAAATCAGCAAAGACTCCGGAAGAAGCAAGGGCGCTTTATGGAAAAGTCGTTTGCGCCGATTATTTTCTCACCAGCACAAACGCCTTCACTACAGATGGGGAGCTTGTAAATATTGATGGTGCAAGCAACCGGGTTGCCTGCATTGCCCACGGTCCGGCTCATGTTATCGTCCTTGCCAGCATGGACAAAATGTGCGCTTCCGTAGAGGATGCTTATAATCGAGTGCGCACACTTGCCTGTCCGCCAAACGCTATGCGTGTCGGTGCAGATACCCCCTGTGCAAAAACAGGTATCTGCGGCAATTGTTTAAGCCCTGACTGCATCTGCTGCCAGATTCTTGTTACAAGATATTCCCGGATTCCGGGACGAATCACCGTTATTTTATGCGGAGAAAAAGCAGGCTTTTAAAAACCTGCTTTTTTTCATCTTATTCCACTCTCACTTTTGCAAAATACTGCGGCAGATGGAAATTCGGAGTTTCATTTTTGATTTCCGCAAAGGTTCCATAATGCTCAATTTCCGGCGTTTCGGAAATTTTATAAAAGTTACAGTAAAAGACATCTCCGTTTTCTATATCTGCTTTTCCAAGTTCTTTTATCAAAGTTTCCGGAATCAAAAGCTTTATGCCCCAGCAGTCTTCAGCTTTATATACTTCCGGAAGAACAGATTCATATACCTCATCTGAAAAATGGCTTCTGCCTTTTCTTCCTTTTCCATATGCAGCGTACAGGGCTCCTGCAGAATTCATCTCAAAATTTATATACATGGAGCTTTCTCGTATTTCTCCGTCTTCATCTGCGAATCCAAGAAAAACCTCTGCTGCGCTGTCATCACACACGCGAAATCCTTTTACCTTTCCGCTTTTTCCGTTTTCCATATTCGTTTCTGTTCTGGGAGAAGATTCCTTACAGTACATTTCCACATAAAGCCCTTTCCCTTCCAGATATCCCATATATCCCCATGTTTCCGGCTTTGGTCCATCCACCCATTGATAATTAGAAACTTCAAAACGCTCACAATTTCTTATTTCTTCTTTTGTGTTAATTCTCTTTACCAGATATTCCACTTGAAAGCCCTCCTTTGTTTGTTTTCGTTTTTCTCATTATAACGCTTCTTCCCAGAAGGCACAATAATAATGTTCCAAGAAAAGCAGTTCCTGCCTGAACTGTCTTCACAATCTGCTCTGTCTCTGAAGGTGTTTTTGGAAGTATGAGATACATCTGAAAGCCTTCAGAGAGCTCTTTCCACTTCTCTGACCAGAAAGAAAAATCAGACCATTTCCCCGGAATCCAGTCTTTTGAAAGTTCCATGCTTTGTGCGGAAATCCCGGTAAGTCCGTTTCTTAAAAGAAACGCCTCCCCCGCTCCTTTCTTTGTCTCCCCCTGCTGTGGCCGCACAAAAGCTCTTGTGTAAAGAGTTTTACTGTCTGTAGGGCGGAAAAGAATCATGGGCTGTTTCCAGGGAATGGTATCTCGTACCACATACGTTTTTCCATTTAAAAGAAGCTCACTTCCTGCCGCCTCCCTGCTTCCGAAAAGCGCATATGATGTTTTTTCATCTATAATACAGCCTTCTCTGTCTTCCTCTGAAAACCCCTGCACTCTTCCGTCAAAAAGAGAAGCGTCTCCCAAAAGACCACATACCATTGCTTCTCTCTGCGTTCCGTATTTTTGAGACTGCAAAACGGAAATACCGCCTTCCCAGTAGAAACATACGTCTGTGGGAGTTTCCGCCCTGCTCTCTTTTTCTATCATCTCTGTCACCTGCCCTTTATCTGGATACATACCGGATAAAAACACTGAAGCACCGGGATTTTTCTGTAATGTTCCACAGAGACGAAGCCCGTAAAAAAAACAAAGCACTCCCAGAAAACAAAGAATTGCCCCTCCCGCCTGTCGAAACCGGCAGGAGGATTTTTTGCCTTTCATGATTCCTGCAGCCTTACAGGGCTGCCCTCCGAAATTTCCCTGTCTGTGCTTATAATGACCTGCTGCTCGCTGGAAAGACTCCCCTCTTCAAGCGCCGCATACAAATTATTTTTATCCCGCACAGTTACCTCTACCTTCCTTGCCACAAGCTGCTCCCCGAGAATCGTATTTTCTTTATCCGTTACATACACAAAGCTTCTCCCATTTTCCTCTCGGAGCGCCGACAGCGGAACACATGTGGTAAACGGTCCTTCTTCTCTTATGATGGAAAATTCTGCCGTCTCCCCGACAGACAGGGTATTTTCCGGAAGAAGAATGGAAATCCGGCGACTGTCTTTATCCTCCTCTACCTCTGATATGGATTCTATCTGCGCGTCCGGAATTTCCGTTCCGCCGCCTCCCTTCACAGACGCCTTTCCTCCCATTTCCACATATTTCAAATCATCTTTATAAATCGTTCCCGTCATACGGAGACTCCCCCCTGTTTCATAAAGAATCACCGAAGCCTCCTCTGTTGTCTGGCTTCCCGTAGAAACGCTCATGTTTTTTATCACCCCGTCTGCAGGCGCTTTTACTTCTCCCTTTGTCTCAAGAATTACCTGCAGCTTCTTAAACTCCTTCTGCAAAGCCGCAAGCTCTGCTTCTGCATTTTCCAGGCTTCCGTCCGTTGCCTCTGCCATCTGTGCGTCCTCAACTGCTCTCTCTGCTTCGCGCACCTCCTTATTTCTTGCAATAATCACCTGATTCAACGCTTCTTCTTTTGCCCGTATTTCCTCCTGAAGGGCGACCTCCTGCTCTTTTGTATAAACGTCTGCCCCGTTTCCGCCCTGTATGTTTTCCTGACTCTCTCCGGATTCCAGGTGATCAGAAGAACCGTCGGATAGACTGTCGTCTCCCTGAGGCAATGTGCTTTGTGCCTGCGCCCTTTCATTATAGAAATCCTGAAGTTTCTGTTTTGCCGCATCTACTTCCATTCTTGCATTTGCCATATTAATATCTCCGTATTTTATGGCGTCGTTATAATTTTGCTGTGCCCTACCTTTTTCCGTTTCTTTTTTCTGTCCATCTACAGAATCCGCACTTTTTAAATCCTCTGTTTTTCTTACCGCAGTGTCAATTTCCATCTGTTTTTTTTCTGCGGTTTCCTGTAAAGTATCCAGATCCAGAACAAAAAGTGTATCTCCCTTTTTTACATTCTGCCCTTCTTTTGCAAATACCTGCTCCACCTTCTGACCGGCGAGGACGAATACAGCCTGCTCCTTTGTTCCCTCCACTCTTCCGGTTCCTTTTACATTATGGGCAATCACCTGATTTTGCATCTTCTTTGTATCTACATTTGCAACATTTAAAGAATCTGCCGCTCTTGACAAAAATGTAAACACAAGCATTGCTGCAAAAAATATTGTAATCCATTTCACTAATTTTCTTTGTTTATCCATCTCTTACTCCTTAATTGCCGTAGAAATAATTCCCTGTTCCAGATAATCCTGCCCTGCCAGAAATACAAGAACTGCCGGAAGCAGTACAACGGCAGATGCCGCAAATGCTAACCCAGCCTTTTCCAGACTGATGTTTGGAAGAAATAAAGACAAAGGCCACAGACTTTTTGTCTTTAAAAACGCCATCGGCTGTTCAATTAAATTCCAGTACTCCAGAAATCCAAGAACCATAGCAGATATAATTCCAGGAGAACCAAGAGGCAGCCCCACACGAATAAAAAGCATAAATTCTCCTGCTCCGTCAAGTCTTGCCGCCTCCATAAGCGCTTCCGGGATCCCCTCAAAAAACCGATACATAATAAACACCGGAAAAGTAGAAAACACAGCCGGAAGAATAATCCCCGTAAGAGTATCCAAAAGGCCCAGTCTGTCCAAAACAAGATAATTGCTTAACATCATAACCTGAAAGGGCATCATCATAAGGGCAATATATATGATAAAAAGAAGCTTTTTTCCGGGAAAGGAAAATCTCGCAAAGCCCCAGGCTGCCGGAACGCCCACAAGAATCTGCCCTGCAAGGATTCCTCCCGTAAGCTTTACGGAATTCCAGAACATAACGAAAAATTCCGGAGAATCCAGAAGAAGTTCCACATACGAACGAAGGGTAGGATACCTTGGAAGCATCTTCCAGGAAGCAAACCCCTCTCCCCCTGTAAGAATCGGCTGGAGCAGTTCTTTTAATTCTCCTGCTCCCATAAGGGAGCCGGCTGCAAGAAAGAACACCGGAAATGCGGCAAGCAGCGCAAAACAAACACAAATAAAAGTTCCTGTTTTTTTCATATTCCGGCTCACTCCCTTTCCCATGCTTTTTGAAGAAATAAAATCAAAACCAGGATCACAGCTCCTGTAACTACTGCAGCAGCAGACATTTTATCAAGTGATAAATCTCTGTACCAGTTATTAAAAAGATGCTGCAGAAGATACATATTTTCCTGGGGATAATCCCCGGCTACAAGATATGCCTCCCGAAATACCTTAAATCCATTTAAAAGAGAAAGAACCACTATGGTAAAAAGGGAAGGAAGCAAAAGGGGCAGTGTAATTTTTGTAAAACACTTCCACTCTCCGTCTACTCTTGCCGATTCATACAAAGAGGTATTAATTGCTGAAAGCCCCGCAAGCCAGAGTACAATGTCGTATCCCAGATTTCTCCATATATAACTGAATACCAGTACATAAAAAGAACTTTCCGTATTCATGAAGTCCTGTCCTTCTATGGAGAAAAAGGAAAGAAAATGGTTTAAAAGTCCCTGGTCGTGAAACATAAGCTTCCACAAAAGAACAACAGAAGCAACCGGGATTGCCATAGGCAGCAAAAAGAAACTTTTTGTCATCTGACGAAAGTGTTTCTGCCCGGATATAAAAACAGCCGCTCCCAGGGATAAACACACAAGTAGTGGAATACATACTGCAAAAAAACGAAGAGTGTTTTTTGCAGCAAGCTGAAATGCCGAATTTTGAAATATGGTCACATAATTGGAAAATCCTGTAAACTCTCCGCTCACCGCTCCAAAAAAAGAACGCCGGATTACGTCTATATAAGGAACGAGCCAAAATAGGCACACTCCAAAAAAACTGGGAAGAAGAAAGAAAATCCCCTTCCATTTTGCTGCTTTTTTTCTCATATATCTGCCGCCTTTCTTTCTGTTATCCTTACTATAGCAGGCTTTTCTCTATTTTTTCTCTAAGACTTTTTTCATTTTTAGAGATAACTTCAAGATTTCCATGTTATACTATTTAGATAATGCCGGGATCAAACGGCACCTTTTATCAAAACATCTTTTCAATATACACAGAAAGCGGGAAGTAAACATGAAAATTTTAATAATTGAAGATGACAAAGAGCTTGCAAAAGCTATGAAATTTCAGCTTGAAAAAGAAGATTTTTCTGTGGAGCTGTGTCACGACGGAGAAGAAGGCCTTTATTATATGCAGGAAAAAAGCCATGACCTTGTAATTTTAGACAGAATGCTCCCCCATATGGACGGCGTAACTCTTCTAAAAGAAGCAAGGCGTTCCCATGTCTCCACACCTGTTATTTTTCTCACTGCACTCGGAGAATTAAATGATAAGGTCTGTGGACTGGAATGCGGAGCAGACGACTATATGGTAAAACCCTTTGCTTTCGAGGAGCTTCTTGCAAGAATCCGCTGCCTTATGCGCCGTCCCGGAAAATGGGACGATTCCTCCATTCTTCGTCTGGGAGACGTTTCCTTTGACCCGGAAAGTAATCTTTTGTCAAAAGAGAAGTCTGAATGTACCCTTTCCAAACGTGAGGGAAGTCTTATGGAAATTTTTTTAAGAAATCCGGGGCAGACTCTTACTCGAACCGTTCTTTTAAACCGCGTGTGGGGTATGGACAGCGATGTGGAGGACGGAAATCTTGATAATTATATTCACTTTTTAGGCGTCGCCTGAAATCCGTAGGCAGCACTCTCAATTTAAAAACAGTCCGTGGTGTTGGCTACTGTATGGAAGTATTTTATTAATCGCCATTATAAAAAGTGGGTCCGCTTTCCATTTATCTCATGGAAAACGAACCCGCTTTTTCTTTTATTTCTTTATTCTGATAAGTACAAGTTTACCTGTGATGCTGCTTTTTCTACTGCTTCTTCTACGGAAATCTCTCCTTTTATATAGGAAGCTCCTGCATCAAGAACGGCACTTAAAATCATACGGTTTTCTTTCACCGGTGCTGTCAGTGTCTTTCCAAGCTCCTGCATTTCTTTGATTACACTTTCTCCCGGCTGAACAATGCTTAAGTCAACACTTTCTCCTGTCTGATTGTTATAGCTGCTTGTAACAGAAGTCACATCTCCTTCTTTTGCATTGCCCATCCAGTAAGACACGTCTTCATAAACAGACTTTCTTACCGGAAGTCCGCTTGTTGTACTCACTCTCTGCCCTTCATCACTGAATAAATAGCCTACAAATTGTTCTGCCGCCTCTTTTTCTGAGGATTTGGCGCTGATTCCCACAATCTTCTGAGGGATAAATGCATCTTTTGTCTGACCATTCCATAATTTTCCGGAAATACCATCGCCCTGTTGTTCTACAGAATAAATGGAACGTAAGTCAGAAGGGGAATAGATACCTCCTGTTCCCAGAATGTTACTTTCTGAAATCAAACTCAGGCCTCCTACTCCAAACTGAGAAAATACTGCACCATATTCCGAATAAAGATTTCTGACTTCATTGGCTTCTTCCATTTCTTCTGCTGTTACTCCAAATGCAGCAAGCTGTTCCTCTGCCGGAGCCTTCGCGCTCTGATAAATCCGGTTTGTCTGCTCTAAAAATTCCTGTACTGCTGCCTGATTCAGAGTTCCGTCTTCGTTTACCCATGCAGACATATTTACTGCCGAAAATCCTTTCAACAGCATATACGGACTATATGAACTTACGAATGGAAGCATATCTTTTGTATACTCTTCTTTATGTGATTCTATGGTGTCTGCCATAGAGGTCAGATCGGAAATCGCGTCCACATATTCTTTCTTTCCCTGAATATACGGAATACCGAATTTTACAGGCATCTGGTAAATCTTTCCTTCCCCGTCTTTATAAGGTTCTATAATATTTTCCAGAATATCCGCATCTTTTAAAATTCCGCTTAAATCTTCAAGCATCCCCTTCTCAATATACGTATCTGCGGCAATGCCGTCCATAAGAAGAATATCCGGTCCTTTTCCCGCCATAATTTCCGTATTTAATGCTTTTAATGCGTCTGTCTCTGTCACTGCATCCTCTCCTGTCATACCAGTCTCCAGATTCAGATAAATATCCGGATATTTTTTCTGGAAGGCTGCTGCTGCCTGACGCAGGAAGTCATCGTCTGTAAGAGAATATACGGTAAGTTCTGTATCCGGAACAGCCGGTGTGTCTTTTGAGTACACATACTTGCAGATTCTTCCCACAGGGTCACTCTGGCTCACATCAGAAACCGCCAGATAAAACGCACCGTCCTTATCCCTCACCATAGCCGTGAACGCTATGTCCGGAGAACTGAGGGAATTTAATTTTCCGTCTGCCACCTGCTCCACAACGCTTCCTCCAAAAGCATATCTGTAAATTCCGTCATGACTTACATAGAAAAGGCTGTCCTTTTCATCTCCATCAATAAATAGAAGATTATTGATGCCCACTCCTGTCATCTGCAAATTATCCGGATTGGAAGAAATTTCTTTTGTCAGCATCTCCTCTTCTTCCAGAGGCTTTCCTGTTTCCATATCATAATAATGAATCTCTGTATCCACAACCGAAATTAGCCTGCTTCCCACTGTGTCAAATATCGTCACCATGCTGCCTGCATCATACGTATGCACGATGCTTCCATCTTGAGGGTTTATTTCCTTTACCCCATCACCGGAAGATAACAGAAGATTTCCCTTATCCGAAAAACTGCAGCTGAAAACATATCCTCCTACTGCCTCGTTTAAATCCAGTTCCTTTGCTTCTCCCGTTGGAGAAATATAAAAATAATGAAGGACATAATTTTCTTCATCCTGCATTTCCAGAAATGTGGTAAAAATTCCTCCGTCCTTTGCAAGAGCCACAGAAGAACCAAACTCCAGACTGTCGTCCGCTTTTGCAAGCTCCCGCATACTTTTAGGCGCTTCCCATGTTTTTCCTCTGTCCTTAGAGTCACTCACCTGCACACCATCTTCTGTAAAATACACAAGACGCATTGTTTCATTTTCCATCAGTTCCATTGCTATAATCTGCGAACACCCTTCCGGAACAGCAAGCTCCTCCTCCAGGTATCTTCCCATTGCTTTTTCTTCTGAAGACTTTTTTCCGTTTTCGTCAGATTTGGAAGAAGAAACTGCCTCCTTTCCACAGCCTGTAAAACCGGCAATACTACCCACTGCAACACAGACACCCATTGCTGCAGCAATATTCCTTTTATGTTTATGATACCAGCTCATGTGTAACCTCCTTTTTGTTTATGCTACTACCTTAACAGGGTTTTCTCTAAAGAATCTCTAAATCGAAATATTCTTTTTCCTTGTATTTAGCGGCATTTCATTTTTTATTTGTGACTAATATGTGACTAATCAGATTTTTAACACATTTAATAAGATGATACAATATTCAAAGGCAGAGGATTTTTAGTCCCCTGCCTTATTTATTCCTTTTATTTATGATTCAAATATTTCCCGTTCTCTTTCCAGAACTGGAAGGAACTTCTCTATGTGTTCTTTTACATGGTCTAAATAATCTTCCTTATCTCCTGTGTAATTATTGCAAAACTCTGCAATCTCACTTAACCATTCCTGATTTTTCCTAATCTTCTCGGGAGAGTCATTGCTTTCTTCACACATCATGCCACCGATTAAAAAATTAATCCGTAGCTCATAGTCTTCTTCTTTCAAAGCTCCCTCAATCAAATCTGTTATTTTATTTTTTTCTTCCATTCTTAAATTCTCCGATCCATTCTTCAAATTCTCCATTCTTTACCGCCTCTTCCGCTTCAATTCTGGCTTGGCGCGCTATCTCTATATCGTAGTCCTCAATCAGACTGTAAACTTTATTTTTATACCCGATAGACGCTCTGTATTTTCCGCTTTTTAATTTGGATACACCATTTATTCCAGTTGTATTATTCTTGCTTATCGCTCCCGAAAAGAAAACCATTGAAGTATGATCCTCTATTTTACGGCTATCTTTCAACACCTTTATTTTATCTGGCCCTTTTGCTACGCACCCACAACTTATTACTTTTCCGCTTGTAAGGGAGTCAGTCCTAACCATGCATTTTTTTCCGCAATCACATTGACATTCCCATAATTTCACATTATTCTGCTTTTCCCCGGAATCCTTAATTACCGTTAAATGTCCAAAACGCGCTCCTTCCAGATGTCTCTGGAACCCTTTCTGACACCCGCAACTCGTTTTTCTTCCGTATTTTAGATCTCTTGATGAGACAATGCATTTTTCTCCGCAATCACACTGGCACTCCCACAAAGATTGCCCGTCTTTCTTTTCATCAAGGCATTTGATAGCCCGTAAATGCCCGAATTTCATACCTTCAAAATTGTTTATCATAGCAAATCCTTCACATCACATTCTAATGCAGAAGCAATAGAAAGAGCGTTTCTAAGAGTCATATTCCCTACATCACTGGTGGCATTTTCGTATCTTTGAATCTGCCTGATATTTACCCCGGATTTCTCCGAAAGTTCTCGCTGCGACATTTCCATACTTGTCCTCTGATAAAGAATACCGTTTATTCTGTTGTTATGGCAATCCATACCACGACTTGCAAGAGCGCATATTCCGCACATTCCATCTGTCCTTATGCAATCTTCATATCTTTTCATGCTAATACCTCGATTACAGTTGCTTCTCTGATAATGACTTCTCCCTCGTCCTGTCCCCATTCACGATGATCGCCAGCTATGATTGCTATATGCTCACCATAATATCCATTTTCTAAAGCGAATTTAGCATCATCAAGATTAATAGCGCATGTTCCGTCAAGTTCTTCGTCTGTGCATTCTCCATCTACCCAAACAAAAGAATTATCAAGGATTTCGCCTTCTGTAAATTCGTTTTCCTGGATACGGATCCCGATATATTCGTACTCACATTCATCTTTAATTTCTTCGATTCTATCTATTATATTCTGGATCGCATCTTTCTTTGTCATTTTAGTGTTCCCCTTTCCTTATCTTTAATTGCATTATACGCTATTATTAGCGTATTGTCAAGTGCTTTCATGTCATTTTTGACGTTTTTTTGCAATAAAAAAAGAGGGTAGCCGAAGCTACCCTCGAAAACACCTATTTAAGCTGTCTAAAATACCCACTTGGCACGAACTCAAACACAAACCCTTCGGTCGGATGTGGAATCCTCACAAAATACCACTTCTTTCCGGCAGAGTCGTTTTTGGTATATTGCATTACATCAACAACTGCGTCTTTTTTAAGCATTGGGAACATCTTAGCCTGTGCTCCACCTGGCTCTACATAACACTTACAGTCCTTAGCCATTCTTGCAACGTAGGCAACTGTATTCATTTTTTTCTCATCGGCTGATGCCGAGGACGATGTGCCAGGAGAACCTGCGCTTACATTTTTGACGAGGCTATAATCCGGTGTGCAGAACTTGGTTCCCGGTAAGTTGCTGTTGTAATAACTCTTCCGGCACACTCCGCCGCCGTTATCCACGATCCCAGACGCTCCAGACGTGTTTCCCTCTATGGTTTCGAACTTGTCTCCGGAAACCGCTGTCACGATGCCGGTGTGGGCGAACTCGCCGTTTCTCCAGAAGATAACAATATCCCCGACCTTTGGATTTGCGTTTTTGGTAAACAGATCTCCCAGTGTCGGGCAATATGTATATGGCCAGTGTTTTAAAAGCTTCTTTGCCGTCTCCAATCCAAAAGCCTTTTCAAAACACCAAGAGACAAAAGTGGCACACCAGGGCTGTGCCTGATAGGACGGATATACGTCTCTCCAATACTTTGTATAATTTGCGCTTCCTGCGTTGGCGGTTTTGCTGTCGAGCTGGCTGTTGGATTTCTTTTCCAAATACCCTATTTCTGCTTCTGCGATTTTAATAAGTGCGTTGATTGCTTTGTCGTTTGCCATATCATTTCCTCCTTCCGGAAAGTATTTTTTTAATGAGTTGTAAACAAAATTCTGTCGGCTCTTGTAAGCGCCCACCTGATTACCGGTATCGCTCCGACAGGCTTTATACAAGCTGTCTAAGGTGTATGGCTTATCTGTCTTAGTAAGGATACGTTTTACCGCCGACAATCCGCCCTGATGCCAGAAATTAGCACACATAGCCTGTCCGGCTGGGTCTGTTACACCCAGGTTCTCGGCTTCTCGGACGTAGGCCGCCATCTGTTCGTCAAGCAAAGCGTCCTGGCATTTGATACCGGTTGCTGTGCTGATGATGCTTACAATGCACTTTGCCTTTGCAGATCCGGAAGAAATGTTATAAGTATCCCAGTCCGCTTTTTGCACATCTCCCCAGACTCCCGATGTATCAAGGCGCTGCCACTCCGCCGGGCTCGCTTTCCGGATCCGCTGCAACAGCGTCTTTGCCTCCGGTCCGTACCACTGCCCCGCTCCTATGGTGATGGCGTGCTCATTAGAGCTGTTTGTATATGCCTCCGTAAAATCCTTATAGTCCTGCTTACCGTAGACCTGTCCACCTGTTTCTACGGCATAGATGATTTTTCTCAGGACTTCTTTTTGTTCTTTATTCATAGGCTTTTCTCCGTTAAAAAGAGAGCTTGTTTCCAAGCTCTCAAAAAATCATTGCATTATTTTATTACCTGCTCTATAATATAGATAAAGGAACAACCGCCCACAAGGGGTTGACCTCATGAATCAGGATAACATAGAATTACCACCTCATCACTCGCCAAAGTTCCGGGGTGGTTTTTCTATGCTTTAAAATATCAGTGACAAATCAAATAAATGAATGTCAGCAGTGATAGAATGAACATGCCAAAAGACATGAGGTCTTTAAAATCAAAATGATTATTGTTCATCAGCACCACCCCCATTCTATGTAGAATAGAGGTCAGCCACCCTGTAACACGGTTGTTCCGCTTGGTATCATATCACATTGCCTTATATATAGGCAATACATTCTTTTTATTTGCTTCGAATCTTTGCAATCTTAATCTGCGAGATTGCCTGCATTACTTTATCATATCCCACCATAGCACACAGCCAACTTAACAACACCAGGGCAATCAATATTACCGCCATCTTGGCGTTAAGCTGCGTCTCAACCATGATAATATATCCTGCTCCTGCTGCCAGTGATAAAACTACGGAGACAACTCCTGCAAGGATATTGGACTTGTACACCTTCCCGCACTCATCAAACAGCTTTTTCAGCGCCTCTGTAAAAAGTCCGGTGGCAATCGAAACACCCAGTAACAGCATCAAAAATACTTCCATACTCATAATTCCTCGTCCTCCATTTCTTCAAACTCTTCTGTGTCTTCTCTTTTTCTCCGGTTGCGCTCTTTACTGGTCTTAATCCAGCCGCAGATCCCGCACTCTCCGATAAGCGCAGCAATTAATGCGCACCACGCAGTTTCCGGAGCGCTCCCAAATTCCCGGAACACCTCAAGCATCTGCCAGTTAAGGTATATCATATACCCAAACACGCAGAGCAGGACAATGTCCAATGTTTTCATTTTCTTTCTTTTTTTCATTTCATCATCTCCTGCTCTGCATCAGGGCGCTTACCCTTTCCTGTTCGTGCATGGGTACGACTTCCAGACGGCGCATGGCTGGCTGTACCGTGGTGTGCATATCACCGTCACCGCCTGCATCTTCATAGTCTCCAAAGACCTTCCAAAATGCTTCCGCCTCCATCTCACTCCATGCTAATAATGGATTTTTTTCCTTGTTGGTAAAATAGCGATATGTCTGCAGAAGCCGGTCCCGAAGCTCATTCCGCTTCGTTTTCTTCCGACGTTCCTCAATGTCCTTCAATTCCTTTGTTATTTCCGCTTGATTTTTCTGCAAATTATCAATGGCGCGGGTAAACTCCTTCTGTCTCTCGATACTCTGTTCCCGCCATGCCGGATACATCTTCACCTGTTCCAGAATACCTTTCATCTGTTCTTCTTTTTCCATTTCAATCCGGTATTTTTCCCGAAAATGTGCGGCAACAATTTTATAGATTTTTGCCAAAAAAATAACTGCCGCAATCACAAGGACTACGGTAGCTACTTTTAAATCTCCAAATACTTTTAAAAGCGCGTCCAATTTTACCTCCTCATAAACACTGCATCATATAAAATGCTCAGGGAGGTAAAAACCTCCCTGAATACTGCCATCCCGATGCTTCATTCAGTTACAATACAATCTCCGTAGCCGTCTGCTTCCAGAATGGTTTCCACATCTTTTCTCCATTTTTCATAAAGCTTTGTGCGTACAAAGTATGCTCTGTACTTGTCCTGTCCTTTCTCTGTTGCTCTGTCTGCCTGCTCCATAATCATTCTCGCGATAAATGTTGTCATACTGTTCATTCTCCTTTTCTCCTTTGATTTTTGTTTTTTATATTTACATACCCATAAGGGATGGCAGTATCTCTGTCAATATGCTGTCTACTGTTGTGGACAGCTCCGCCGTAGCATCTTTGTTTTCGGTAGCGCTTTTGGCTGTCTCGCCTACCTTCTGGCCAAACGCCCGAAAATCCTCAACTGTTGGTTTCTTTACTTCTTTTGCTTCTTTGCTCATACTGTACCTCCCATCTGTGCGCCTTCAATGAGCGCTGCGTTCTGCGCCTGCAGCTCTGCTACCTGTTCTTTTAAGATTTCCATTTCCGATTTTGGATATGGCTCAAATTTCGGAACAGGCTTTCCTGTAGACATATCAATTTCTTTCAAATATTGTCCTTCCGGGACATCTACCTTTAAATATCCCAGTTCTCCTACTGGTTCCGGAAATCCGGAGCCCTGGAAGAAAATCGTTCCTTCGGTGTCAAAAATAATTTGCATTATGTATCCCTCCTCTTTTGTCAAAAATGAACTATACTCAGTTCAATATCATCTTCCGAATAGTACTTATTCACGTTCGGATAATACGCCCGAATCGCAATCCCCATTTCCGTTATAATTCCATTTTTAATGTCGAGATAAATTTCTGCACCAGCGCTGCTATAGTATCCAGAAGTAGTACCAGGACCCGCATATTTGATGATAGACCTATCAGCATCAGCGTTAATCAAAAAATCACTGCAAACTTTCTCAGAAAAGTTGCCTGGGTCTACAAATCGTTCATTTAAAATGGGTCTTCCGAACCGGATATACAAAGGTATATTATTTACCTTGAGAATCAGGTAAGAATCCGGACAATATCTGACATTTACTTTTATTTTTTTTAAAAATGTATATTGAGTTTTACTGTCCATGCTTTCTGGGTCCCATATCGCAGTATTATCGCACGACCCGTATACCATAAAAAATATGGTAGCATCGTTTCGATTCGGATATTCAAATTGCGCCACCCGCTGCTGAATATAACAGCACTCTGCGCCTTCTGGTGACGGAATATTTACTTCCTGACCTTTTTTTAATGTAATCGTTTCTATCTTGGGCTGGCATACATGCGTTCCAAGCATCCTTGTGTGGTCGTTTCCGTAAGCAACTTTGCCGCTTATAATATCCGCCGGAGTCGCTGTGGCGTCTTTAATCTTCTTGCTGAGCCCGGAGAGCCCTCTTATGATTACCGGCACAACGACCACCTCCCATTACTATGGGTCTTTGGACTAAATATGTCCAGGGGGGGGGTAATGTATTCCCTCATATGTACCTCCTTCTCAGGCGTAAGCCTGTTGTTTTTTTAAATCCATTCGATTCCAAATTCAACGTCATTGAGCGCATAGATAGCATCAAACAAAGAGTTTTCCGCTGTTAAGCCGAACTCGGTAATAATCCCTTTGTCTATTTTTAAGTAAAAAGACAATTTGGATGTCGAACCGTCAATACTTCCATAAGCAAAACTTAAATACTCTGAACCCATTTTTACGTTAAAAATATTTTTATTAGTAAAGCTAATCGGATTTATATAACGATACGAGTCGTCAAACGGTTTGCCGAGAAATATATCTATTCGTATCCCATCAACTACTATAAATAAATTAACATTGCGTCCGTTTTTAATATTAATGTTTTGTTTTTTTATCACAGTAACACTGGTCTTGTGATTATCGCTACTTTTACCCAATTTTAAAACGGTAATCTCGTCAAAATGTTCGAATTGATTGTCAATTGGCATAAAGACATTTTCTTCAGAATCATATTTGCCCGAAACATTAAAATGCGCACAGCGATTAAAGCTCTGCATTAGTTCTCTTGATGAATTTTTTTCTGATATTCTCTCGCCTTTTGTAATTTTCAGAGCTTGGTATTTCTTTTTGCACACATGCGTTCCAACGATACGTTCATTATTATTCCCATACCCAATTTCTCCTTGTAAAACCTTGTCTGGAGTAATTGTAGCATCCTTAATTTTTTTACTAAAAAAGGGATTCTTGATGATTACTGGCATCGTAACCACCTGCTCTCTGTAAAGTAGACTATTTTAGTCTGGGGGGGGTAAACATAAACATATATTTCTCCTTTCTCAGGCGTGAGCCTGACTTGATTCGTTTTTTACAACGTCCTGTGCGCCGGAAATCATGGCATTTTGTCCATTTTCGATTTCTGTTACACGGGCTTTTAACATGTCCATTTCCGATGGCTGTGGTTCGGGCGGCGGTGTTGGTGTATAACTTTCCCATTTGCCGCCCACATATTTCTTATTGGTAAGGTCAAAATCCTCCGGAATGGGAATCATATCCGGAAGCTCAACCTTGTCAGTAAGGTAACTGTCCGAAATGACATAGCCGGAATCTGTGATTTGTGCGTATCTCATGGACTTCCCTCCTTAATAAAATTCGATGACTTGCCAGCTAAAAATTGTTTTAGAAAGGCATTCCAACCCCTCTGGTGGAAATGTAGAGCCTTTTGGCACTTCGTAATCGCTCGTTCCCATCCCATTACTCCCGTCAATTCTT
Organism: uncultured Blautia sp.; assembly: GCA_900541345.1. Classification (GTDB taxonomy): domain Bacteria; phylum Bacillota; class Clostridia; order Lachnospirales; family Lachnospiraceae; genus Blautia_A. Next base: position 17,553 of record UQJE01000023.1, read on the forward strand.
GGCAATTTGAATCGCACGGCATTTTTAGTGACCTCGCCAATTATAACGGGCGTGAACCGTGTTGTATTACTGTAGTCGTCGTACTTTGCCACCCCTTCAATTAAGACGATGCATTTTTGAGGATTAATAGGGCTGAGTGTGACGAGCAATTCCCGTGCTGGCTCTATTCGGCTTAGCTGAGTCCCAGTGCCAAAGCCCTTGGCTGTAAACCTCGCCGTCCCCCTCTGCACACTCTTAACCGCCCCCGTCCCACCGGATAAGGCTGTTAAAATCTGCTTAGTATCGCCTAAGACTTTATCAATTTTCTGGATTATTAAGTCCCTGTTCCATACTGCCATCTCTACTCCTCCCTCACTATCAATGTAATTGGTATATCCACTGTTGGTTTATCCCCCAGTGCCTCCAAAATGAGTTGTTTTGCCTTATTGTCTCCACTTGCTACACCTGCCTCAGCCCACGCTGTTTTTTGCTGCGTGGTCGCCTCGTAGGGGACAAATACCTCTACATACTCTGTCTCCGCTCCGGTAAGCGCATCCACTGTAATCGTGGCTGTATACGGAGCCTTTGAGCCTGTCCAGGATGTGTGCGGGATAGTGACGTTGAGGGTTTTGGGTTTGTTGGCTTTACCAGATTTTAATACTTCGATTTCTTTTTTTACCTCTTCCAGTGCTTGCCCTTGCGTCGGGTCTTTGGCAATATCGGAGATTGCCTTGTCGATAGCGTCAAAGTTGGCGTTAAAAACTTCCACGTCATAAAAATCGCTCTGTGCTGGCTTTTGCAAATTGTAATTTTCTGTAGCGCTCGTTTTTACTGCAAATATTTCTCTTGCCTTTGTTTCTCCGTCAAGCGCCTCGTTTCTCAGCGCAAAATGGGTTCGCTCCGCCAGTTGACTATGAGTATATTTCGATAAAGTTTTATGCTGGTTGTATCTCAGTGTTATGTCAATCAAATAATCGAGCGGTATCATCTGTTCAAAGAGCTCCTCGACGCTCTTAAACATCAGCCGCCGGGTCAGCTCAATCTGACAGCTTACTGTCTTAGTGTCCAAGTCAATCGTGAGTTTATAATTACCCTTGCCAAGGACGGAATCCAATTTATTCCGGAGTGTTACCTCTGTATAAACTGGTGTGTCATACCACCGGATTAGCACCTCAAGCCGTCTGTCCTCAAGGCTTGCAGTATCCGGCGGATTAATCCCCAGGATCTTTTCCCTCCGGGCAATCCCGGACTCCTCGGATGTCATGATATTGATATTGTTATCCAGCTCTATCAGATGTCTCTCTAAAATCTCCGACATTTTATCACCAGCATCCACTGAGGCTTTTACATCTTTGATATTTAGCACGACCTCTGGATATTGCACATTTATAAGCACGTTACTACCCCCTTAACTGGCACAGTGCCGTCCGTAATCTGTAAGTTGCTCTCTGCGCCGTTGATTTTTGTTCCGGTAACATCAACAACACCCGGAATGGATACGATAGCCGCCTCGATTTGCAGGACGCGCACCACAATTACATCTGCAGACTCCCATGTCTTGCGAAGGCTTAATAGGTAATCGTCCACAGTTTTTTCGATGTAGGATTTTAAATCCTCATATCTATGCCCGCTGTCGTAAGTTATTTTTGTTTCTATATTTATTGTTTTTTCTCCGACTGCCAGAATTTGCACTCTATGCCCAATTGGAGCAATCCCGTCACCATCTCCGGAGTTAACTACCGGGTCAACCGCCGTTTGGATAGCATCAATCTCTTCTGGAGATGGTGATTTGTAATCTTTACCAATGATTACCGCTTTAATTTTATCTGTTGGAGCTTTCACTCTCGTAAGTTTGCATCCCATCACACCTGGAAGCTCTTTGATTCTGGACAGGTAATATTCTCTGTTTCCGCCAAAACCTCGATAGCTGTATGTGGATAACAACCTCGCACGATACTCCTCCGTGTCCTCAAGATCTTGTCCTTCCAGAACACATTTTGTAATCCGTCCCCACTCGAATCCCTCAATAAATCCAATCGGCTCAAGGTCTCCAAGGATGTGGTTTGGTGTACTTCCAGGGGATTCGCAGCCAATTCGGTATTTGTGTTGCGCCTCATCAATTGCATTAAATACAGTATAATTATACTCGTCACAATTAAAACGGCTTCCCGCAGGTATTGGGCAATTAAATTCTGCCTCGAACTCTGCGTAAGTAGCTTGCTTAATGTAACAAGGACGCTCATTCCCGGCTCGGATAAGGTGCTCCAAGTCCGCTGTATCGGCATACATATTTTTTTCCAGTCCGTCAAGATAGAGATATGCTTCTTCCAGTCTGACCGCCTGTTTTGCGCAGGCATTAAAAATCAAGCTCCCCTCGGACGTGTCAATATCCTCAGGCATATCCGCCATCATATCCGACATGATTTTTTCGTAAGTAAATTGCTCAAACAACTGTTTTCACCTCCTCGTCTCCTAAAAGAGTTATCATTTTAAAGCTTAACTCTACGCAATCCTCAGCTTTGATCACCTCAAAATCCTCAATCCCTGTGATATACGGATTAATCAAAAGGCACTCCTCTGTCATGCGCTTTAACTCCATGTCTGTATATTCCTTGCTGTAGCTTTTTCCGATTAAGTCTTCGTATTCCTGACCATAATCCGTAGAGTAAATATAATATCTCTGCCGTGCAGTCTGCAAAGCCAGCCAAGCCCAGACCTTTACCGCTTCCAGCCCCTCTACAATTTTCCCGGAGAGCTGTCCGGTTTCAAAATTGATCCCGTATTCTTTTGGGATATATATCTCTTCCTGTGCTTCTGTTTCTTCCTGCGCAGCGTTCTCAAATGGATATATCATTTTGGCTCAACCACCTTTGCAATCAACACATATTTTTCTTTTCCGTATAATTTCACAAGCAAAACCTTATCTCCTTTTTTTAATACATTTTCCTTGTATTCTTCCAGAGTTCTGTTATGTTCGGAATCCGACATATACTCGCCGGACATCGGTTTTGCTGTGTGCAAATATATTTTTTTCTCATCGTCGAGCCTTAGGTTGCAATTGATCAGGTAATCATCTGGCTCTAACTCATTGTTATCAATTTTAATCTTTCCTTTGCCGGAAACTACTCCGATCGTGACCGGCTCGGCGTTATAATATTTCCCCTGCCGCCGCATCTGCCGTACCAAATCCTCGTATACGCTCATGCCTACCTCCTTGTATATCCAAACGGGTCAGAGTTGGAATCCGGAAAACAATAAAATGTGTAGCTTGAGCCGTACCGATTACGGATTTTAGTCACGTCTTGCTTGTATGCGCTCCTGTCATAGATATTAATGGCAACACCGTTGTTGGTAGCTGACGATATATCACTAAAACAGTCGTGCTCATCAATGTATTTAGGCAATGTCCGCTGTCCGCCGGTAAATACGCTTCGGCAAGCCTCCAGAATGCTCGGATTCAGGCTCCCCGTTTGGCTCATCCAGTAACTCGCACGAGAGAACCATCCGCTATTTTGTACATAATTGTAAAGCCCGGATGCCCCAGAACCATACCTTGACCCGTTGCGCTCAAACAAATTCATCATCAGGGACGCTTCTGCTTTCGCCCCGGCAACTGTCCCTTGCTCTTGTTGACATAATCTTGCAAGTCCTCTCAGTTTCTCCTCTGACAGGTTATATCCCGTATATGCCGTGTTTCCGGCGCTGCTCTGTGGATTATCTGGGTAATCTGGATAGCAAAAGCCGAGTACCTGACTGGATGACGGCCCATTGCTTCGCCTCACGGAATCGCTTAAATTTCCCTCGATAGACACAAAGCTTCCGCCGCTCACACTCTCCACGATACCGATATGGCCTTCTCCACCGTAGATTACAAGCGCACCGACCTTTGGAGAGCTGCCGAATTTGCCACGGGCTTTATACCAGTTCATGACATCAAAACAATAGGCGGTTTTTCCACCATTCATAAAAATATTTCCATGACCCGGCTTGTTAAAAATCGCCCAAATAAACATACAGCACCACGCTGCGTCCATACCATAGTACTGTGTAATTTCATTGTGATTGCTTCCTGGAGGATTTTCTCCGGTTCCAAGCCAAGCCCTTGCCTGATTTAACACATCGTCAAGAGCAGAGCTTTTAGATTCTGCATCCTGTTCGCTCTCTTCCTGGTCTTCCTCTTGTACGTCCATCACATTTTTAAATGCAAGTTCAAGGCTCATCGTGTAAGTGCCGTTTTCCCATGTATGAGAGTCGTTCTCGATCCAATATTTTCCGTTAAGTCCCGTTCTGGCGTCTTTTATGATTAGACCTTTTCCGGCAGTGCACCGGACATCTCCCAGTGCCTCCACATTGGCCGTCTTGTCGATTCCGTGCAATTCTGCCTGTGCCTCGGCAGTTCCGCTCCCAGAATCTACGGATATGGCACTCTGGAATACTCCGTATTTCCCAATCCATCCCCCATTACTTACTGTTCCGATTTTTTTATTATCGGAATTGTAAATGTAAACACGGTTTACCATGCTGTCGATGGTCTCAGAGTAAGAGGAATCTATAATCCGCTCACCTTGCACAAGGTGGAAATCTGGGATAATCTTGCCTTTTTCTATCACTTCCAGCTTTTCGCCATTCATTTGAGCAATGTACAGTTTTTTATTCTTACGGTGCGCTCTCGTGTATGCCGCCATAATAATCTCATAATAAGAGTACTGAGGGAAAAACATCTTATCAATATTGACATTTGTTTTTGCCAGCGCGCCCACCGGGATTTTTGCATCCTTACACACCATAGAGCTAATTTTTTCTGGTGTTTTTTTAACAAATTTATACGTTCCGGAAGACCGCAGAAGATGAATCATGCCATCCATTGCTGTATATGTGAGCGCTCCAGCTTCAGACTTGCGTTCTCTTGTGGTTACCATCCCAGAAAACCTTGTTTTTTTGTCGTCGGGATAGCCAGGGTAAAGCACAATATTATCCCCTGTTTTAATATCAAGCGTTTTCACAGCCTTGTCGTTTGGGCTGTAAGCCACAGAAAAAACGACCGATCGGGCTGCCTGCGCTGCACTGCCCGACCAGTTGACGCTTGTACAATATCCTGTTATGTCATTTTTATTCCATTCCAATCTCATTTTGGTATCACCAACTTCGTCCCCGGGAAAATCCACCAGCCAGGTACACCCCTGTGTGAGCTGCTGACATATCCGTGTTTTCTCGCTGCATTTTCAATGACATCTTTATTTGCATTGTACAATTTTGTTTCTTTTGAGCCGTCGCCATAATACTTCTTCGCCAGATTCCAGAGATTGTCTCCGCTTTTTACGATGTGCGTTTTTGGCGGAGTTTGCACCGGTCTTACAGTCGGCTTTTTCGCCGGTTTTTTATTTGCCGGCTCTTTTTTAGGCAACTCTTTTTTTGGCTTCGTGTACGTGGGCTTGCGGTACTCTTGCAGCGATATGCTGTACTCTATGTCTCCTGTTCCGTCTGGCTCACCATAGGAAAACGACTGTATTGTGTACTCGGCATTTACATTAGTACCGGTAATGGTCAATCTAACAGCTTTTTCCAGCCATTTTTTTATCTTTTTGACATACTCATAAGGCGCTCGGTCTTTTGGATACGCTGCGAAAGGATAATCTTTTGCTGGAAAAAAAGAAGAGAACTCGATAGTATCGAGACCTCTCTTGCCAAGAATCGTTACATCTCCCTTTGTCTGTATGTTGACGGTCTGGTGTCCAACAGAAGACCCCGCGGAAAAGGAAGCGGGGAGAATTGGAATCTGTATTGAGTCTTTATCTTGTTTTAGCCATATTTCCATGTCTTTCGCCTCCTTATGCCATGTTTACGGATGTTTCCACTATTTTTCTTGCGACCGCCTCAGCAATACGGTCAATGTCCGCATCTTCCCGGACAATAATCTGGTCAGCTAATTTCGCAATTGCAACAGAGATTTTTCCTTTTCCCTCTTCTCTTGCCATTCTCACGGACTCATCGTGTGGGTACACCCTTGTGCCGCTCGGCAGGTCAACAATCTCACCACCTTGCTCGCTGATCTGTACAATACCGCCCTTCCAGTTATCCGTTCCTTTTGCCAGCGTTGGAATAGTAGGTATATTAAATCCTAAATGTCCGCCGCCTGCAAAATCCGGCAGGTCGATGCTGATTTTATTAATCGCTCCAATTGCTTTATTTACAAGGTTAATCACCGCATTAATAGGCGTCTTCACAAGTCCTTCTAATGCTCCGAAAGCGTTTGCAACAATACTTTTCAGAGATTCCCATGCCGCCGACCAATTTCCAGAAAAAATATTATTTATAAAATCAACAATACCGTCCAGAACACCTTTTACATTGTTTATTACCTCTTTTATTCCGTCATACCATGTTCCGAAATAATCCTGTACAGCATCAAGCGCAGTTTGGAATCCAGTCTTAAAAATATCTCCGATAAATCCGATAATTTCCCCCATCTTTGTAATTGCTGCATCAATAACATTATTGATTTTGTCAATTACTTTTCCAAACGCAACTTTAATGCTTTCCCATAATTCAGATGCAGAATCACAGACTTTTGAAAACCACTTGGACACGTCTTTGCCGAATCCTGCTATAGCTTTCCCTACTGTCACGAGAAAAGCTTTGATTTTATCCCAGTTTTTATATACCAAAATCGCAGCCGCCGCAAATGCTGCAACAGCTATAACAGCTATATTGGTAGGACGTGTTAATATTTTTATAATCCCCCCCGCAGCCTTTATTGAGGACGACATTGTTTTTATGGCTCCAGCAGCTTCTCCGAAAGTTTCAATAGTTCCACCGATTCCTTTGTGTAGTTTTCCGATTGTGAGCAATGCCGGTCCTATAGCCGCCGCAATTCCAGCAAACTTGACAATGTTTTTTTGTGTTGCAGGCTCAAGATCATTCCACCAATCCACAAGTTCTCCGATTTTATCAATCGCTTCTGTAACATAAGGAATCAACATATTCCCGATAGGCTGTAACACGTCAACCTGTATTGTGCGCCACAAGCCGCCAAGGGCAGAAGAAAGGCTGTCATACTTGACGTTTACCATTTCCATCATGGAGTCTTTTGTTTTGTCAAAAGATTCTTCTACGCCTGCCAGAGATGTTACAACAGACGGACCGAGGTCTTCCCACATTGTACCAAAAAGATTTACGCCCGCTGCGCTTTGCGCAACTGGGTCTTTCATTGCCGCCAGTCCTTGTATCACCTGGTCAAACGCTTCTTTTGCGCCGTCCCCACCTGCAGCAAACTTGGCCGCCATTGCATCGGCATTAAGCCCAAGAGCCTCAAATCCTGCAATCGTCGTATCTGACCCATCAATCGCGCGGATAGAAAACTCCTTAACCGCATCCCCGATTTTATCAAGGTTAAAAGCGCCATTCTGTGCTCCGGCTGCCATGATGTTAAACATATCTTCGGCATCCATTCCCAGCTTCCCAAACTGGACGGAATACTCGTTGATGCTGTCCATCATCTCGCCGGAAAAATCAAGTCCGTTTTGCGAACCTTGCGCAATCAAATTAAACGCTTCGTTTGCTGACACTCCGAAATTTTTAATCAGTGTATCTGCAGCTCTGGTACTTTCCGCAACGTCGTATCCCATCGTGTCAGATAACGTGATAGCGTACTCGGTAATCGCCCCCAGTGTCCCGTCTTGCAGATATGACATATTCTGTTTGACCTTTGCCATTGCATCAGCAACATCATTCATAGACTCCCCGAAGTTATCTTTATAGACATCATTAATAATGTCTTGATACTTTCCCATCTCTTCTGTTGCTGTGCCTGTAGCAGCCGCAAACTGATTAAATGCGCTTTGTGATTCATCGGCGAAATGGATTGCCGCCGTTCCTACCGCCGTAAGCGGTACAGTGACAGCCTTTGACATGGTTTCGCCAACACTGGAAAACACTGCACCAACGGCTTCGAATTTATCGGCGGTTTCCTGAAATCTTTTTTCTACATTTTTAGCGGCTGTTATAACTTGCTTCGAGGGGTTTGTGAACTGGTCTATGAGCTTTACAACCGCAGCTACTGTTTTAGACATTACTTAATTCCCTCGCTTCCCTCTTCATATCCGCTATTTCCTGTTTTAAAAAAGCACGGGTTACAAGCCTTTCGCCTGCACCCATGCTGTAATATTCGGACGGTTTCCATTTTTTAAGACGGAACAGCGCATAGGCTGTGCTTGCGTCTGCATCCGTCTTTATGAGTTTTTTACGTCTTTTTCCGCATCATCAGACAGTCCGGAAAGGGAGATAATTTCCCCGGCGATTTTTCCGGCTTCCGCATCAAAAAGAATTTCCGCAAGGTCTTTCGGAGTTTTTACACCAAAATGCTCCATCAGGTTTGTGTCTCTTAAATTCGGCTCAACAACACCCTCAACGCAATACATCAGGTTAATATCTGCCAGCCTTGAAAAATCTTTATTTCCGTCCTTGTCAACCATCATGGCAGAAATATCATTGAGTTTTCTTCCGCTCAGTTCTTTTATAACAATATTCGCCTCTTCTCCAACAATCTTGGAAAGCCTTGCGGATTTCATTGTTTTTGTCTCTTTTTTGAGTAATGTTTCTTTATCAATTCGGATTAATTTTTCAATTAAATTCATGTTTTTCTCCTTTTTATGCTGTGATAGATTCCAGAACGTCAAAGCTGCCAAATGTAAACGGAATAGATTCTTCGCCCAGTTTTGTAGCTTCCCAGTCTGCTAAAGTAAGCTCAGTAAAAACACAATTATTCAGTGCGATTCGTTCCGCTCCTAAAGCTTCCGGGTCTTCCAGTTTGGAAATGATCGTTGCTCTTGTTGCCTTTCCTTCTTTTAGGTTGGCAGCAATTTTATTGATAAAATAAGAGGACACTTTGTTCAATTTAAGTGTCCCACTTCCCGAAATCCCTGTAACTTTTGTTCCTTTTTCGAGGGTTCTTGTCATGTTTACATCTGAGGTATCAAGCTTAATTTTAGCTTCTAAACCGACAACCTCAGCCATGTAATCATTATCAACCCAAACCTCCCCAAAAGTTCCGTTTATCACTCTATCGGCTGTATAATTATCCATTGTTCACCCTCCTTATACTGCAATATTGAGCGTAATGTCTTCCATGACGTCCGCAATGGTTACACTGGCGTTCATAAAGATTTTTTCGTCTGTGTACTGTTTTTTTACTTCTGCGTCCGGCATAGCTTCCACGACATCCCTATCCATGCCTTTTGTTTCTACAAGGTAATCCCGAATTGCTTCCACGTCAAAATCTACTTCGTAGTAATCCAGCAATCCGCCCCTTGTAAGCTCGTCAAAATAAGAACGTACAGCCATCAGCACAAGGCATTTATTATCAAAAATGTTGGTATATTTCCCGATGTAGTAATCCTCAATCAAAATTGTAAGATCATCATTAATCATATCCATGACCTCAACAACTTTGATTTTTTTCCACGGGTCGGCTTTTTCTTCTGAGGTCGTTGTGAGAGAGTTTACCCCTCTGGCAACCTTTACTTTTTCGCCGTCATAATAAAGAACGAATTTGCCCGCTTTAATCGCTGTATCAATCGTGGAACGTTCCATGATGGTACACTCAGATACTTCAGGCAGCACAGAAAATGTAGTAGCTTCTGTGGCTGGAGTGCCGGCAATCAGACCGACAATTCTGGAACAAAACTTATCTGCCGTATATTTCTTTTCTCCGATTGTTGCGCTGTCAGTTGCATAATTAACAACCCCCTCGCTATCTGCTTCCTGATTTGGCAAGACAGCTTTTACTTTATTTCTTTTTCCTCTCTGTTCTTTAACCCATGTTGCCACTGCCTGCTCCTGCTTATCTGTTTTGATTGTCGGACAGCACAGCCAATTTACTTTTTTAAGTTCAAAGTAAGCCAACGCTTTTTTGTAATCCGCATCTCCTGTGCCGAGAACATACACCACAATCTTGCTCGGTGCATTGACATTGCCTTTTAAAGCAAGGGTAATCTGTTCTTTGCTGTCCGGGCTTAATTCCGTTGGGATGTCGGATTCCTTGTAAATCACAACTGGATTTGTTTTTACAGATGTAGTTGCCTCTTTGATAATCATTCCAACCGCTCCACGCTGAGAGCGCTTAATGGTGTTTTTTGCGGCGCTTACAAAAACAATATTTAACGCTGGTAATCCCATTTATCTTTTTACCTCCGTTTTTACTCTAAAATCGCCCATAAGGGCGCTATTATCAGGTTCTTTTTTGATTTCATCCCAAAATTCCACGTCAAAAGTAAATACTGGTATATTGGAGTGCTCGCCGGCAAAATCCGTAAACAGCTCACTGGTAGAAAGATGTCTGGCTCCGACCACCAGTTTTTGACAAAATGTATTCTCCATCTTTTCAAAAAAATCCATTGCTTTACTTTCGTCTGGAGAATTTTGGATGTAATCAATTTCTATTTCCACGTTTTTGTGGATTGCATTTTTTGTTGCCTCTGAAAATGTTTGTGTTGTATACACAAAAAAACACGGCTTGGAATAACCCTCCACCGTGTCTGCTCCGTAGACTTTTGCCTGCGGATATAACTTTTTTAAAGCGGAGTTGACCGCTTTTTTAATCTCTTTTAAAGATGGCATTAATCTAGCCCCGCGTCTTTTAAAATCTCATTTAATAATTCCTGTCCAATCAGTTCCGAGTATTCCGACCTTTGAGCCATGTATCTCGCAACAGTCTTTCTTCCAGGGACGTCTTTAATATATTTTCCCGTCCCTGCCTTTATCTTTCCGTTTTTGGACTTGCGTCCGTGCGATACCAAAGCGTGACCATCTTCGTAGAAATGATAATGAGGCGCTTTCGACGTAACAGCCACAGAATACCCTGAGCCGTTTTTTACGACTTTCCCTTGCCGGAAACTATTTTCCAATCGGTTTTTTATAATTTCCGCTTCCTCGTCAGATGTGACTTTCCCGTGATAATGATGTCCTTTCGCTTCCTGCTGCACTCGCTTTTTTAAATCCTTGGCGATGTTCCGAGCTTCTTTTTTCAGGACTTTTTCCGTGCTGTGTGGAAACTGTTTGGCGGCTTTTTCGAGATTTTCCGACAGAAAACCCTTACCGATAATTTCAACGTCCATACTGCTCACGCTCAAACACCTCCGTTGCCTGGATTTCCAATATTTCATGTCGTTCGTCTATATCAATAGGCGAGCCAGATATCTCAAAGGTACGTCCATGATACAGGATGCGCATATCTGCCGTAACATACTGGTTATATCTCACGTAAAACCTGTGAGTGGTTTCCGGCTTAAGCTTTCCCATAAAGGCACTTTCAGAGGATTTAAAGGGTTTCACCGTCGCCCAAACAGAGCGGTACGGCGCCCATTCTGTCTTGGTCTGCCCCATATCATCCTCTTTCTCTTTCGGCTTTAAAAATGTGATTCTTTTATTTAATTTTCCAACATTAACCAACAGGCTCACCCTCTTTCAGAAGTGCTTCAGACTGCAATTGCAAAACCAGTGAGGATACCACATGAGTCAATCTCTGCTTATCACTCTCTTTTACAGTCAGAACACGGTTTTCGTAAAAATCCTGAATAACAAGCCAATAAAGCATTTTGATTTTGGGGTTTTCCTCTTCATAAAATCCCACCGCATCCTTGATGTATTGCTCAGTGGCTTGCATCATCACTTCCAAAACCACGTCATCTGCATCCTCGTCAATCCTCAGATAAGTTTTAACATCGTCCAACATCATGCAAGATCACCGCCTTGCTCTTTCAGAAACTCCGCTACAACATCCGCTTTTTTTGTTGCCGTAATGCTATAACCTAGACCACCGGCCAAGGTTTTAATTTCGGAAATGGTCATTCCGTTTAATTCCTCGGCCGTGTAGGTCTTCGGCTGTGGGTTATAGCTCATCACCCCGCCGTGTTCACTTCGCCGTATACAAATGCCGCTTTGTCTTTCAGGACGCAAGTTTCGCGCTCAATTGCACGGAACATAACAAGATCGGACTCAAAAGCATTCAGAGTTCCAATCGCCGCAATGTCAGAAGACTTAATAGACATCTGATTGCGGTCAAAGAATTTCACTGCTTCTTTGAGGTCGCCAATGATTACCGGGATTTTCTGGGTATTGGTCGGGAGGTCTGCGTTTGGCACAACAGTTACTGGGATAGTAGTTGCGCCGGCGCAAAGTCTCATCTGCATCGGGTCAGCCGGGTTTGGCTGCAACAGGTATTTGCCATCTGTGTCTTTTAATGTGTCAAGCCACTGTAAGCCATCGTCATTGGTGATGATTCTGGATGTCGGTTTAAACGCCTGTCCAAGAGTAACGTTCAGAGCCTTTTTGATATCGTCCAAAGATGCAATAGTAGCTTTATTGCCTTTCGCCAGTTCTGTCAGGATCAACTTATTTCTGGTCACACGGGATTCATCACCGATCCACTGTGTCAGCACAGAAACGATATTTGCATCAGAATCCGCCAGAAGCTCATTTGTTACCGGGAAATATCCGGCATACTTGTCAATAGTATAGGAGATTCTTTCAAACTGTGGCGTGGTACCTGCAGCAATCTTTCCGCCCTCAGCTACCTTTGTAAAACCTGTCTGCTGCGCACGCTTTTTAAAGGTTCTGCTGCCTTTATTTGTAATAACGTTTTCCACGTCTACCAAATCAATCAGTGACGCTTTTGCGCTTCTGTACTCGTTAATCCTTGTCTGGATGTCTTCCGGCACGGTATATCCACCGTCTGCCGGTGTACCTTCTGTCATGGTTCCGTTTCTAAAGCCTCTTCTTGCAGCGTTTGCAAATTCAGAAACAGAATCATTTTTTGGCTCTACCGGTGTAAGAACCGGAGCAGCAACAAGTGTCATGTCTACAGGCTCAAGCACATCCGGGTCAAGCACGTCTTTCAACAGGTTGAACTTATTCTGCATAGCGATAAGCTCATCTTTCGCCGACTGCGCCGCTTCGATATTTCCCGCTTCTGCAAGGTTCTGTACTTCCGCTTTTTTTGCGTTAATCTGGTTTAATAACTCTAGTAATTTTTTATTCATATTTACCTCCATCAAAAAAGGACTCAGACTCCGAAAAGGTCTAAATCCTTAAGAATATCGTTTTTCAGTTTTTCGTTTTTGTCTGCCTGCGCTTTTTCCACAAGCACTTTCTGCCGGATTTCATCCGTCAGTCGCATACCGTTGATATTATTCAAAAAATAATTCTGCGGTTTTTCGTCCGTGGAAATTCCGTCCACAAACCCCATTTCTAAAGCCTGATTTGCTGTGAGCCATGTTTCCCTGTCCATCAGCTTCAGGATTTCCTCTTGAGGCCTTCCGGTCTTGGAAACGTAAGCGGATGCAAGAGCCGCGTTCATTTGCCTGAGAATCTCAGCGTTTTTCTGCATGTCATGATAATCGCCAGATGCCCCAGACATCGAAACATTGTGAATCATAATCATTGCAACAGGGCTGATTTCGCAGTGATTCGCCATAGCGATTACGCTCGCCGCACTTCCAGCCAAAGATTGTACTTTGATTTCCACGTCACTTCTGTCGCATAGAAGACTGTAAATCTCCTGTCCGGCCATGACGGAACCGCCTCCGGAATTGACAAGGACTGTCAGTTTTTCGTTTTCCGGTTTGGTCGCAAGTGCGTTTTTGATGTCGTTTGGACAGGTGGAATCCCATTTCAGCCAGTCATATATCCACTTATCGTCATTACTGATAATGTCACCACTTACATTAATCTGTATTTCCCTCACCTCCTCCGTC
>UQJE01000024.1 GCA_900541345.1 uncultured Blautia sp.
ATTTTGGAACTGCTTCACATTCTTTTACCTTTACAGCACGGAAATCTGACTTGCTGAATGTGTCAAAATCAACCATATCTTTGAATAATGGTTCCACTTCTACATTAGAGAAATCGTATGTTTCTTTCACTTCAGCAATTGCTTTTTCCACTGTTTTTTCAACCGGAGCAGACTGTGCCGCATTGTTAGCTTCATTCTTTGCAGCCCCCATGCTCTTCATTGTCGGGAACAGAAGCACGTCTCTGATCGCAGCTGAATCTGTAAGAAGCATACACATACGGTCAATACCAAAGCCGATTCCACCTGTAGGCGGCATACCAACTTCAAGTGCATTCATAAAGTCTTCGTCTGTTGTATTTGCTTCCTCATCCCCCTGAGCAAGAAGCTCTTCCTGCGCTTTGAAACGCTCTCTCTGGTCGATCGGGTCATTCAGCTCTGAGTAAGCATTTGCCATCTCCCAGCCGTTCATAAAGAACTCGAAACGTTCTGTATATTCCGGATTCTCCGGTTTCTTCTTTGTAAGCGGAGAAATCTCAATCGGATGATCCATAACAAATGTAGGCTGGATTAAGTGCTCTTCTACAAACTCTTCGAAGAAAAGACTTAAAATATCGCCTTTTTTGTGACGCTCTTCAAATTCTACATGATGCTCTCTTGCAATGGCTCTTGCCTCTTCCAGTGTGTGGATTTCATCAAAATCAACACCTGCATATTTCTTAACAGCATCTACCATTGTAATTCTTTCAAACGGCTTTCCAAGATCCATTTCCACACCGTTGTAAACAATTTTTGTTGTGCCAAGAACTTCCTGCGCAACGTAACGGTAAAGATTTTCTGTAAGATCCATCATGCCGTGATAATCTGTATATGCCTGGTAAAGCTCCATAAGAGTAAACTCAGGATTGTGACGTGTATCAAGACCCTCATTACGGAATACGCGTCCAATTTCGTATACTCTCTCAAGACCGCCTACGATCAGTCTCTTTAAGTAAAGTTCAAGAGAAATACGAAGCTTAAAGTCCTCATCAAGAGCGTTGAAGTGTGTCTCAAACGGTCTTGCTGCTGCGCCGCCTGCATTCGCAACGAGAATCGGTGTCTCTACTTCCATAAATCCCTGAGTATCCAGGTATCTTCTGATTGCACTTAAAATTTTGGAGCGCTTAATAAAAGTATCTTTTACTTCCGGGTTCATGATAAGGTCTACATATCTCTGACGGTAACGAAGGTCTGTGTTTGTAAGACCATGGAATTTCTCCGGAAGAACCTGAAGGCTCTTTGATAACAGAGTTACCTCAGAAGCATGGATAGAAGTTTCTCCTGTTTTTGTCTTGAAAACTTCACCTTTAATACCGATAATATCGCCTACATCAAGTTTTTTGAAATCTTTGTAGGACTCTTCTCCTATACTGTCTCTTGCAACGTAAGACTGGATTGTGCCCTGTAAATCCTGTACATGACAAAAAGATGCCTTTCCCATGACACGTTTGGACATCATACGTCCTGCAATCACTACAGTTTTTCCTTCCAGTTCCTCAAAACTGTCTTTTACTTCCTGGCTGTGGTGTGTTACATCAAATTTTACAATTTTAAACGGATCTTTCTCATTTGCCTGTAAGTCCGCCAGTTTCTCACGGCGCACCTTAAGGAGCTGGTTTAAATCCTGTTCCTGCTTCTTCTGCTCTGCCATTTTGGTTCCTCCTGTTTTATTCTTCCTCTCAACTCCGAAACTTCTGCTGCGCAGAACCGCCCTTTCGGGCTTCATGTTTCGTCGTTGTACGCTCGGGTGAATGTGAATACTCGCTTCGCTCGTGCTTCCGTTCCTTCCTCGCTACACGTTTCGCTGGATTTCCAGTACCTTGTACTGCATCACGCCTGCCGGCATTTCCACTTCTACAATGTCCCCTTTATGTGCGCCGATCAGCGCTTTTCCTACCGGAGATTCGTTGGAAATTTTTCCTTCCAGGCTGTTTGCCTCTGTAGAGCCTACGATTTTCAGCTCGATATCTTCTTCAAACTCAAAATCATGAACTTTTACTTTACATCCTACGCTGATTTTGTCAAGGTCTACTTCATCCTCTACAACAACCTCTGCGTTTTTCAGAATCTTTTCAATTTCCTCGATACGTGCTTCTATATCTCTCTGTTCATCTTTTGCTGCATCATACTCTGCGTTCTCGGATAAGTCGCCCTGTTCTCTGGCTTCTTTAATTTTCTCTGCTACTTCTTTTCTTTTTACTACTTTTAAATCATGCAGTTCTTCTTCTAATTTTTTCAGTCCTGCATAGGTAAGTAAGTTCTTCTTTTCTTCCATTTTCCTTACTCCTTTTCCACTCTTTTTCTAAAAAAGGTTAGAGATACTCTAGGATATTCACAATTTCAGTATTATACCCAAAACCCAAGTTATTGTCAAGGTTTTTACTCCATTCTCCCCAGGAGCTTTTCCAGCTCTTCATAACTGCTCACAAGATTCGTCTCCCGCCGAAGCGCTGCGCTGTGGCGCATTCCTGCCGTATACCATGCCACATGCTTGCGCATCTCCCGAATACCTGTAAATTCGCCTTTTAAGTCAGTCTGCATTCTGGCATGGCGAAGGATCATTTCCCGTACTTCTTCCACAGGCGGACGAGAAAGTTTTTCCCCTGTCTCAAAGTAATGGTTCAGTTCCCGGAAAAGCCACGGATTTCCTCTTACCGCTCTTCCTATCATCACACCGTCGCATCCGGTTTCTTTTATAAGCGCCTCTGCTTTTTCCGGAGAATCCACATCTCCGTTTCCGATTACAGGAATAGATACCGCTTCTTTTACTCTGCGGATGGCATCCCAGTCTGCCGTTCCGGAATAATACTGCTGCCGCGTTCTGCCGTGAACCGCAATCGCCGCCGCTCCTGCATCCTCTACACGCTTTGCAATATCTACAATATCCACCGGCTCATTTTCAAATCCAATGCGGACCTTCACAGTAAGCGGCTTTTTAATTGCAGAAGAAACGCTTTTTACAATTTTTACAATCAGCTCCGGATTTTTTAAAAGAGCAGAACCCTCTCCGTTATTTACCACCTTTGGAACAGGACAGCCCATGTTAATATCCAGAATATCAAAAGGTCTCTCCTCAATCTCAGCAGCCACCCTTGCCATCAGCTCCGGTTCGCTTCCGAAAAGCTGCATCGATACCGGGTTTTCACATTTATCAATTTCCATCAGAGCCTCTGTATTTTTATTATGAAAGGAAATCGCTTTTGCACTGACCATTTCCATACAGATAAGACCGGCTCCCTGTTCCTTGCAGAGCTTTCGAAAAGGAAGGTCTGTAACGCCTGCCATAGGTGCAAGCACAAAGGGATTGTCAATCTCAACTTCTCCGATTTTCCACTTCATCCTCATTCTTCGCCGTCCGCTTTCTTTTTTAATTCTTCCTCCGGAATATCTCCGAGGAAAAATACTTTATAATACATTTCCAGAGATTCCAGAAGATCTCTCTTATCTGTCTGAAGCTGCTTTATTTTTAATGCGCTTCCGATTTCATCAAAACAGGCATCCGCCTCCAGAGCTTCTGTTTTAAACTGAAGTCTGCCATCCTCATCAAATTCCAGAGTGAGGACACCGCCCACATCTTCTGTAAAAAGGACACACATAATCTGCAGCTCCTGCTTCACATGATCCGGCAGGGAATTAAAATCCTGATTAAAATAGTATTTCTGTTCGTATGCGCTTGCACCGCATAACACGATATTTTCCTGATACATAAAGTACCCCTTTCTATATGTAGCTGTAAAGCCCCCGGACAGATACCTCCCCGGCACCAACTGCTTTTTCTGTTCCATCTGAAAGCCTTACAAGAAGTTCTCCTTTGTCATTGATTCCTGTACACACTCCCTCATAAGGATTGTTTTTATCAAGAATCCTCACAGGCTGTCCGTAGTTTGCCAGTATCTCTTCATACTCGTTTTTCAGAAGAGAAAGGTCGTGTGTTTTATCAAATATTTCATAATTTTTCTCAAATGCTTCCATAACAAGAGCAATCACCTGGTTTCTGTCTGTCCTGTTTCCGGATTCCAGAAAAAGAGAGGTTGCCTTATCTGAAAGCTCCCGGGGAAATCCCGGTATGTTTACATTAATGCCGGTTCCAATTCCAACATATCGGATTTTTGAACCGTTAAGACCCATTTCTGTTAAAATCCCGCAGATTTTCTTTTTGGAAAGCACCACATCATTGGGCCATTTGATTTCCGGGGAAAATCCCAGTTTCCGCACTGCCTGTGCCACAGAAAGCCCCATCACAAGCGTCAGCATGGGCGCGTATTCCGGGGCAAAAGAAGGACGGAGAAGAATCGTCATCATAACGGATGTTCCCTCCTCCGCTTCCCATGCTCTTGTAAACCGGCCTCTTCCGGCAGTCTGAAATTCCGCCACAGCCAGCGTTCCATGCTCCGCCCCGTCTTTTTCAAGTTTTTTTATCCATAAATTCGTAGAATCTGTTTCTTTTGCAAAATGGACGGTTTTGCCCGCCCATTTTGTATGTACTGCTTTTGAAATTGTCTCTTTTGTATATAAAATATCCGTCATTTCTCCGGCACTCCCAGTGTTGCCGCCATCACTGCTTTGATGGTATGCATACGGTTTTCTGCCTCGTCAAATACTTTTGACTGAGAAGATTCAAATACTTCGTCTGTCACTTCCATATCTGTAAGGCTGAAGCGTTCTCCCATCTCTTTTCCGATTTTTGTCTTTAAATCATGGAATGCAGGGAGACAGTGAAGGAAAATCGCATTCTGTCCTGCGTTTCTCATAACCTGTTTTGTCACCTTATATGGTGTAAGGTCATGGATTCTTTCTTCCCATATATCATCCGGCTCTCCCATAGATACCCATACATCTGTATAAATAACGTCTGCATTTTTGCTTCCCGCTTCCACGTCTTCCGTAAGGGTAATGGTTCCTCCGGAAGCTTCTGCATACTGGCGGCACTGCTCTACCAGCTCCTCATTGGGGAAATATTTTTTATTTGTGCAGGCAGTAAAGTGCATACCAAGCTTAGAGCAGGCAACCATAAGAGAATTTCCCATATTATAACGGGCATCTCCCATGTATACAAGACGGATTCCCTTTAAGCCGCCAAAATGCTCTCTGATGGTAAGCATATCTGCAAGCATCTGTGTGGGATGATACTCATTTGTAAGACCATTCCATACAGGAACGCCAGCATGAG
Organism: uncultured Blautia sp.; assembly: GCA_900541345.1. Lineage (GTDB taxonomy): Bacteria > Bacillota > Clostridia > Lachnospirales > Lachnospiraceae > Blautia_A. The sequence continues at coordinate 5,207 of UQJE01000024.1, forward strand.
CTGCAAGTTCCTCCACGATTTCCTGTCCAAAGCCTCTGTACTCAATTCCATCATACATGCGTCCCAGAACACGTGCTGTATCTGCAATGCTCTCTTTTTTTCCAATCTGAGAACCTGTGGGATCAAGATATGTACTGCCCATTCCAAGGTCATGGGCAGCCACCTCAAAGGCACATCGGGTTCTTGTGCTTGTCTTCTCGAAAATCAGGGCAATATTTTTGCCTTTGTGATATTCATGAAGCTCCCCCGCTTTTTTCTTCGCCTTTAATTCTGCTGCTAAATCCAGCAGATACATGATTTCTTCCGGTGTAAAATCTTTTAAAGTAAGAAAATTCCTGCCTTTTAAGTTCATGGCTTTGTCCTCCCTGCAAGTCATTATTTTGTATTATCTGTCTCTTTCATTTTTTCCAGAGCCTTTTCCACTTTTACATCTTTGTCTACTACGATTTCCTTTAAAGAAGCAGCCAGTCCTGCGATTCCCTGAATATCAGAAGGAATAATAATCTTTGTAGCTCTGCCGTCCGCTGCTTTTCCAAATGCTTCAAGGCTCTTTAACGTAAGAACTGCATTATCTACGCCGGCTTCTTTTATCATGCGGAGACCTTCTGCTGTTGCACTCTGTACTTTAAGCACTGCTTCCGCCTGACCTTCCGCTTCTTTGATCATGCGCTCTTTCTGTGCCTCTGCACGAAGAATCGCCGCCTGCTTTTCCGCTTCTGCGTCAAGAATTGCCGACTGTTTTTTACCTTCTGCAACAAGAATCGTAGAACGCTTCTCGCCTTCTGCGATCAGAATTGCTTCACGGCGTTCACGCTCTGCCTTCATCTGTTTTTCCATTGCGTCCTGAATGGCAGCCGGAGGCATGATATTTTTCAATTCCACACGGTTTACCTTGATGCCCCACTGGTCTGTTGCTTCATCGAGAGACGCTCTCATTTTTGTGTTGATTACCTCACGGGAAGTCAGCGTTTCATCAAGTTCCATATCACCGATAATATTTCGGAGTGTTGTTGCAGAAAGATTTTCAATCGCCATAATCGGGTTGTCTACTCCGTATGCGTAAAGCTTTGGATCTGTGATCTGGAAAAATACAACCGTATCAATCTGAATCGTTACATTATCTTTTGTGATAACCGGCTGCGGCGGAAAATCCACAACCTGTTCTTTTAAATTTACTTTTCTTGCTACGCGCTCAATGAACGGCAGTTTAAAATGAATACCGGTTCCCCATGTATCCCGGTATGCCCCAAGGCGCTCCAGAACAATCGCGTATGCCTGCGGCACAATGCGAATACAAGAAGCTAAAATCCATAATGCCAGAAGAATAATAATTACAAGAAAAATCATACCACCCATAAATTAACCCTCCTTAACTTCTTTTACAATCAGTTTTACACCATGTATTTCTTCAATCTCAACCACCGCATTTTCCGGGATTTTCACGGAGTCATCCGAGGTTCGCGCCATCCATTCTATGTCACGTATCCTCACATGCCCTGTCTGGGCAAGATTATCAATTTTTTCGATCACAACTGCTTTTTTTCCCAAAAGGCTTTCTGCATTTGTCTTCTCAACATTGTGATTCATATACCGCACTGCCACAGGTCTTGTAAAAATAAGAAGTACAAGCGATACTGCGAAAAATAAAACAAACTGCAGAACAACTCCTGCGCCACAGTATGCGGCAATGGCAGCTACAAGTGCGCCACCTGCAAACCAGATAGTTGTAAGTCCTGCCGTAATCGCCTCAATAATAAGAAGAACAGCAAGAATTCCAAGCCATATCATCGGTTCCATAAAAATCCCCCTTTCTCTTTATTTCCCCCGCAGAGCTTCCGTCAGCCCCGGCGCTGCCTGGAAACTTCATACATCAGGATGCCTGCTGCCATAGCAGCATTGAGAGACTCCACTTCTCCGCACATGGGAATCCGTATCAGACAGTCTGCACTTTCAGCCGCCGAATCCGTAAGTCCCTTTCCTTCGTTTCCTATAAAAAATGCAGTTCCCCCAAGGTAAGATTCCCTGTCATAGGAATTTTCCCCTTTTAAATGGGCTGCAAATGTACGGACTGATTTTTCCTTAAGCTTCTCCTTCCATGATACCACATCTTCTATATAGAGAAAAGGCATTCTGTATATAGAACCCATAGTGGAACGGATCACTTTTGGATTTGTCACATCTACGCATGTCTTTGTGAGAAGAACGCCTGTAATACCAGCGCCCTCTCCTGTCCGGAAAATGGTTCCCACATTTCCCGGATCCTGTAAATCCTCCAAAACCATGAGAAAAGGCTTTTCACCACGAAAAAAAACTTCTTCTGTATACACAGGTTTTTTCAACACAGTAAGAACACCCTGGGGCGTCCGCGTATCGCTCATCTGACGAAACACAGGATCAGCCACAATTTCATACTCAAGAGACTCCGCTGTTATTTTCCCCAGAATTTCTTCATCTTCCGAAAGAGACTCCGCTACGTAAACTCTGGAAATCCAGTCTGCCGGAGCTTCCCGAAACATTTTTCTTCCCTCTGCCGTAAAAAGCCCCTGCTGGCGTCTTGCCTTCGCCTTCTGATTTAACTGTATTACATTTTTTACCTGACTGTTATTTACGCTTGTAATCATAAACTTCTCCATTTATCGTATAAATGCAGGGTCTGCATTTAAGTCCTGGTTTTTTCCGATCGCAATAATATAACAGCCTTCTTTCAGAACTTCCTCCGGTCTGATGTTTACATCAACCTGCTCGTCTTGTTTGATTCCGATAACGTTGATGCGGTATTTTTCCCGAATTTTCAGCTCCATGAGAGATTTTCCTACCCAATCGTCCGGTATTTTAAATTCTGCAATACTGAATTCCGAAGAAAGCTCAAATACATCCACATACCCATTTGTCATCAGATTTTTTGCTGTACGAAATCCCATTGACTGTTCCGGATAAATTACTTTATCTGCCCCAATCTTATCAAGGATGCGTCCGTGCAGAGCGTTCGTTGCCTTTGCCATAACAAAAGGAACACCCAGCTCCTTCGCCTGCATCGTCGCCACAATGCTCGCCTCGATATTATCGGAAATAGAAATAACAGCAACATCTACGTTCTGCACGCCCAGAGATTTCAAAACTCCCGGTTCACGCACATCTGCCCTTACAGCATATGTTACCTTATCCGCAACTTCCTGTACTTTTTCATCATTTACATCTACTGCAAGAACATCACTGTTAGACTCTGCAAGCGTTTCTGCAAGCGTGATTCCAAACTGTCCAAGACCAATGACTGCAAAAGATTTATCTCTCATATTCTTTTATATTCCTCCAAAAGCTGTATATACCGCTTTTAACCAATCATAATATCTTCTTCTGCCAGATGTGTATTCTCCGGCCTTTTCTGAGAATGAGAAATTACTGCCGAACCGAGAGTAAGCGGTCCGATTCTTCCCAAAAACATAGTAAGAATAATAATCCACCGTCCTGCGGTAGAAAGTTTCGGCGTAAGATTTCTGCTTAATCCTACGGTACCAAGAGCAGACGTAACTTCGTATGCAATATCTTCAAGCTTCACACCATGCTCTGAAGCAGCCAGAAGCAACGTCATAATAACAAGAGTGGAAAAGCCGATGCCTACTACTACAACTGCAGAACGTATGTAATTTTCCCGCACCTTTCTTCCATATGCTTCCACATCTCTTTTTCCTCTTAAATTTGAAACAAGTGTCATAAACATAACTGCAATACTTGTTGTTTTTACACCGCCGGCAGTTCCCATAGGAGAACCTCCGATGAACATAAGAACAAGACACAGCACAATCGTCGCATTACCAAAAGCAGTCTGATCGATGGTAAAAAATCCTGCTGTACGTGTTGTGACAGACTGAAATGCAGCTGCCATCAATCCTTCTCCTATAGACATTCCCCGCAGTGTTTCCGGATTCTTATACTCAAAAAGATAGATCAAAAAGGTTCCGCCTAATATAAGAACCAGCGTCATCGTAATCGCAAGTTTGCTGTGAAGTCTCAGGGTTTTAAACATTCTTCGGAAAGAAATTTCTTTCTTTGCCGCTTTTTTTATCTTGTCCCCGATGTCCCACCATACCGTAAATCCAAGACCTGCCGCTATGATCAGACCCATTGTTGTAAAGTTCACAAGAGGATTATGAACATATGGCGCAAGGCTTGTTTCTCCCAGTATGTCCACACCTGCGTTACAGAATGCAGAAACTGCTGTAAAAACAGACTGAACAATTCCTTCTGCAAACCCGAACTGCGGAACAAAACAAAAAGAATAACAAAATGCTCCCACCGCCTCTGCACCGAAAACGCAAAATACCACTTTTCTTACTACCTTTACAAGTCCTGACATCTGGTCAAGATTGTAAGATTCCTGTATCATACGCCTGTTGCGCATGGAAATCTTCTTGTGAAAACTTAAAAAAATCAGGTTTGTAAGGGCGATAACTCCAATTCCCCCTATTTGTATCAGTATCAGTATCACAACCTTACCGATTATTGTCCAGTGGGTTGCCGTTACAACCGTTACGAGCCCTGTTACACAAATACAAGTAGTAGAAGTAAACATGGCATCTGTAAAGGTGGTGGTCTCTCCGGGCACCGTACAAAACGGCATCCAGAGAATTAATCCGCCTACAAAAATTACCCCCGCAAAGCCAAGGGTAATTATTTGTGATGTATTTAATTTGTAAAACTTTTTAATTAAACTATGAATGTCCATGATTATATATATTATTTTACAGTATTTTTGTCGTAATTGTGTGAAAGTGAATTGCAGATTTCCCACTGATACTCGGAAACATTTTTCTTCATTGCAAGAGCTTCGTTAATGTCAAAATCAACAAACTCTCCATGACGATATCCTACGACACGGCATGTTTTACCCTGCAAAAGAAGATCCACTGCCATTGCACCCATCATAGATGCATATACACGGTCTTTACATGTAGGACTTCCGCCGCGCTGCATATGTCCAAGAATGGTAGCTCGTGTCTCAATTCCTGTAGCTGCCTCAATACGCTGTGCCATAGCTTCGGAATGTCCGATACCTTCTGCATTAATAATGATATGATGTTTTTTACCTTTTTTACGGCTCTCAATAATATTGTTAATAAGTCGCTGCTCATCATAATCATATTTTTCAGGAATGAGAACGTCCTCTGCACCGTTTGCAATTCCGCACCACAGAGCAAGGTATCCTGCGTTTCTTCCCATAACCTCAATAATGCTGCAGCGTTCATGAGATGTGGAAGTATCACGTACCTTGTCAATGGCTTCCATTGCGGTATTTACAGCTGTATCAAAACCGATTGTATATTCTGTACATGCAATATCAAGGTCGATTGTTCCCGGAACGCCGATTGTATTGATTCCGAGATTTGCCAGCTTCTGCGCTCCTGCAAAAGAACCGTCACCACCGATTACAACAAGACCGTCAATGCCGTGTTTCTTGCAAACTTCAGCGCCTCTTCTCTGGCCCTCCTCTGTACGGAACTCTGTACAACGTGCAGTATAAAGAACAGTACCGCCTCTTTCAATTGTATCCGATACATCCTTCGCAGTCATATCTACGATTTCTTCATTTAAAAGTCCGTTATACCCTTTATAAATACCTTTTACATTTAATCCGCTGCTCAGTCCTCTTCGAACTACCGCACGAATTGCCGCATTCATTCCAGGAGCATCCCCGCCACTGGTCAGAACACCAATCGTTTTAATCTTCTTTTCTGCCATTTTACTTTCCTCCATCTTCTGAGTCCAGCGCCGGTATAAGAAGGACATCGACGCTGTCAGGTTCTACACATATTCGGTTATAGTGTATAGCATTTTTACAAGTTTTTCAATACTCTTTGCAGAACAAGATTTACTTTTTTTATACTGTTTTTATTCTCCAGTTCATGCTATTTCCAGGTAAAATATCCTATTTCTCCATTCTTTCCATGGAGTGCATAATTTTTTCATATCACTTCAGTATCAAAATAGCATATCTTTCAACAGCACCTTACCTGTAAACTGCTACTTTGTCAATCCCTTATTTTCTCCTCTTTTCCTTCAAATTAATCATTTTACTTTCTCTTATATTCTTATATTCCAAATTTCTCATAAATTTCATCTTGCTGTTTTTCAACTTTCATTGCTCCGGCTTTTAATCTGGAATCGAATGTCAGACCGCACAATGCCCCAAAACGCCGCATTTCCTCGGCGTACTTCTTTTGCACGTCCACAAGTGGGTTGATAACAACCTGCTCGCCTTTTCTTTCCTGGCATGATATAATTCTATTGCTGCCGAACCTCCAGCAGAAAGGAGGTGTCGTTCATGCTTGAAATAATTATCTCATTTCTTGTTTCTGTCACAGCGGGTATAGCTAGCTACTATATTTGCAAATGGCTGGACAAAAACAACTGGCAGTAACAGCCTAAAGGTCTAAGCCGCCTTACATAAACGGAATAGAAAACCCCGAAAGTCTCGCACACTTCCGGGGTTTTCGTTTTTTGTTCATGCTTAATTATCTCATTTCTTAGCTACTATTATCATATGCTGTTCTTCTATAAAAGTCAACCTTATTTTCAGGAACAAAATTATTCTTGGTATCATTTTCGTATCAATACTCAATAGTAATTCCATAAAACCCGCATATATTACATATTTTTATAGATTCTTCAACACTCTTTGCAGAACTTTAACATTGGAAACTCCATATTTTTTGCACATGGATTCCAGCCATGAATCTGTTATCTCTACGTGATATGCAGCAGAAAGCTTTTTCATCGCTTTTACATCCCTAAGAAAAATCACAACGCTGTCTTTTCCCGGCGACTGCTTAAGATCTGCAAGAAGTTCCTGCTCTTTTTCCCCGTAAGCCTCTCTGTCTGGGAATTGTATCCATAATTCCCTCGGAATATCCTCAAAAGAACGGATTTTTTCCAGAATCAGCTTACTGGGTCTGTCATCTTCCGCAGAAACACGCCCCTGTATAAAGACTTTTTCTTCGTCGTTTAAGAGAACCTGGCACTTCTCATAATCTCTTGGAAAAACAACAACCTCCACGGTTCCCACAAGGTCTTCCAGAGTAAAAAATGCCATTACCTTATTGTTTTTTGTGTATTTAATAGTTTTATCGGTAATCATTCCTCCCAGAATTGCCTTTTGACCGTCTATAACCTTTGGAAACCCAGTCTCCTCGTCCTGCTGGAAATCGGCAGTTCTGGCAGTTGCCATTTTCTCCATAATATCACGGTATCCCTCAAGAGGATGTCCGCTTAAATAAATACCAAGAACTTCTTTTTCAAAAGCAAGTATCGTTTCTTTATCAAATTCCTCCAAATCCGGCATACGGATTTCAAATTCTTTTTTCTCTTCCTCACTTACAATGTCAAAGAAGCTAAGCTGGCCTGCCATTGTGTTTTTCTTATCCTGGTTGATTCCGTCTACAATCCGGGCAAATGTCATCATTTTCTGACGGCGGTTTCCTTCCAGGCAGTCAAGCGCTCCTGCTTTTATAAAGTTTTCAATTGCACGTTTATTGACCTGCTCCAGGTTTCTCTCTATGAAATTCTGAAGATTTGTATAATCTCCGTTTTCTTCCCGCTCTTTTACAATGCTCTCGATTACAGGACGCCCTACGCTTTTAATTGCGGAAAGACCGTATCGGATAGCGCCGTTATCAACAGAAAATCCGTACATTCCACGATTAATATCAGGCGGCAGGATTGTAATTCCCATCTGACGGCACACATAGATATATTCTGCCACCTTCGCAGGCATTTCAATCACGGAAGTCATAAGAGCAGCCATAAATTCTACCGGATAATAATATTTCAAGTACGCAGTCTGATAAGAAACAACTGCATATGCTGCCGCATGAGACTTATTAAAGGCATATTTCGCAAAATCAATCATATCATCATAAATCTTATTTGCTGTTTTTTCCGGAATTCCGTTTGCAATACAGCCAGGAACACCTTCCTCCTCATTTCCGTAAACAAAGTTCTGACGCTCTTTTTCCATGACAGATGCCTTTTTCTTTGACATGGCACGGCGCACAAGATCGCTTCTTCCCAGAGTATATCCGGCAAGATTCCGCACAATCTGCATAACTTGCTATAGTGATAGGTAAACCTTTGATATTATCCCCAGTTTTTCCCCCACTCCACACCGTGCATGCAAGTTTCCCTGCACACGGCGTTCCATCGTTGCAGCTTTTATTCATTCTATTCAAATAACCTAAATCAACTCTTTTTCTATTCGTAATGATAACTAAGACTAAGGCTCTTTTTCCTTTTCACAATAACTGGCAGCTCTAAAATCTGTCTTAATCTATTGATTTTTCTAAGTTCAACAGCCTTTATCTTCAGTACTTCCAAGTAATATTTGACAACTTCTAAATTCATGGCATGTATCAGTATGTGGACATCTTTGTCCACGAGGACCAAATTATTATATCCATCTGTACCACCTTTGCTTTTAGCAATTTTATGGTGGCAATGTATTTCCTCCAGACTTTGAAATTCTCTGTCTGTAATATAACATTTTCCCCATTGGGCACTGTACAGTGATATTTGATTGTCATAATATTCTATACTGCCACTATTTATCTTCCGACTCATAAGTTGGTGCATAAGATTTCCGTTTATTCTCCGTTTGTCATGTATCGCTGCTCTTCCCTCAACGGTATAAGGGCAAATTCTTCGATTTAATGCCATTGGAGTTTTAAACTGGATACAATAAATTGGATATATTGGTTCTTTCGTTCCCGCCATATATCTGAGCGATTTTGATTTTCCAAACCGCTGCTTTTCCAGCCCTGTGAGTGCTCTGCCTTCCTTCCGTAATGCATTTCCACTCTGCGTATTTAATCTATTATACATAATTCTATAGGCGCGCTGCTGAATGTGATTCAAATCGCCTGCTACATTTGTTGCTATTCTGTAGTAGTTCTGGATTCCCAGCACCATCGCATTATAGATTACCAATTCTTTTACACCTTGATCTGAGTCTTTGTATTTACAAAATACCTTAACCTGGTTTGTTAACTTTTCCCCTTTAGCTTTAAGGGCTTTTTCACTGATATGTGAATCTACAACGTATTTTGAATCCTTTCTTTTTTTATGAACTTTGATATTGAATCCTAAAAATTCCATACTCCTTTGTCTGGTGTTTACAATTCGAGTCTTTTCCTGAGATACATCAAGTCTTAATCGGTCTTTCAGCCATTTTTCAATCGCTATTTTTGTCTTTTCTGCATCGCCTCTCGTTTTACAGAAAATTCGAAAGTCATCTGCATATCTCACAATCCACATTTCTTTTAGCTTTGTGGATTCTCGCATTGCTCTATATCCATGACATCTGTCTACCGTTCCATTCCTTTGTGGTTTTTGACTGTAGTTATCTGTCACCCTGCTGTACTGCCATTGACTTTCCACCCAATGGTCTAACTCATTGAGTACAATATTAGCCAACAACGGAGATAGAATCCCGCCCTGCGATGTTCCCTTTTCCGTAGTTACCAGATACCCTTCCGGCATCTTAACAGGAGTTTTTAAAATTCTTTTGATTACATAAATCAGCTCTTTATCCTGTATCCCTAACGACCATATCTGTTTTATCAACTTGCTATGATCTACATTATCAAAAAATCCTTTGATGTCAAATTCAATAACATAGTGAAGGTTGGACATTTGCAACAATCTGTAGGTTCTTGCTATCGCATTTTCCACAGAACGACTTGGGCGAAATCCATAACTATTTTCAGAGAATTTAGCTTCACAGATTGGCTCCATGACCTGTTTGATACACTGCTGTATAAGTCTGTCCCAGATGCACGGAATTCCAAGTGGTCTTGTTGTGCCGTTTGGTTTTAAAATTTCCTTTCTTCTTACAGCTTTTGGTCTGTATCCATGCCGACTTCCTCTCAAAATAAATCTTACCTTTTCTACCACCTGCTGCGGCTTCATTTTCTCTATATCTTTGACAGACAAACCATCTGTACCCGGAATTTTACTTCCTCCATTTGCTTTGATATTGCGATAGGCAAGCAAGATGTTATTTTCTTCAAGAACAATATCCATCAGATTATGAAATTTTGAGCCCTTTATGCTTTCGCTATAAAGTTCATCAAAAGTATTCTGCATACCGTAATATTCATTATGTCTCAAACTATCAATGCGTTTTACTTTTTCTTTAGGCATAGGGTTCTCACTTCCTTTCTTTCGATTGGAACGTGAGCCTTTTTAGTCATACACGAAATCCCTATTGTATTTGAATGAATAAATTTTCTTTATTTTAAATCTATAAAAACTACAGCGACTTGTGCCCATTCCTCTATTCCCATTACAGGAACTTCACTGGTTCGAACACTACTTTTCAACACCGATTCAACTGCTTATTTTTCTTCGTCAGTTTATATCCAACTTATTTCATTCAGATACTCGATATCTTTCCTCGTTCCACAATTTCTATCTGTACATAGTTTCCTTAGGTGCTCAATATAGACCTGTTAGCTTAGATGTGCCTGTAACACATCATGGTATTTCATAACCAAGATTCTTACTTTACCACACCAACACCGTTACGAGCGGCCCTGTATGTTTCCACACAGTTGTATCTAGATCCTTTAAATTCTCGAGTTTGTCAGTCGTTATGACATACTCACCATAGAAACTTTATAGACTTCCGACATATCACAGACCATATCTCATATTTTCATCTTTCCTGGCAGGTGGACTCTGGTCTCTTTTGTACCAACCTTACTTGATGATTTCTTTAACTTAGGTCTGCTTCTGCCGACTTCACCGAGCTTCTAACACCTAATGTTTCCATATATGATGCTAGTCGGAGTATTAAAGAGTAAGTTTCAAAGCGTTACCTTATCATTCCTTACTTCGAAATTGCAGTTCTCCATTATTTTTATAATGTGCCTGGTCTTTGTTTATTTAAACCAGGAACGAGTCGCACCTTGATATACGATACATCCGTAGGTGGGCTTCAAAATAGGTTCAAGCTGCGGGCAGTCATACTTTATCGTATCCGGGCGGTTCTTCCCTCTGATATACTGGGGAATAAAATCCATAGGACCGGGACGGTAAAGAGAAATTCCCGCAATTACATCCTCAAGGCTCTGCGGCTTTAACTCCTTCATGAAGTTTTTCATTCCGCCGCTTTCCAGCTGGAACACACCTTCCGAATGACCGGTGCCAAGAGAATCGAGAACTTTCTTGTCATTATAATCAATCTTCTGCATATCAAGACTTATGCCTGTATCTTTTTCCACAAGCCTTACTGCATCCTGAATTACCGTCAAAGTACGAAGCCCAAGGAAATCCATTTTCAGAAGTCCCAGTTCCTCAAGTGTCGTCATAGTAAACTGTGTGGTAATAGAACCATCCTGCGCCTTGGAAAGCGGCACATATTCATCTACATCCTTCTGGCTTATGACAACACCGGCAGCGTGCATGGAGGTATGGCGCGGAAGACCCTCAAGGCGCTTTGCCATATCGATTAAATAATGAATTTCCTCCTGCTCCTCATAAGCTTTTTTAAGCTCCGGATTCATGTCGAGAGCCTTATCTATTGTAATATTCAGCTCCTGAGGAATCATTTTGGCAATCACGTCCACCTGTGCGTACGGCATATCAAGGACACGCCCCACATCGCGAATAACACCGCGGGCAGCAAGGGTTCCGAATGTTACAATCTGTACTACACGGTCTTTTCCGTATTTTCGCACCACATAATCGATCACCTCCTGACGACGTTCAAAGCAAAAGTCCACATCAATATCAGGCATGGAAACTCGTTCCGGGTTTAAGAAACGCTCGAAAAGCAAATCATAGCGAATAGGGTCAAGCTGAGTGATTCCAAGGGTGTATGCTACAAGGCTTCCCGCAGCAGAACCTCGTCCCGGCCCTACCATAATGTCATTATCTCTGGCATACTTAATAAAATCCCACACAATAAGGAAATAATCTACATATCCCATATTTTTGATAGTGGAAAGTTCATACTCCAACCTGTCTTTCAGTTCCTGCGTTACAGGATGGTATCTTTCGGAAAGTCCGTCAAAGCAAAGCTTATTCAGGTATTCCCATGATGTATATCCCTCAGGCACATCGTATTTTGGAAGCTTTGTCACGCCAAATTCAATCTCCACATGGCATCTCTCTGCAATTTTATGGGTATTTTCCAATGCTTCCAGTGCATATGGAAAAAGCCGCTCCATTTCTTCCGGCGACTTTACATAATACTGTCCGCCTTCATAGCGCATTCTGTCCTCGTCTGCCAGTTTTTTACCAGTCTGGAGACAAAGGAGAATATCGTGGGGTTCTGCATCCTCTGCCGTTGTATAATGAACGTCGTTTGTCGCCACAAGGTCAATTCCTGTTTCCTGATGCATACGAAGAAGCTGACGGTTTACCTCCTGCTGCTCTGAAATCCCGTGATCCTGAAGTTCAAGGAAAAAATTTCCTTTTCCGAAAATATCCTGATACCTTAATGCCGCCGCTTTTGCATCTTCATACATTCCTCTTGTAAGATACCGCGATACTTCTCCTGCAAGGCAGGCACTTAATGCAATAATACCTTCATGATACTCCCGAAGAAGCTCCATATCCACTCGCGGTTTATAATAAAACCCTTCTACAAAACCCTTTGACACGATTTTCATAAGGTTGCTGTAACCTTTGTTGTTTTCCGCAAGAAGAACAAGGTGATAATAACGGTCTTCTCCTGTTCCTGTATCTTTATCAAACCGGGAGCCCGGAGCCACATATACCTCGCAGCCCAGAATGGGATTAATCCCCACTTCCCTTGCCGCGCGGTAAAAATCAATGACGCCGTACATCACTCCGTGGTCTGTAATTGCAGCGCTGTCCATGCCAAGCTCTTTTACCCTTGCCACGTATTCCTTTATTTTATTGGAACCGTCCAAAAGGCTGTATTCTGTATGCACATGTAAGTGTGTAAAATTCACTTAATTTTCCTCCATTATCTCTTACAGCCTGTAAATACGGCGCTCTCTGATTTCAATTTTCTTTTCTTTCAGAAGATGTCCGATTGCGCGTTTAAAAGCATTTTTACTCAGTCCAAATTCTCTCTTTATCACTTCCGGAGAAGCCTTATCATCAAACGGAAGGATTCCTGCAAACTCATCGATAACGCTCATTACCATTTCTGCATCTTCGTTTATCTGAAGATATGCCTTCTGCCTGTCGCTTACATTCATTTTTCCGTCTTCTTTTACTTCTGTGACACGAAGATCCAGAATCGTTCCCGGACGATATTTTCCTGCTGCCTCCCTTGCAGGAATCAGCGCAGAATACTTATCGTCTACCGCAACAAATACGCCGAATTTCTGACTGATTTCATAAACTCTTCCCTTTACCTGATCTCCTGCCACATAAGGAGTTCTTTTGGAAAGATAATGATATACCTTCATCGTCGCACAAAGACGGCTGCTCTTGTCAAGATAAAGAGCAACTAGACAATCTTCTCCCTCTCTCACACGAAGCGTCTGCTCATGGTAAGGAAGAAGCAGATCTTTCTCAAGCCCCCAGTCAAGAAAAGCCCCGATTTTTGTAACCTGTTTTACTTTAAGAACAGCTGTCTCTCCCAACATAATAAGCGGCTCTTTTGTAGTCGCAATAGGACGGTCAGAAGAATCCTTATAAAGAAAGACAGTAAGCTCATCTCCCTCTTTTGTTCCCTCCGGAACCTGTCTTCCCGGAAGAAGAACCCTGTCCTTTGCATCTGCATTTTTATCCTCTGCAAGATATACTCCAAACTCTACTTTTTTTACTACAAGCAATTTCTGCTTTGTTCCTAATTCAATCATGTAATTCTCCTCTTGTTTTATCTTTAACTGCCCGCAGGGCTTTCGTTTTCCTGTAGTTTCTTTTATTATTGTATTGTAAAGTTTTTCAGGGAAGATAGCAAGGGGAATCTTTTGTGTTTCCTATCGCATAAAAAAATACGAATTTCCCACAGAAAATCAAGTATAAAAAATACTGATTTCTATAGGAGATTCGTATTTAAAATTTAAAGCCCCCAAATCGGCATTAACCAACAGCCATCTTTTATCTTTTATTCATATTTCAGTTTTTTCTGTTCAATCCCCAGGAAAGAAAATACCTGCTGCCTTTCTTGCATTTTCCAGAACTTCCATAACATCTTCCATTACAGAAAGTCTCTCTTTCAATATATTTCTGTCTTCTGCAAGCAAAAGTTTTGTCATATTCTGGATTTCCATTAACCAACGATTATCGCTGGTCTGCTCATTAAAGACTTCTTCTTTCTCCTTTGTAACGACTTTGATTTCAGAGAGGGCATTACTTCCGCCTTTTACATAAATATAACCCTTTTCTCCCTCTATCTGAATATAATTCGTTCCCCAGGTATCTTTTGCCCCTGCAGCTTCACTGACAAATCCATCGTACTGCATTACCATAATCCCGGAAGTGTCTGCCAGATTTTTAAAAATATTTGGATAATATACATATTTTTCCGGTTTGCCAAACAGCGCAACATTTATATAAACATTATAAAAATTAATATCCATAAGACAGCCGCCGCCATATTCCGGATTGAAAATATTTGGAACTTCTCCTTTTAACAGGAGGTCATATCTGCTGGAATACTGACTGTAATTAGACATTACAAGACGAATCTTTCCTATTTTGGGAAGCTCTCTTTTTAAAATTTCCATATTTGGAAGAAATGCAGGAGGAACTGCATCTACAAGAATCAGTCCTTTCTCCTCTGCCAGTTCTGTAAGCTCCCTTGCCTGAGAAGCTTTTGTACAGAACGGTTTTTCGCAGATTACATTTTTTCCGGCTGTTAAAGCTCTTTTTACCTGTTCATAATGCAGAAGATTTGGTGTTGCAATATAAATAAAATTTGTTTCCTCGTCCTGAAGGAACTCATCCATATCTGTATAAACTTTTTTAACACCATAAGCGTCTGCCAGAGCTTTTCCTTTTTCCTCTGTTCTTGAATAAACAGCAGCACAGCGGATTCCTTCTGTCTGCGCCACTCCATCTAATATGGAATGCACAATTACGCCGGAACCAATTGTCCCAAGTCTGATTTCTTCCATATATTTTCCTCCCTACAGCACCTGACCGTAATATGCGTTTGCACCATGTTTTCTGTAATAATGCTTATCCTGAAGCTCCTGCGGTGCAGGTTTCACCTCCGGGTTAATCTGTTCACAGCGGGAAGCCATCTTTGCAACCTCTTCCAGCACAACTGCATTATGTACTGCCTCGTGCGCGTCTTTTCCCCAGGTAAACGGTCCATGATTTTTACAGAGAACTGCCGGAACTGCATTATAATCCTTATCTTTAAAATACTCTGCAATAAGAACTCCTGTGTTTTTCTCATATGCCTCGTCAATTTCTTCTTTTGTGAGATTACGCACACATGGAACTTCTCCGTAAATATAATCTGCATGTGTCGTTCCATAACATGGAATAGAACGCCCTGCCTGCGCCCAGCTTGTTGCCCAGGAAGAATGGGTATGTACAATTCCGCCAATCTCCGGGAAAGCCTTATAAAGCTCTACATGTGTAGGAGTGTCAGAAGAAGGATTATATTTTCCTTCTACACGATTTCCCTCCAAATCTACTACAACCATATCTTCCGGCGTCAGCTTATCATAATCCACGCCGCTTGGCTTAATTACAAAAAGTCCGCTTTCTCTGTCAATTCCGCTTACATTTCCCCATGTAAATGTAACGAGACCGTATTTCGGCAATTCCATATTCGCCCTGTAAACCTCTTCTTTTAATTTCTCAAGCATATTTCCCTTCTCCTTTCAAGCCTGAAGCCTGTACTTATACGTACATTATAGCACTTGTACGGACGGGTTTTGCAACTTATATTTTAAAATTATTTCTTCTAATTTCTTCTGTGTAAATCACATTCTCCTCTGATGCCTGACGGATTACATCAAAAGCAGCTTTTTCCAACATCGTCTCTGTTTGAAGAAAAGGCAGCACTACATCGAAACACTGCACTGAGCGTAAATATCCGTGATTTTTGATAAAAACGGCATTCACTGGAACGAATGTCGCGAATACGCTCCAACTGCTCCTCAAAATAGTCTTTACCAAAGAGGTTTTCCGGTTCTCGCAAACGTGCATCATCCATCACATAACCATTCTTTTAATACCCGATTTGCCCAAATGCGAAACATCGTAGCCTTTTTAGAATGAACACGATATCCTACATCAATAATAGCGTCCAGATTATAATCGTTTGTATTGTATCGCTTATCATCTGCCGCAGTTGTTTCCATTTTGGAAACAACTGCTTCGGCTTTTGATATAGATTTATCTATCATATTATGTGTTTTTATTATCCCCACGTCAATAATCTTAATGTGTTCCATTTTTTAGATATAGATCCGGGGAAGCCAAGCAGTTTTTTTTGTAATATTCGGTCGAATAGCCGCGTAAATGATAAATCTTCATCAGATTTACTTATCACGAAACAACCGACCGGAAAAACTCCTCATTTCCCATATGTCCTTCTACAGACCGCCATCTGACTTTTTCTGCACAGATTACAGTTCCCGTATATTCTTTTATTGTCTCCTCTGTAAACCCCCAGCAGTCACACCAATATACACGGTCTTCTTTTAAAATCATAGTGGCATCGTTGATTTCCCCTGTCCATTCTTCCACCACAGGTTTTAGATGCAAATATTTCATTCCGGAAAACTCCATTTCAATCATAGAATTTTCTTCATACTGACGCTGTATGATAACGTTTAAAATCCTCCTGTCATTCACAGGATACATCCCCAAATCTTCCTCAACATATGCACCGCTTACATATTTCATTTCTTTCATACAACTGTCATGAAAAAAATCCATACTTTCCATAAATTCTTCCAGTGTTTTTTCATCTCTGATGTCATTCCACATAGATATTCCTCCTGCTTCCACTATCTCTTTATCATTTCTCTAAACTCTCTTTTCATTTTGTTATACTCCCTGATACCTTTTCCTGAAATCTGCGGACTAATCAGGACTTCTTTTTCCTCCAAAACGACTCCTACAGGCAGCCGGTATCTTCCATTTCCCTGAATAACTGCTTTATTTATCATTCTGTGAAAACAGGAATTTTCTTTCTCCACACATATGATAAAGGTAAAATATATCGACATTTTTGTTACCGGATTTCCCAGGTATTCCTCCATAAATTTCCGAAAAATCCGATTCATTTTTTCCATATGCTCATCTTCCAGCTCCCGTACATAAAAACATGAAAAAATATCCAGTCCGTTTCCTTCTCTTACCCAAAAACAAGTATCCTCTTCCTCCTGAAGATGATAAAAATTCCAGAATTTATATGCCTGTTTTTTGCAGGACTTCATAAAATGGTGAAACACTTCCTCTTTTTCACCGTACATATCCGTTACAGGCATTGCGCCAAGCCTTTGCGCTCCTGTATACGTAAACGGCTTCCACGGATACTTGGAAAAACGCCCCGGTACCATTTCATTTTTTACAAAAATACCATAATAACACTCTACACCCATTCGAATTATGATTCCCGCCACAATCCAGACTATCAGAATTTTTTCTATATTTCGATAACGTGTCCCTCTGTTAAACAGACTGAAAGCACCATACAGAACAAGTACGCCCAATTGAAACAAACCCTGCATCTGACAGAAATATATTCCTTTTATATCTGATAATCCAGTATGCCGTATT
Source organism: uncultured Blautia sp. (assembly GCA_900541345.1). Classification (GTDB taxonomy): domain Bacteria; phylum Bacillota; class Clostridia; order Lachnospirales; family Lachnospiraceae; genus Blautia_A. The sequence continues at coordinate 22,928 of UQJE01000024.1, forward strand.
TCTTTTTTTCTGAGTTTATTTCTGTTAAAAAACGGATTGGATTTTTCTCTTCTCTCCTCAAGCAATTCCACTTCATAGCCAATACGTGTATTTCCTCCTCTTCTGTTCCCGGACCACTGCACCAGTGAAACAATACATCCTAGGAACGCAGCCATGAAAAACTCGTTAAAAAGTACGGGAGTTTCTTTTCCCTGCCAGTCAATAAAACGGATTCCCGCAAAAGATTCCGCCTTGTCCACATAAAAAACATCATTCATATAATTACTGTAGTAAGTATATCCGGACACTTCTATTTCTTTCTGTTTTCCGTCTTCAAATTCCACTGTAAAATAGTACCTGTCATCTGCTCCTTTATTTCGAGCCGCTTCTGTATCTGCAATCCTTGCTTCATAGTTTTCCATCGGCTGTCCCGCTGCATAACAAACACTATGTACAAACGGATATATCATAATTCCTGTCCAGAGAAATACAAAAAACAGGTTATCTAATGTCCGCATCTTTTTCCCTGTCCGCACAAAAAATAGAAAAAACACAACTGCATGAATACAAAAAGAAAGGATAAACAATTTAAAAGCATCTACCGTAACCGCTCTGTTTTTCCCCAGAAAAATGTACAGACCAAATACCACTATCTGCGCAAGCATTGCAAACGCCGGAAAACGCATATGAAATTTTCTCCACTGAGAATCTGCATTTTTCGGAATCCGTGCACAATATACTACGTCCAGTCCAAAAATAAAAACATACCCCCAGAGAAATAACGGCAGAACTGTAATTACCAAAAGCCAGACGGAAACCGGCATTGTACGAATCCTGCAAGCACTTATGCACGCCGCTGCAAGTATCATTCCGGAAATCAGATAAATCCCCCGGCTTATTCTTTTAATATTTCTGTTCTGCCACGTATTATCTTCCTCTTTCCATTTCCAGACATCTTTTACGTACTTTACATTTTTATCCATCTCAGATTTTCCTCCTCATGTCAGGGATACTTCATTGTCAACCTCCTTATCAAACCTCAGCCGCAAACCTGTTCTATGTTTTTTATCCGCAATTTTTTTATCCAGGCTCTCCTTCTCCCAGCACAAACTTTCGCAGATAATCAACATGGTATCTCCTGAATTAAGCAGCAGTCCTATTTCCAGATATTTTGTTTCATCTACCAAACGACATATATCATCTGGTTGTTTGCCTTCTTCAAATTTTTTCATTAAATCTTTTATATGTTTTGTATTTTCTTCTACCCATATTCCATGAACCGCATTTCCCATACCCCAAAATTCGCAGCTTTGCATCTCGCAAAATATAACATTTCTGAAAAACAGACGGTTTCTTTCATTTGGATAGTAATTGTCACAAAAAATCCTGATTTCTCTTTTATCATAATCATACTCAAAGCCTGTAAACTCACTGTCATGTATATACTGTTTTTCTATTTCTTTTCTGTTTTCATAAGTAAACTCCTTCTTGCTCCTCCTAAAATCATTTATTTTCAAGCATTTTTCTGCTGTAAATCTCCCAATAAAAAACTATTCTCTTATATTCCCAGAGTACCACGTTTTCCTTTATAAAGAAAGCTCTAAATCCTTTCTATGTACTTCCCGCACACAACCCCATAAATCCTTCCATCTATCCTCACATAATACCAGTTTTCTCCGCCCTCCGCTTTTACCGTATCACACACTTCCACTGTCTTTCCACGGGAAAGCTCCGGGCGGGATTTCAGTTTCGGATATTCCGTTCCTGCCCACTGGCGCACATTCAGAGAACTGGAAGTTACTCTGCCTGTCCACTTTGGAATTTGCATATTTTGTAAATCTGCTTCCCAAATCCGGGCAATACACATACGGATAGTGTTTTAAAAGTTTCTTTGTATTTTCTTTTCCATTTTCAAAACCTCCTTTCGTATTTCGCAGATTTTCCCCGCTGTTCCCCTTCATTTACGGTATCAAAAAAGGAGAGCCAGACGGTCCAGTTCGCCTGTATATATGTAATAATTTCCGTCATGGGAACACCTCCTCGAATTTTTCTTCTGGATTATTCACTTTAATATGTTAGAAAATCGCGACTATGTTACCTTTTTTGCAAAATTAAAACGGCGGGAGTCCCCGCCGTTTCACATAATCATACCAATATTCTTATTTCTTCTTATACAACTGCCCGTTTATCACCTCATAAACAACACCGTTATATTTAATCGTACCCTTGTAATCTGTCGCAAGTTCTCCCTTAATAACATAGAACAGCTTTCCATCATAGCCTGCCACACCGGTGTGCTGGGTCTGAATCTGTCCGTTAGAGGCAAAGTACCATTTTTTATCTTTCGGGTCCTGCCACAGTCCATTTGCTTCTTTTGCAATCCTTCCGACTGCAACAATAAACTTACCTCCGTCATGCTCTACGATTCCATTTGTATTGGTATCTAAGTAACCATTTTCCAGATAGAACCATTCATTGTCATATAAAGCAAGTCCTTTGTATTCACTCTGAATCTGTCCATTGGAGAAGAAGTAGAATTTGTCGTCTGTGGTTGTCTCATCATCTGTGCCGCTTACAAGATGCAAACCGTTCATATCCTTTGCAACTACACCATCTTTAACATAGAACTTCGCACCATTATATTCGATAAGACCTTCAAACTCTTCATCTACCCGACCATTCTTAAAGAAAAAGAATGTGTTAGAAAATACTTTCTCATCTGACATTCTCTCTTTATATCCTTCTGTCACAAAATGCAGACCGTTTATCTCTGTTGCAACAGTACCATCTTTAATATAGTAGTAGGGTCCATAATCATCTATAATAATTCCTTCATATTCCGTATCCACTTTATAATCTACATAATAATAATACTTGCCCTTACCGGTAGAATCCCATATTAACCGTCTATACGGTCTTTTATCAATCTGTATCGTCACCTCCATATCATCTCTTATTTCTATTTCTTCTGCCTTGCCCTCTTCATTCAGATGCATGATGCGTGCTTCCAGCTTTACTTCCCGACCATCTGCATCTTCATTTGCCGTCAAATATATGCTCGCCTTATTTTCTTTATCCTGTTCAATTTTAATTGCATCCTCACCTTCAAGGATTGTCCACTCCGCATAAAAATCCGGAAAATGCTCAATAGTTGGATCGCTGCCGTCTGGAGCATAATTCCAATAACCAACCGACGCCTCCACATTTATGGTTGCGCCCGGCTTTACTATAGGTCCAAGTGGGCTGACATTTCCCCGACTCACCAGTTTTCCGAAGTTCTGTTTTCCAAACAGATAAACTTCAAAAAAATGAGTTTCCAAAATATTATCCAGACGTTTATATGTCAGCCTCATCGTAGTACTCCAACCAAGAGCACTGCTACTACTTACATGTACATATCCATTTTCCCAGTTCTCTACTTCCAATAAATGTTCATTATCGATCTTGATGTCCACTATCTCCAATGGAATTTCTTCTGTACCGTAGGGGTGATTCGCATCTTCCGGAATACAAACCATACGCAAAGGCACATCACCTTCCCAGCATGCCTTAACAGGCATAAATTGCTGTAAATCGTATTGATAACTTGGCTCCCGCACCTCAATCTGCCCGGACGCTGCACTTCCGGTCTGTTTGCCTGCTTCATCGAATACTTCTACGACCAATCTGCCTTTTTCTCCTGCATGTCCTTTTACACCTGTTACGGTGCAGCTAACACCATCTGCACTCGGTTTTAGCTGTACGGCGGATTCTGATTTCGCTTCGACAGACTCCCAGTGCCATTTGATTTCATGGTTTTTAAATACTTCTGCGTACGCTTCATCAAGGGTAAACTTCTGTTCCTGCTCGATATATACCCAGCTCCACAGTTCTTCCGTTTCTCCCTGCCATTCGCTTATGATAGGGATTTCTGTGATGCCGGATTCTGCTTTGTCCTGCGGTATTTCTTTTTTCGGTTCTTCCTGCGCTGAACCGGCAGAAAGAAGATTATCTTCCGGAAGTACGGCTTCACCTGTCTGCTCTGTACTTTCCTGCTCACCGGAAGTAAGCTCTGATTCAGCTAAAGCTCCTGTCGCAGCTGCTTCCTGTTCTGCTCCTGATTGCAGGTCTTCTGCGAATACAACTGCCGGGCTGCTGCCCATTACCATTGCCGCTGTCAAAAGGAAAGCAGCTGTCTGTTTTCCATGTCTCATTTACGTTTCCTCCTTCTTGCTTTGTTGTGATTGAGCATTTTTACAACGCTTCAATCTGGATTTTATATATTTTTTATATATTGCACAAATTGATTTCTTTATTTTATAGCACAATTATACAACAAAAAGGAAGGATTTGTCATCTGTTTTTACGCTCTTTCCATGCTATTTATAAAGAAGTTTTCCTGTTGAATTTGCCTACTTCCTCAGGCATTGTACTTACCTTGAAAATCTTACGCTGCTTATATAACGTAAAACGGCGGGAGTCCCCGCCGTTTTACATAATCATATCATCTCTATTTCTTCTTATACAACTGTCCGTTTATTACCTCATAAACAACGCCTTTATATTTAATCGTACCCTTGTAATCTGTCGCAAGTTCTCCCTTGATAACATAGAACAGTTTTCCATCATATCCTGCCACACCCGTGTGCTGGGTCTGAATCTGTCCATTGGCTGCAAAGTACCATTTTTTATCTTTTGGATCCTGCCACAAACCATTGGCTTCTTTTGCAATCCTGCCGACTGCAACAATAAACTTACCTCCGTCATGCTCTACGATTCCATTTGTATTGGTATCTAAGTAACCATTTTCCAGATAGAACCATTCATTGTCATATAAAGCAAGTCCTTTGTATTCACTCTGAATCTGTCCATTGGAGAAAAAGTAGAATTTGTCGTCCGTGGTTGTCTCATCATCTGCGCCGCTTACAAGATACAGACCATTCATATCTTTTACAACTACACCATCTTTAACGTAGAACTTCGCACCATCATATTCGGTAAGACCTTCGAAGTCTTCATCTACCTGTCCGTCTTTAAAGAAACAGAAGGTATTAGAAAATACTTTTTCTTCTGATGTTCCTTCTTCATATCCTTCCGTCACAAAATGCAGACCATTTATATCTGTTGCAACGGTTCCATCTTTGATATAGAAATCATCACCGCCATATCTCATAGTGCCTTCAAATTCGGTATCTAATTTACCATCTACATAATAGTAAAGCTTTTCATCATCACCTCTTCGCAGCCTTCTATACGGTCTTTTATCAATCTTTACCTTCATGTACAGACTGCCGCCTTTCAAGGCTATCTCTTCCGCTTCTCCCTCCTCATTCAGGTGCATGACACGCACTTTCACATATGCTTCCTGTCCATCTGCATCATCATTTGCTGTTAGATATAAACTTCTGTCGTTTTCTTTATTTCGTTCAATCGTGATTACGTCCTCACCTTCGATGATACTCCAGTCAATATAAAAATCTTTAAACGCATCTACTATTGGTTCTCCACCATCTTCGGTATAATTCCAACGATTAACCAGAGCTTCTGCCTCTACCGTTTCTCCAGGCTTCACTGTATAATAAAACCGCAGCTCACCGTCACTTCGTAATGTTCCGTAATACTCTTTACCAAATAGATACACTCCGCAAAGATGTGTAGCCAGAACATTGTCCAAGCGTTTATAAGTCAGTGTCAGCGTAACACTTCGATCCACAGGACTTCTACTTTCTACATGTACGTATCCGTTTTCCCACCCCTGTACTTCAAGCAGGTTCTTATCCACCTTGATGTCCACAATCTCCAGCGGAATCTCTTCTGTACCGTAGGGGTGGTCCGCATCTTCCGGAATACAAACCATACGCAAAGGCACATCGCCTTCCCAAACTGCCGGGACAGACATATATGTCTGTAAATCATATTTATAACTTGGCTCACGCACTTCAATCTGACCGGACGTTGCACTACCAGTCTGTTTGCCGTTTTCGTCAAATACTTCTGCAACTAATCTGCCTTTTTCTCCTGCATGTCCTTTTACACCTGTTACGGTGCAGCTAACAC